>NZ_JBWLKL010000016.1:0-152944 GCF_059026065.1 Streptomyces sp. A18 | reverse complement strand
GCGGGCATGTGGAAGGTGTAGACGGTGATGTAGAGCGCGGCCGCCGCCCTGCTGTCACCGCGCAGCGGCTCCCACGCATGGCCCATCGCCACCAGCACGATCGCCAGGTACTTGGCGTTGTCGAAGAACGAGTCCCGCTTCTTGGCCGGCCTCCCTGCCCGCGCCGCTGCGCCGCCCGGTACTGCCCCGCCGCCGGACGCCTCCTCGAGGGCGGTAGTGGGCCGCTGCGGGGGCAGCGGTATCCCGTGAGTGCTCGTGGACCGCAGCGTGTCGCTCAAGATGCCTCCCGCAGTGAACCCATACCTGCGCAATCACGTCTTACGACTAATGCGGGTACCACGCTGTCGCAGAACATTCCCCGCACCCTGCCACGCGCATCTACAGAGCTGTAAAACCTCACTGCTGGCGGTGGCGTGGTGGTAGCGGGTCGGTCGGCAACCCGCTGTCGCGAAGACAGGTACGGGGCGGGGTCACGCCTGACTGAGGATGACCAGCAGCGCCATGCCCTCGGCGACGACCTGGGTGGCGAGGGCGGCTTTCCGCATCCGCGCGGCCGGTGCGGCCAGGGCGAAGAGGAGCGCCATGGCGCCGACACCCGTACTCCACCAGAACAGCCAGCCGGGCAGTCCGGATGCGCACTGCTCGCCGTACGTCATACAGCGTGAAGTCCGCTCCGAGGCGAGAACCAACACACCGGCCGCCACCACCATCGGCACGAACAGGAGGGCGGCCACGGAGGCCCACAACCGCGTGCGGTCCTTCGTCGACACGGGCTGGGGAGCGGCGGGGACGGGGGCGGATGCGTTCATGCCCTCATCCAACTTGGGCGACCCCCTCCGCACAGCCGCCCAGATACTCAGATCCCGGGCCCCGCGTACTCAGGCGGCATGGGCCCATTCGGGTGCCCATCGCAGGTGCCAGCGGGCGGGCCTTGCTGCGCGTCTCCCCCTGTCCGAGCAAGAGCGCCGCGAACGGCTACGTCAACACACCGCCACACGTGGCTGATTCGGTGCCGCCGCCGACCGCGTCACCCTTCCATATCCTCTACAGTGCTGTAGATTTTTTTCCGGGCCCGCGCTGCGTGCCCACACGTGAGACACCGAGGAGGAGAGCAGTGGGAGTTTCCCTGGCCAAGGGTGGCAACGTCTCGCTCAGCAAGGAGGCCCCCGGCCTGACCGCCGTACTGGTGGGTCTGGGCTGGGACGTGCGCACCACCACGGGCACCGACTACGACCTCGATGCGTCCGCCCTGCTGGTGGACGAGTCCGGGAAGGTCCCGTCCAGCCAGCACTTCGTCTTCTACAACAACCTCAAGAGCCCCGACGGTTCGGTCGAGCACACCGGCGACAACCTCACCGGCGAGGGCGAGGGTGACGACGAAGTCGTCAAGGTGAACCTCTCCACCGTGCCCGCCGAGGTTTCGAAGATCGTCTTCCCGGTGTCGATCCACGACGCCGAGAGCCGCGGCCACAGCTTCGGCCAGGTCCGCAACGCCTTCATCCGGGTCGTCAACCAGGACGGCGGCACCGAACTCGCCCGCTACGACCTCTCCGAGGACGCCGCCACCGAGACCGCGATGATCTTCGGCGAGCTCTACCGCAACGGCGCGGAGTGGAAGTTCCGTGCCGTGGGCCAGGGTTACGCGTCCGGTCTGTCCGGCATCGCGAACGACTTCGGCGTCAACGCCTGACAGCACGGGCTTCGGCCTCGGTGTCCGGCGACACCACCTTGCAGTCCCCCGCCGCTCGCATCGCGACCCAGCGCATGCGGGCGGCGGCGCCCGCGTCCTTCCACCATCTCCCCACCAGGCGGCCTCACATGTCATCCGTGAACCTGTCCAAGGGCCAGCAGATCAGCCTCAGCAAGTCCGACGGCGGCGCCCTCAACGTCGTACGCATGGGGCTCGGCTGGCAGGCCGCCCCACGCAAGGGGTTCCTCGCCAAGCTGACCGGGAACCGCGAGATCGACCTCGACGCCTCCGCCGTGCTCATCGCCGGCAAGGAGGTCGTCGACGTCGTCTTCTTCCAGCAGCTCACCAGCAAGGACGGCTCGGTCCAGCACAGCGGCGACAACCTGGTCGGTGGCACGGGACAGGGCGACGACGAATCCATCGTCGTCGACCTCCAACGCGTCCCGGTACACATCGACCAGATCATCTTCACCGTCAACTCCTTCACCGGGCAGACCTTTGCGGAGGTCCAGAACGCCTACTGCCGCCTCATCGACGAGTCCAACAGCCAGGAACTCGCCCGCTACACCCTCACCGGCGGCGGCAGCAACACCGCCCAGATCATGGCCAAGGTCCACCGCTCCGGCAACGGCTGGCAGATGGCAGCCATCGGCGAACCCGCGACCGGCCGCATCTTCCAGGACCTGCTGCCCGCGATCACCCGCCACCTGTAGTCGCGACACCAGGGCTACCGGCGTATCGCCGAATGACTGAGCGCACAGGGGGCTGTCACTGCGGTGAGTCGCTGCCGCGAGACCACCCGCGCTTCTCTCCTTCATCGATGAGGCGCCGCCCGGCCTCCCACAG
The DNA here is from genome assembly GCF_059026065.1 of Streptomyces sp. A18. Classification (NCBI taxonomy): domain Bacteria; kingdom Bacillati; phylum Actinomycetota; class Actinomycetes; order Kitasatosporales; family Streptomycetaceae; genus Streptomyces; species Streptomyces sp. A18. The sequence continues at coordinate 150,408 of NZ_JBWLKL010000016.1, read as the reverse complement.
CGCGTGGGAGGCATCTCCGATCACGGCCTTGCGACTGCGCACGTCGTCCGCCGTGACGCCCGGTGTCCGCCAAGTGCCGCCGCGCGCCATCCAGTTGAGCAGCAGTGGCTGAAGCCGGTCCATGGCCTTGGCGAAGCGGGCTTCGGGAGTGTCGCGTGCTTCGAACTCGTCCCACAGGGCCCGGATACGCCGTGCCTGATCGTCGGGCAACAACGCGAACAGATCATCAGCAGCTGCCACTTCCCGCTCCTGCTGATCCAACCCGGCGGCACCGTCGTAGAGCGGGGTGTCCCCTGCGTAGATCTCAATGAGGTCGTGGATGAGGACGAGTTGGACGGTGTGTCCCACATCGATGGGCTCGTCGGAGTATTCGGCCAAGAGCACCACCATCATCGCCAGGTGCCATGAGTGCTCGGCGTCGTTCTCGCGGCGCTGGACCGCGGCAAGCGGCGACTGCCGCAGGATCGCCTTCAGCTGATCCACCTCGATGAGAAAGGTGAACTGCTTGCGCAACCGCTCGTCCAGATCCTCGGGGAACGGCGTCTTGTCTGCCAGCAAGCCCCTGTCATCGCTCATAGAGGCATCGTCACATGAGGCAGCCCCGGGCGGCGCGATCACAGCGCCGCGGCACTCACAACTGCTCGGCTCGCGCCTTGAGTTCCGCCGCCACCGGGCCAAGGATCTCCCCCTGGGCAACCGAGCCGCCCTCCGCCGCGTCGCCGAAACTGTTCACGGAGACCAGTTCGCCCAGCCCCGTCTTCTCCTCCAAGTCGGCCAGCCAGGGCCCGCCGCTGGATCCGCCTTCCATCGGGCAGCGCACGCTCTGGGTGCCTCCGGATGTGGTCGACGTGCTGCCCTCGCAGTACATGAGCCGTTCGCCGCGCTGCTCCTGGCTGTCGGGGTAGCCGAAGACGGTCACCTTGCCGCCGGGCTTGCGGCCCTGGGCCAAGGTCTGGCCGCCGACCGCGTCGGTCAGTGTCCTGCCCTTCTGCGGGTCCACCACGACTGCGGCGACGTCGGTCCTGGCGTCCTGCTCCCAACTGCGCGGCATCGCGACCGCCCGCACCACGAACGCCCCGTACGGGCGCTTGCCTTCGTCGTAGCCCGGCACGAAGACCATGTTGGTGTAGTGGTTTCCCGGGGAGGCGGGCAGCTGTACGCAGTGGCCGGCGGTCAGCACCGCGGAGCGGTTGCGGCTTTGGACCGCGGTGGCGGTGCAGTAGGAGTCCTGGCCCTTCTCGTTGGTGAAGAAGAGGCGTCCCACCGTCTTCATGGCCTCGCCGCGCCAGGGTTTGACGGACGCGGCGTCGTGGCCGAGCTCGACGCCCGCGGCGACCTCGTGCATCCGATCCGCGGTCCAGTACGCGAGGGTCTCCTGGCGCTCGGCCTCGGTGAACTTCACCGTAGTGAGTGCCGCCTCAGCGCTCGGCGGCCTCGTACTGCCGATCGGGTCTCCGGACCCGACGGCCACGACGGTGGCGGCAGCCAGCATGGGCGCGATGATCCAGCGCATGGCCTCACACCTCCTGCCCGGATGCGGCACGTGCGGCACAGGCAACGTGCGGCACAGGCAACACATGCGGCTCATGGGCTCGGGACATACCCCGGGTACGAGGTTATGCGAGGGCCGGACGATCCGCCTGTCGAGAGCCCGGATCCCTCTGCCATCCTGCGAATCTGCCCAGGTCAGTGGAGGGTGGGGCGGTAGATGAGCTCCTGTGTGTGGCCGTCGAGCGTGCGGTGCTCGATCAGTTCGAGGTCGAAGTCGGCCGCACCGCGGAAAATCGGGTCCACCCCGGTCTGACCGGTGATCACCGGGAAGAGCGTCACCTGAACGCGGTCGACCAGACCGGCAGCCATCAGCGAACGGTTCATCGACAGGCTGCCGTGCGAACGCAGCGGGACCGGGGACTCCTTCTTGAGCCGGGCGACGACGTCGACCGCGTCACCGCTCACCAGGGTCGCGTTCGGCCAGTCGAGGGGCGCTTCGAGCGTCGTCGACACCACGGTGGTCGGCAGGTTCCTCATCCGGGTGTTCACCGGGTCACTGACCTCGGCCTCCGCGGTGCTCGGGCCCAGCAGCTGAACGAACTGCCGGAAGGTGTTGGCTCCCAGGACCATCCGCTGTTCCTCGTTGTATGCGGCGAGGCGGCGGTCGAGGAACTCGGGGCCCTGCTTGCCCCAGTAGCCGCCCCAGTCGCCGCCGCTGTAGGAGCCAAAGCCGTCGAGGCTGCAGAAGACGTCGAACGTGTACGTGACGGTCATGATGCTCTCCTCGGGTGCGGGGCTTCGACACTGACACTGACCTGGGCTTCGGCGGCCTTTGCCTTCATAGACCCGGCGCGCACCCGAAACTCATCGTTTTGGCGACCCGCTCGGCTTCGCACCCTCAGGATGTTGCGTCCCCATAGCGTGCGGCGAGCGCCGCGGCCCGGTCGCGCAGGGAGATGCGCAACGACTGCGGAGCCAGGGCTTCCGCGTCCGTGCTGAGCTGCCACAGCGCCCAATCGGCGTGACGGGAATCCTGGAAGGTCACCTCCAGCCGCAGCCAGCCGTCCGCGTCGGGTTCTTCCGCGCGGACAGCCAGCGCGGTGTCCAGCAACTCCTCCCGCCGCATCGGATTCACCCGTACCAGCACGGTGATGTGGTCGCCGCCGGAGAGGAACTGCGCGGAGCGTTCCCGCCAGATCCGGTCCAGGTCGACCCGGTTGGGTCGCACGGCCGCTTCGGGAAGTTCCTCGGCGGCCACCACCCGCGACAGGCGGTAGGTGCGGTCCTCGCCGGATCTCGTGGCCAGCAAGTAGCCCCGGTCGCGTACGGTGACCAGGCCGATGGGGTCCACCGTGCGCCACTGCGGCGGCTGGCCCGTGGCCGCGTAGTGGATGCGCAGTTTGTGTCCGGCGAGCACCGCGCGCCTGACCTCGCTCATGGTGGTGCTGGGTACGTCCTCCATGACCAGCCGGCGTGACAGTAGGTCGGTCTCCGGGTCGACGAGGAATCGCTGGGCCGCGTCGCTCGCGGAGGCCCGGCTGCTCTCCGGCAGCGCGTCGACCACCTTCCGCAGGGCCGAGGCGAGCGCTGTTCCGAGGCCGAACACCTGCTCGCCGCGCCCCGATCCGGCGGTCAGCACGGCGAGGGCCTCGTCGTGATTCAGTCCGGTGAGCTCGGTGTGGAAGCCGGGCAACAGCGCGAACCCGCCGTGCCTGCCGCGTTCCGCGTAGACCGGGACGCCGGCCGCGGACAGTACCTCGATGTCCCGCAGCACGGTGCGGGTGGACACCTCCAGCTCGCGGGCCAGTGTGTCCGCCGTCATCCGACCGTGCCGGCGCAGCAGGAGCACCAGTGAGACCAACCGGTCGGCGCGCATGGGAAAACCCTAGCGAAATACATGACTGAGGGTGTCGTGATTTGTTGAGAGGCTCGTTGACGCGACGTCAAAGCCTGTGGCCCCGGCGGCTGTCGAGCCGATGACTGCGCACCTCCCATGAATCGAATGGAGCTGAAGTGGCAGTGGAACGAACGGCGATCAACCCGGTGACGTGGTCGGTGGACATGGGATTCAACCAGGGTGAGGTCGTCTCCGGTCACACACGGACCCTGTACATCTCGGGGCAGACCGCGATGAGCGGTGACGGCAAGCCCCAGCATGACGGTGACATCGCGGCGCAGTTGGCGCTCAGCGTCGACAACCTGGAGGGCGTCCTCGGCGAGGCCGGCATGTCGCTCGCCGACCTCGTCCGCCTCAACGTCTACACGACCGACGTCGACCTGCTCCTCCAGCACTACGGCGTGCTGGCGGCCCGGTTGGGCGCTGCCCGGGTGGCGCCGACCTCCACGATGCTCGGCGTGACGCGACTGGCGATCCCCGGCCAGATGGTCGAGCTCGAAGGGACCGCCGTCGCGTGATGCGACCTCACCGGCCCTGATGCTCCTGCCGGTTGAACCGCACGAGCAGCAGGGCCGGTGCCATCCACCGAGCTACGCCGGATCCGGCAAGTCCATCAGCGCCAGCTTGGCAGGGGCGATCACCACCGTGATATCGGCGATTCGGCCGTCGACGACGGCGAACGCGAGGACCGAGAGCGGGGTGCCGTCCTCGCGCCAGGACATGACCCCGGGAAGGCCGTTGACGAGTACCGCCCGCCCTTGCGCGGCGGCGCCGGCGGACAGTTGCGCGCCGGCCGCGACCTTGGTGGCGCCGAGGGTGACGACCACGCCGGCTGCGGTGTCGACGGTCAGTTTCACCTCGGGGTCGAGTACCCGCAGCAACTCCTCGAATTCGCCCCGGCGGGCCGCCGCCAGGAAGGCCTGGACCACCTCTCGCTGCTCCCGGCCGGTGCCGGTCGGCCGCTCGACCGCCCGCACCTTTCTGCGGGCGCGGCTGGCGAGCATCTTGGTGGCGGCGGTGGACTTGCCGAGGATCTGGCTGATCTCGTCGAACGGCACGGCGAACAGGTCGTGCAGTACGAACGCAAGCCGCTCGCTCGGCCCGAGCGACTCCAGGACGACGAGCAGCGCGACCCCGACCGAGTCGGCGAGCACTGCGTCGTCCTCGGGAACAGGACCGTCGTCAAGCGTCACCACGAGTTCGGGCAGGCCGACGTCGTAGGACGCCTCCGGGCGTGCCTGGCGCGAGCGCAGGACGTCGAGGCTGATCCGGCCGACCACCGTGGTCAGCCAGCCGACGAGATTGTGGATGGTCGCCGCGTCCTGGCGCGAGAGCCGCAGCCAGGCCTCCTGGACCGCGTCCTCGGCATCCGCGTGCGATCCGAGCATGCGGTGGGCGACCGCGCGCAGCCGGTCGCGCTGGGCCTCGAAAGCCTGGGCCATCGGGTCCGTCGCTTCGGTCGGGCTGGTGTCGGTCATGTAGTTACCTTTCTCGGCTCTGCTCCGTCATGGGTGATGACGGGCCCGAAGGGGCGCAGGTAACCGATGAAGGAGCCACATGCCACACCGTATGGAAGCACGCATGAACGTCCCGGCGAACCCCGATGTGACCACTGCGATACAGCACCTCTACAAGGCACTTCACTCCGGGGGCGTGGACACGCGCCTGCTGTCGCTCGTCCATCTGCGGACCAGCCAGATCAACGGATGCAGCCCGTGCGTCTTCGCCGCGATCGAGGCGGCACGCAAGTCCGGGGAGACGGACGAGCGGCTGCACAACGTGGTCGCGTGGCGCGAGACGCCCTTCTACACCGAGGAGGAGCGGGCGGCCCTCGCCCTTGCCGAGGCCGCCACCCGGATCCAGGACGGTGCGCCGGGCGTGACGGACGAGATCTGGGATGCCGCCGCCGACCACTTCAGTGAGGAGCAACTGGGCGCGATCACGCTGGAGATCGCGATGACCAACTTCTTCAACCGGATCAACCGCACGCTACGAGAGCAGGCCGGCAAGACCTGGTGACGTGAGCCGGGGCGTGCCCGGCCGTCGTTCGTACGCGGCGATGCGCGCGCCCTCCCCGGGAAGGGGCGACGCGCAGGGGCCGGGTCGGGGATCGTGGTGGCATGACGGAGCACAGGTTCGACGTGTGGGCCGCCGGGGACGCCTACGAGCGCTACATGGGCCGGTGGAGTCGTCTGGTCGCGGATGAGTTCGTGGCGTGGCTGGACTGCGGGGACGGTTTGCGGTGGCTCGACGTGGGCTGCGGGACGGGGGCGTTGACCGCGGCGGTGGCCGCGCGATGTCGGCCCCGGCAGGTGGTGGGGGTAGACCGGTCCGCCGGGTTCGTGGCTGCGGCGCGTGCCGCTCTCCCCTCGGCGTCCTTCGCCGTCGCCGACGGGCAGTCGCTGCCAGTGCGTCCTGCGGAGTGCGATGTTTCCGTCAGCGGCTTGGTGCTCAACTTCCTTCCCGCGCCAGGTGCGGCGGTGGCCGAGGCGGCGCGGGCCGTGCGGCCGGGCGGGCGGGTCGCCGCGTATGTGTGGGACTACACCGAGGGCATGGCGTTCCTGCGTCACTTCTGGGATGCGGCGGTCGCGGTGGATCCGTCGGCCTCCGCACTGGACGAGGGCCGGCGGTTCTCGGGGTGCGACCCGGACCGCCTCCGAGTGCTGTGGACGGAGGCTGGGCTCGTCGACGTGGCTGTCGCTCCGCTGGAGGTGGCCACCGTCTTCGCCGGCTTCCCTGATCTGTGGGAGCCGTTCCTGGCCGGGCAGGGCCCCGCCCCCGGCTACGTCGCCACCCTTGCCCCGGACGCCCGCGACCGGCTGCGCGAAACGTTGCGCGAGGGCGTGCCGACGCGGCCGGACGGGTCGATCGTGCTCACCGCTCGCGCGTGGGCAGTCCAGGGACGGCGGGCCCGCATCAGCGCCTGAGAGCGGCGGTCCGTGTTCTGGCGCGGCCATGCCTTCAGTGCTGGATGAGGCCGCCGACCGGGACAGGATCGACGTGGCCGGTTGCCGGGAGGACCTCCGCCAGGGCGAGGCCGATGTCGACGAGCGATGACCGGCGCAGGCCGGTGACATCGGAGACCGGAGTCCAGGCTGACTCGGCGATGTCGCCGTTCGGCTCGGGCCGGAGCCGGCCGCCAGTGATACGGACCCGGTAGAAGATGCCGACATTCTGGTGCTCGACTCCCGCACGTGCGGCGGCCGCAGGGATCACCCGTGAGTCGACTCCCAGCAGGCGATCCACCACGGCGGCGCATCCGGTCTCCTCGGCGACCTCCCGGATCACCGCGTCGAAGGGATCCTCGCCCTGCTCGACCCTGCCGCCCGGGAGCGTCCAGTTGCTCGCGCCCTCCGGTGATACGTGGCGGGTGAGCAGTACCCGCCGGTCCTCGATGCACACGGCGTACGCCGCCAACCGGAAACTCATCCCCCGCACCTCCCGCCGGGGACCCTACCCAACAGGTGATGTCACGGCGTACCTCCGAGGTCGTCGGAGCGCCCGGCTTCGAGGCGCGACCACTGGGGAATGGGGCGTCCGTTGGTCCGCATCTGATCGTCGTCCGGTGATTTCTGCACGCGGGGCCAGCCGGTGGGCGAGTCCTCCCACAACTCCTGTCGTCCGTACACGGTGAGGTCCATGAGCGCGAGGCTGTAGTCCATCTCCTCTACGCCGCGCAGGGTCGTCCAGTAGGTCTCGAAGACCCGGTCGCCGTCCCGCAGGTAACACACGAGGTGCATCATCCCGACGTGGCGCCCCACGAGGAGTTCGTCCAGGGACGGGAGTGCGGAGTACCACGGCACGGGCCAGTCCATGAAGTCGCGGTAGCGCCTGCTCTCCTCGTAGGGGCCCTGGCAGAAGACCGCGTACGTGATGTCGCGCGAGTGAAGGTACGACAGCTCCTGGACCTGGCTGGTGACCCAGGTGCAGCCTTCACACTGCTCGACCGCGGTGTGGCCGGGGTGCCACATGAAGTAGTACGCGATGAGCTGCCGACGCCCTTCGAACGCGTCGAGCAGAGTGACCGGACCGTCGGGCCCGGTCAGCTCGAGGTCGGCTGCCACCTCGACCATGGGCAGGCGGCGTCGGGTCGCGGCGATCGCGTCGCCTTCGCGGGTGTGCGCCTTCTCCCGGACCCGCAGTCCGTCCAGTTCGGCCTGGAAGACGGCTCGGTCGACCACTGGCGGAAACGCCGGCGCGGGGTCGACGGTCCTCTTCTCTTGGTCAGTCACGGTCCTGTCCCATCGTCGCTTCATCGGCGGGGTCGCTCGCCGGACGCTCCGCCAGTTCCTTGATCCCCAGCAGGCGGGTCTCCCAGGAGCGGCTGATCCGGTCGAGTTCCCGGGCCAGTGCGCCGATCCGGGCACCGACGGCGAGGTGGACGACCTCGCGCCCGCGCTGCTCGGACTCCACAAGCCCGACCTCGCGCAGCACCTCCAAGTGCTTGCCGATCGCCTGCCGACTCACCGGCAGGACCCTGGCCAGCGCGGACGCCGACATGGCGCCCTGACCGAGCCGGGTGAGGATCTCCCAGCGTGTCGCATCTCCGAGCGCGGCGCACACGGAGGGGAGGGTGGCGGTCACGGGTGTGCCGCCGGGGCCGGCTCGCTCTTCTCGGTGAACGCCTTCGCGGCTTCGAGCTCGGTGAGCCACCCCTTGTCGTTGCCTTCGCGCTCCTTGAGCCACGCGGCCGGGTCGTCGGCGAGGCCGGAGAATCCGCTCTCCACTACGCGCAGGGTGACCCCGCCGCCGTCGCGCTCGTCGATCCAGAACTCGACCAGTGTCGAGGGTGTGGTCTCGTCGCGGGACGGGGTTCCGATCCAGCGGAATGCGGCGTAGCGGGGCTTGTCGAGCTGCACCGTACGGAACCGGAACTCGCCCAGCGAGGCATGGCGCAGCACGGCCACGTCGCCCTCGTACCGCAGGTCGGGCGCGGCCTCGACCGCACCGTCGTTGACGTACCAACCGGGCCGAACGACCAGCTCCCAGACCCGCTCGGCGGAGGCGTCGATGTCGATGTGCCGAGCGATGCGATCGAGCTCGGCCAGTTCAGCGGCGGTGTGGGCGGTGTCAGTCATGGGGCTCTCCCTCGGGAATCATCCGGGAATCATCTGCAACTCAATGGTTGCAGATCCGGCGCTCGACTGCAACCGGAAGGTTGCAGGTGCGGTCGATTCCGTCTCCCGCGTGGGCGCCCCCCTCCCCGGCGGGTCCGTTCTCGCGCGCGGGCGGCGGTCCCTCCCCGGCAGATCCGTTTCAGGTGGCGAGCTCCCATCCCTACATCCGCAGGTCGGACGGCAGGGCCACTGGAGTGTCAGAGGTGGCTGCCATGATCCCGGGATGAGCTCCGACGCCCCCACCCTGCAGCAGTTCACGTGTTCCAGCGCCGTAACTCCCCGCCTCCGGCGCGCCCTTGTCGAGTGCTGGGTCGAGGTCACCAACACGGGTGGCGCGGCCGGTTTCCCCTTCCCGCCTGTCGATGCCGACACCGTGGCCCCGGCCCTGGATCGCATCATCGACCTGCTCTCCCCGGAAACCAGTCGACTCCTCACGGCGACCGTGGGTGGGGAGTTGGCGGGCTGGCTCAACGTCCGTCGCGACCGGTTCGAGCTGGTCGCACACTGGGGCACGCTCCACCACGTCCAGACCCGCCCCGACGTACGCGGGCGCGGCATCGGACTTGCCCTCATGAGTGGAGTACGCGAGGTCGCCCGCAACGAGATGGGGCTGGAGCAGCTGCACCTCGCCGCCCGTAGCGACGTCGGACTGGAGGACTTCTACGGGCGGCTCGGCTGGAGGGAGGTCGGTCGGTGGCCGGATGCCCTCCGACTTGCCCCGGGCGACGATCGCGACGAGGTTCTCATGATCCTCGCTCCCCTCTGAACGCCACCCGGACGGCCACTTGGAGCCCGACCACTGCAGGCTCGTCGTCCGTCAGCCGCAGCAAGTACCCCGGTCCGTCGCCCCAGTTGACGGCACCAGCACCCGCTTGGCCCCCTCGGGCTTCGCCGCGCGGACGATCGCCGAGTGCATGCCATCGCCGACCTCGTGAGTCGGGGTGACCTCGACGGCGGTGAATCCGGCGGTCTCCAGTCCCTGCCGGTACTCGGCGAACGAGAGCGCTCCGGCGATGCAGCCCACGTATCCGCCGCGTTCGGCCCGGTCCTCGGGGGAGAGGCGATCCTCGGCCACTACGTCCGAGATACCGATCCGGCCACCGGGCGCCAGCACGCGGAACATCTCGGCGAAGACGGCCGGCTTGTCCACGGACAGATTGATCACGCAGTTGGAGATCACGACGTCGATCGTTCCGGCGGGCAGCGGCACTGACTCGATCGCACCCTTCAGGAACTCGACGTTGGCGGCCCCGGCCTTCTTCGCGTTGGCCAGTGCGAGAGCGAGCATCTCCTCGGTCATGTCGAGTCCGTAGACCTTGCCCGTCTCCCCTACCCGCCGGGCCGAGAGCAGGACATCGATGCCGCCGCCCGAGCCGAGGTCCAACACCCGCTCCCCTTCACGCAGTTCTGCGACAGCGAGCGGATTTCCACAGCCGAGGGATGCCGCCACGGCCTCGCCGGGCAGAGCATCCCGCTCCTCCGCCCCGTACAGTCCGGAGCCGAAGTTTTCGTCGATCTCGACCGCCTCGGGGCCACAACAGGCCGTGCCACCGTCGATGACCTTGATGGCCGCTGCGGCGTAACCGGCCCGGACGCTCTCGCGGAGGTCGGACTGCTCACTCATGACGGAACTCCTTCCTCACTTCGAAGTCTGTGGAATCAAGCGTGCTCCCTGGATCGACATTCGTCAACATAGAGGTACGTCGAATCAGAGGGCGAGGCATCCGTGCCAGGCCCTCAGGCATGCAGGGCGAGATAGGGCGCAAGGGCCAGCAACGTACCGACCAGGACGTAGGTCAAGCGGTGTGCCGGTACCGCGTGGGCGATGCGCCAGCCGATGAGGACGCCCGCCAGTTCCGGCACTCCGACGAGCGCCGCGAGCGGCCAGTCGATCGCGCCGTGCACCGCGTACCCGACCGTTCCGATCGACGCGATGACCACGGACTGCGCCTGCGCGGCCGCCAGCGACGACAGGACCGGCAGGCCGCACGCCACCAACAGCGGCACACTCAGCATCGGGCCGCCCAGGCCGAACAGACCCGCGGTGGCCGACACCGCCACACCGACCGCGGCCGTCAGCGCCGCGGGAAGCCCGGCGGCGTCGTCGGCTCGCTCCGCCCGGCGCCGGCGCACCCACACCAGGATCCCCGTCAGGGCCACGGCCGCGGCGAGCAGCAGGCCGAACACCCGCCCGGAGACACGGGTGTTGAGCATGACGCCGAGCGGGGTTCCCACGAGCGCAGCCGCGGCCAGCAACACCGCCGTACGACGCGTGGCCTTCTCGCGCAGCTGGCCCGAGCGCGTGTAGGCGGCGGTCCCCAGCGCGCCGGTCGCCACGTGGGTGGCGATGGCCGTCCCCGCCACCCCGGCCGGGGAGAGGCCGGTCAGGAGGAACATCCCGATGGTGGGCAGTACGCCACCGGGACCCAGCGCCGCGATGCCGATCCCTCCCACGAGTCCGAACAGGGCCAGGGCCGCCAGGGTGAGCGGGCCGAGATCCGTGAGCACCGTGTTCATGCGCGGTCCGGCCGGATCGGGGCGCGCCGCAGTTGGGCGTGCAGGGCCAGGCGGTCGGCGCGCACTCTCAGCCACTCCGCGTCGACGGGGCGGCCGTCCGCCAGGCAGGTGAGCCGGTCGATGGCGAAGAGGGCGGCCCCATCGTCGACCTCCAGGAGCCGCGCGGTGTCCTGGTCGGCGGTCACCGCGTGCACCGTGACATCGGCGGCGCCGAGACGGATCCCGGAGGTCTCCTCGATCAGGTCGAACACATCACGATGGGCCAGGTCGCAGGCGAGCAACGGGCGGCCGATGTCCGGGGCGAGCCAGGTCGAGTCGGCGGAGAGGGGCCGTCCGTCCAGACAGCGGAGCCGTTCCAGATGCACGGCCTCGGCACCTGCGGGGAGCCGCAGCCGCTCGGTGACCGCGTCCGGGGCATGGGCCACCACACGGGCCACGCGCACCTCATTGGTGACCGTTCCATGTGCGGTGAGTGTCTCCGCCAGGCCCGTCAGACGGTCCAGGCCGTGGCCGTACTTCGGGGTCGCCACGAGGGTTCCGACACCGCGCCTGCGCACGATCAACCCCTCCTCACGCAGCATGCCGAGCGCCTCGCGCACCGCGTTGCGGGTCGCGCCGAACGAACCTGTCAGCAGGCGCTCGTCGGGCAGTACGCCGTCGGAGAACACGCCCTGGGTGATCTGCTGGCGCAGCATGTCGGCAACCTGGCGGGCCCGCTCAGCTCGTGGCCCCGACGGTGCGCCGGGGTCACGCGTCGACATGAGTCGTCGTTCAACCATCAGTCGATGCCTCCTGTTCCTGCCCGAACGTACTCCGCCTCGTGTTTCGCCGGAGTTACGCCACCATCGCTGACCTGCGCAAACGCATGACCTGCGGCTTTGTCGCGGCGGCGGACGGCAACGCCGGTCAGCCACGTGGGCCGATCGATCCGCGGCAGGGGCAGCAGGTCCCTGGAGCGACGTGCCGCGACGCGAAGGGGCAGCGCCCGTGCGGGACCTCACAGTAATCAGCCATTTATCCCAACTCACCCTGACACTAGGGCATTTATCTTCCGCGGCTGTCGCCCCGGCGTTACGTTCACCTCGCACCCAACCCGCCCCCTCCGGGACGGGCACCCACGCTCGTCAGGTGAGAGGAGATCAGCAGATGTCCAAGGTCGATACGTCAGGCACATGGACCGCCATCAGCATCAACCCGCCCAACCTCGAGGGCCTCACCACCGACAACGTCAAATGGGGCATCCCCGCAGGCAGCGGCAAGAGCGGCTACCTGTTCGCCGGCGGGACCGTCGACGTCCTCCTGGACGGAACGGAGTTCACGCTGGGCACCATCACCCACCAGAACTTCCCGATCCAGGGCATGCCGCAGAACCAGTTCGATGTCGACCTCGCCGTGCGCGTCCTGTTCGAGGACCAGGTCCCGCACGACTTCAGCTTCCGCTTCCAGCACAACGAGACACCCAACGTCGGCCCGAACCCCGAGGACATCGTCGACCTGCCCACCCGGGTGTCACCGGAGACCGTGACCATCGACAACACCGAGTACGCCGTCGTCATCACGGGGTTCAAACAGGGCGGCCAGATCGTCACCCGGTTCATCAGCCCGGAGAACGCCGCCAACAGCGCCGACCTGGTCGCCGTGCTCGCCCGCACCGGGCAGCCGGACGTCCACATCACCACGGTGCGCTTCAAGGGCGAGGTCAAGCGCACCCAGGCCGACGAATACGTAGAGGTCGTCAACCGGGGCACCGCGCCCGCCGATGTCTCCGGCTGGGTCCTTGGCGCCGACGACGCCGGGCAGAACTACACCTTCCCGCCCGGCACCGTGCTCCTGCCCGGCCAACGCATCCGCATCTACACCAACCAGATCCACGCCGAATGGGGCGGCCACACCTACGGCAGCGGACGCCCCATCTGGAACGACCGCGGCGACGCCGCCAAGCTGCGCGACACCCAAGGCGGCCTCGTCTCCGAGTACCGCTACGGATCCGCCGCCACCCCGTAGGAACCTGCTGCTCAACTCCGGGACCTGCAACAGGGCGACGTGCCCGAGCCCGCCCACACCTGACGAAGGGGCCGAGATGGCCGAGGTCGAGTTCGAGTACGAGTCGCCGGAGATCCCTGAGGACGGCTCCACCGTCACGTGGCGGTGGAGCGTCGTCAACAACCAGCCCCAGGCGGTCAACGGGGTCGTGATGACGCATCACTTGTCGCCCCCGCTGCCCATCGAGCGGGCGACCGGTCCGTCCGAGGTCCAGGGCGAGGTGATCAAGAGCCGGTGGGAGGCGATGGCCGCCGGTGAGCGCGCCACGGGCGAGATCGTCGCCAGGCTGCCCGATGACCTGACCGGCACCGTGCAGATCCGGGGCCGGGTCGTGTGGCAGAGCTCTGATGCGCCTGATGCGCCTGACCCAGTATTTGACGCAACTGACGCAACTGAGTGAGGCATCTGGCCACTTCGGTCGCCTGCGGCCGTGCCGGGCGGCACCTCCGCTCGGAGGATGACGACGCTCTCCGCCGCCCGGCTGATCATGCCGCTCACTTCTCACCCCGGCAGCATGCAAGTCCGCCGCTCAGGCTGACGGATCGCGTCGCCGTGCGTCTGAGAATCATCCGCATGAGCCTTCACCTGACCCCCGCGACAACATCCGTATCGGCACCGCCCCGTTGGGCGGTCTGGGCCGCGCACTTGACCGCACTGGTGGTCCTGCCGAGCGGACTGTGGCGCATCGCCATGGTCTTCGGATCCCCCGCCGGCTACACCGAGGCGGGCTTCGGTCCCTTCGAGACGTTCGGGGCCAAGGTATGGATGCTGACGCTCAGCGTGCTCTGCGAGGCGGCCGCCCTCCTGACGATCGGCCTGGTACGGCCGTGGGGCGAGGTCGTGCCGCGCTGGATCCCGCTGATCGGAGGGCGCGCGGTCCGCCCCATGGCCGCCGTCGTCCCAGCAGCCGTCGGTGCGGTGGCACTGACCGTGCTGTGGGCCAATGTTCCCTGGTGGTGGACGTTCCCGCACGATGACATGACGGACACGGGCAACCTCGTCGTCGGCATCCTCTACCAACCGCTGTTCCTCTGGGGCCCGTTGACCGCGGCCGTCACGATGTCCTACTACCGCCGCCATCGCGCCGCACAGCGCCCCCGGTCGGCAGGCTGAAGGGCACGACCGTGGCGGCCTCAACTCCCCTGAAACTGCCGCGTCGCCTCCTCACGAAGGGCGTCGATCAGCGCCGTGACATGGGGCCGGTCGCTCCGGTTGATCGCGGCCACGCCGATGTGTCGGACAGGACCCGGTGACTTCATCGGGACGGTGCACAGGCCGGGGATCAGCGGGGTGAGCGCGATCGAGGGGATCAGGGAGATTCCCACGCCCGCGGCGACGAGCGAGCGGGCGAAGAAGTAGTCGGTGGTGGTCCCGCGCACTTCGGGATCGAAGCCGGCGCGCTCGGCGTAGCGGCGCAGGTACGCCTCGGTCTTCAGGCAGCCGAGTACCCAGGGTTCGGCCGCCAGCTCGGCGAGGTCCAGCGCGCCGCGGTCGGCGAGCCGGTGCCCCTGTGGCAGCACGACGTGCAAGGGGTCTTCCAGGAGTTGCGTCCATTCCAGGCCGGCGCTGGAGCCGGGACCTACGGGCAGCGGGCCGTCGAAGTGGTAGGCGAGGGCGAGGTCCACCGCCCCCTGGCGGACGAGCGGCAGGGTGTCCTCCGGTTCGCCTTCCCTGATGTGGAGCACGGTGCGGGGATGGGCGGCCATGAGCCGGGTGACAGCGGCGGGCAGCAGGATCCTGCCGCCGCTGGTGAAGGTGGCGACGGTCAGTTGAGTACGGCCGGTACTGAGTCGAGCGATCTGCTGTTGTGCGTGTTCGAGCTCCGCGGCGACGGATTCGGCGGCGCCGACCATGATCCGGCCCGCCTGGGTGAGGGTCACGCCGCGCGTGCTGCGGGCGACGACCTGCGCGCCGAGGCTGCGCTCCAGGGAGGCCACGTGCTGGGAGACGGCCGAGGGGGTGAGGAGGAGAGCCGTGGCCGCCTGGTTGAAGCTGCCGTGCTCCGCCACCGCCCGCAGGACGCGGAGCCGCTGCACATCGATCAACAGTTTTCCTTAATACGCATCCAGTAAGTCATGGCTTCTACTGCTGACGATAGGTCTCCAGGATGGAGGCATGCAAAGGATCTGCGTCATCGGCGGAAGCCGCTACTTCGGAAAGCTCCTGGTGCAGCGTCTGTTGGCGGCGGGCCACCAGGTCACTGTGATCAACCGTGGTTCCACACCGCCGCCTTCGGGCGTCGAGCACCTCGTCGTCGACCGCGACGACGAGGCCGCCCTGACGGGCGCGCTCGCCTCCCGCACCTTCGACGTCGTGGTGGACCAGGTCTGCTACACCCCGGTGCAGGCCGCCATCGCCGCCCGCGCCTTCACCGGCCGCACCCGGCGCTACGTGATGACCTCCACCATCGAGGTCTACGACCCCATGACCGCCGCGCTGCCCGCTGTGCCGGTCGGCACGCCGGTTCCGGAGGAGACCGTCGACCCAGCCACCTGGCAGGTGGCCATGGACCTCCCCTGGCACGACGACGCGTACTTGGAGGCGCACTACGCCGAGGGCAAGCGCCAGGCGGAAGCCGTCTTCACCCGCGCCGCCGGATTCGCGTTCACCTCCGTACGCAGCACCCACGTACTGGGCGGCGGCGCCCAGGAGTTCACCGGGCGGCTCGCGCACTACGCCGAGCGCATCGCCCGCGGCGAGGCGATCACCGTGCACGCGCAGGCGCTGCCCACGGTCTTCATCCACTACGAGGAGCTGGCTGACCTGCTGCAGTGGGCGGCCACCGCCGACTTCACCGGCCCGGTCAACGCCTGCTCCGACGGCCCGCTCGACGTCCGTGACTTCACCGCGATCGTCGCCGCGCAGGCAGGTCGGGCGCCCGTCCACCGGACCGTTCCGGCCGGCGATGAGGCTTCGCCGTTCTCCTTCGACCGTCACTACGCCATGAGCAACGCCCGCGCGAAGCAGCTGGGTTTCTCCTTCTCCCGTACGACCGACTGGCTGCCCGGTGCCGTCGCCGAAGCCCTCGCCATCGAGCCGTCCCCCACCGCCTGAAGGAGCTGATCCACCATGCAGTACCGCACCATCGCAGGCACCGCCGTCAGCGCCATCGGTCTGGGCGCCATGCCGCTGTCCATCGAGCACCGCCCCGACGAGGCGCGGGCCATGGCCACCGTCCACGCCGCCCTCGACGCGGGCGTCACGCTCATCGACACCGCCGACAGCTACCACTGGCACGCCGACGAGGTGGGCCACAACGAGCAGTTGATCGCCCGCGCCCTGGCCCGCTACGGCGGCGACACCTCCGGCGTCCTGCTGGCCACGAAGGGCGGGCGCGGCCGCCCCGGCGACGGCAGTTGGACCGTTGACGCCACCCCGGAACACCTCGAGCGCGCCGCCGAGGCCTCCGCCAAGCGCCTGGGCGTCGACGCGATCGGCCTGTACCAGCTGCACAAGCCGGACCCGGCCGTCCCCTGGGCGGAGTCCGTCGGCGCGCTGCGCGAGCTGCTCGACGCCGGCACGATCCGCGCCGCCGGCATCTCCAACGTCACCACCGCCCAGATCCGCCAGGCGCATCAGATCCTGGGCGACGGACTCGGCTCCGTACAGAACCAGTACTCCCCCGCCGTCCGCGACAGCGAGCCCGAGCTGCGCCTGAGCACCCGACTGGGCCTGGCCTTTGTGCCCTGGAGCCCGCTGGGCGGCATCCGGCGCAGCTCCCTGGACGGCCCGTCCGGCCCCACCGCCGCGAGCACCGCCTTCCACCGCATCGCGGACGACCGCGGCGTCAGCCCGCAGCAAGTCGCCCTGGCCTGGCTGCTCGCCCGCTCCCCGGCCATGATCCCGGTGCCCGGAGCCAGCCGCCCGGCCTCCATCACCGACTCGGCTCGGGCCACGGACGTCGAGCTGAGCGCGGAAGAGCTGGCGCTGCTCGAGGAGGCTCTGCCGGGCTGAGGCGGGACCCTCACTCAGCCGCCGCGGGCAGGGGCGGGACGCTGAGGGACGCATCCCGCAGGATGTCGTCCACGCTCATCGCCGCGCCCCGCTCGTACGCGCCGTCGAACCCTGCGACGTCCAGGACGGCACGGATGCGCGCCTCAATGCGGGCGACGTCGTCCCGCTCGCCCTCCGGCAAGGGCGCGCCGACCGAGCGGCGGGCCGCGGCCGCGGCGCCCAGGAGCAGCGCCGCGTGCTCGGCCGCACCGGCCAATGCCCGTGCCCCCGCCAGGCCTTCGAGGCCCAGGGCGAGGGGCAGCAGCCCGGTGCCGCGGGCCGCTGTCAGGCCGTCGAGCTGGAGTTTCAGGGCGGTGTCCGGCTCGTCCCGGAGTTCGGCGATGAAGCCGAGCTCCGCCAGGATCAGCGAGGGCACCTCCGGCTCGTACCCCATCTGCC
This sequence comes from Streptomyces sp. A18, assembly GCF_059026065.1. Classification (NCBI taxonomy): domain Bacteria; kingdom Bacillati; phylum Actinomycetota; class Actinomycetes; order Kitasatosporales; family Streptomycetaceae; genus Streptomyces; species Streptomyces sp. A18. The sequence continues at coordinate 132,951 of NZ_JBWLKL010000016.1, read as the reverse complement.
GGTGGATCTCCAGAACGCGTTGCATGTGGGTCTCGGCGGCGTCCAGGTCGCCGGCACGGCGTGCGCCCATGCCGAGCCCGATCTCGGCGTACTGCTCGCCGAACGCGTCCGACTGGGCGACCGCGAGCCGCCTGGCCCGCTCGTGGAACTCACGGGCGCGCGGATGGTCCCGGCTGAGCAGGGCGATTCGGCCGAGGCCCGAGAGCTGGTAGGACACCTGCGGCCACAGCTCCAGGTCCTCGGCCATGCGCAGCCCCTGGCGGCGCAGCCGCCCTGCCTGTTCGTAGTCGCCCGTCACCTCCGCGTGGACCTGCAGCGGCTCCATCGCCCTCAGTTGGCCCCACTGGTCGCCCAACTCCCGGAACAGCTCCAGGCTGCGCTCGCCGTGGCGCCGCAACGCGCTGAAATCGCCGCGCAGTTCGGCGTGGAAGGACTGGCCCGCGAGCGCCGCGGCCGTGCCCCACCGGTCATCGAACGACCGGAACGTGGCGAGCGCGGAGTCGATCAACCGCAGACTCGGTTCCGGGTCGCTGATGCCGTACAGGTTGGATGCCACGAACCACTGCGCGTGCGCTCGGCCCAGCGGGTCGTCGATGTCCTCGTACGGCCGCAGCGCGCTCCGGTATTCGCTGACCGGGTCGGCGCTGCCGCCAAGGAGCAGCCGGAAGCCGCCGAGCCAGGCCGTTGCCTTCGCGACCAGGACGGCCGGGGCGTCGGCGGCGGACAGGGCCTGGTTGAGGGAGCGTTGGGCCTCGCCGTTGCGACCCCTGAGGTACCAGTACCAAGCCATGGCGTTGACCAGGCGCAGGGCGCACTCGCCGTCCCCTGCGGCCAGGGCGCTCTCCAGCGCGGTACGCAGGTTCGCGTTCTCCGCGTCGAGGCGGCGCAGCCACTGGCGCTGTCCGTGTCCCCGCAGGTGCGGCTCGGCCTGCTCGGCCAGGGTCGTGTAATAGCCGCGGTGGCTGCGCTGCAGGGCGGCCGACTCGCCGGATTCCGCGAGCCGTTCGGCGGCGTAGGCGGCGACCGACTCCAGCATCCGGTAGCGGGGGCCCTCGGTGCCGCCCGACCCGTCGGTCATGACGAGCAGTGAGCCGTCCACGAGCCGGGCCAGCAGGTCGAGTACGTCCACGCGCTCCAGGCCTTCGCCGGCGCAGAGTTCCTCCGCCGCGGCCAGGGTGCAACCGTCGGCGTGCACGGCCAGCCGCCGCAGTACCGCCTGCTCCCGTTCACCGAGCAGCTCCCAACTCCAGTCGATCATCGCGCGCAAGGTGCGCTGGCGGGCCGGGGCGCCGCGCGAGCCCACGGCCAGGAGGTGGAAACGGTCGTCGAGGCGGGCCGCCAACTCGTGTACACCGAGCGCCCGTACGCGGGTCGCGGCCATCTCCAGGGCCAGCGGAATGCCGTCCAGGCGGACGCAGATCGACACGACCGCGTCGAGGGTGTGCGCGTCGAGTTCGAAGCGTGGAGCGGCGGCCGTGGCGCGGGCCACGAACAGCTCGACCGCACTGAACTGCCGTACGTCCGCGGCGCTCAGGCCGGTCGCGGACTCCGGACGCCGCAGCGGTGGCACCTCGTGGAGGCGTTCGCCGGTGATGCCGAGCGGCACCTGGCTGGTGGCCAGGATGCGCAGGGCGGGGGCAGCCTTCAGGAGTTGCCCGGCGAGTTCCGCGCCGGGTCCTGCGACGTGCTCGCAGTTGTCGAGGATCAGCAGGGTCGATCGGTCGCCCAGGGCGTGGGCGACCCGTGCGGCGAAGGCCGGCGGCGCGTCCCCGGGGTGTGCCGTGTCGTCCCTGATCCCGAGCAGTGCGCCGAGCGCCTCGTACGCCTCGGTCCACCCGGCCGCGGGGGCGGTGGACGCCGGGTCGAGCGCGGCGAACTCGGCGAGGTGGATGCCTCCGGGGAAGTGCGCGTCGAGCCGTCTGGCGGTGGCGAGGGCTAGCTGGGTCTTGCCCACGCCGCCGGGTCCGGTGAGCGTCACCAGGCGGTGGGCGGCGAGCAGCGCGCGCAGGTCCTCGACCGCCTCGCCCCGGCCGATCAGTTCGGTCAGGGCGGCCGGTACGTTGCCCGGCGGTCGGGCCGCGGAGGTGTCCGGGGGCGGCGGGGCGACCAGCGCCGGGTCCTGGGCGAGGATCGACTGGTACAGGTCCGTCAGCTCGGAGCCGGGGTCCACGCCCAGCTCCTCGACCAGGCGGGTGCGCAGTTCGGCGTAGCCGCGCAGCGCCTCGTCCTGCCGGCCGGTCAGGTACAGCGCCCGCACGTGCGCGGCGCGCATTCGCTCGCGCAGCGGGTGCAGGGCCACCAGGGCGCCCAACTCGTCCGCGACCAAGGCGTGTTCGCCCAGTTCCAGGCGCGCTTCGGCCTGTTCCTCCACCGCGGTCAGGCGCTGTTCCTCCAGGCGGGCGGCGGCGCCGCGGGCGAACTCCTCGTCGGCGAAGTCGGCGAACGCGGGCCCGCGCCACAGGGCGAGGGCGTCCGCCAACAGGGCTGCCCGTACCCGGGGTTCGGCGGCCTTGCGTGCGCGACCGAGCAGGTCCTGGAAACGGCCGGCGTCGATCGTGTCGGGGTCTGCCCGCAGTTCGTAGCCCGGTGTGCGCGAGACGACCAGGGACCGGCCGCCCGCTTCCGCGTCTTCCAGGACGCGTCGCAGTTGCCACACCTTGGTCTGGAGCACACCCTGCGGATTGCTGGGGAGCTTGTCGCCCCACAGGTCCTCGATCAGCCGGTCGGTGGAGACCGGGCCGCCGCGGTGGGCCAGCAGATACGCGAGCAGGGCGCGGACCTTCAGCTCGGGGACCCTGACTTCGGTTCCCTCGGCCGTCCACACCCCCAGCGGTCCCAGCACCCCCAAACGCATGGTGATCAGGCTAACCGACGCCCGTCGGGCACCTGCTCCTGCCGACGGACTCGCTCCTCCCGGCGGTTTCGGCCCGCCGAGAGGTCACCGGGAGAAGACCGGGAGAGGTCCGGGAGCGGCGGGGCGCACCGTGAGTCGTGAGTCCGAAGGAGCCAAGCCCAGGAGGGGAGTCCCGTGCCGGATCGCAGACTGAACGTGGCCGTGCTCATCGGCAGTACCCGCACCAACCGCTTCGGCCCGGTGCCCGCCCAGTGGATCGCCGCCGAGGCGGCCAAGCGCGACGACTTCGACGTCGACGTGATCGACCTGGCCACCGTGTGGCTGCCGGACGTGCTGCCGCAGAGCCTCGACGGCCGTCTGCCGCAGGCCGTGCGCGACCTCGCCCCCTGGCTGACGCGGGCCGACGCGTTCGTGATCGTCACGCCGGAGTACAACCACAGTTTCCCGGCGTCGCTGAAGAACGCCATCGACTGGTACGCGCAGGAGTGGAAGACGAAGCCGGTCGCGTTCGTCTCCTACGGCGGCATCGCGGGCGGCCTGCGCGCGGTGTCCGACCTGCGCGCCATCTTCCCCGGGCTGCACTCGGTCACCGTCCGGGACTCCGTCTGCTTCCCCGACTGCCGGGACAAGTTCGACGACGACGGCCACCCCACGGACCCCGAGGGCTGCACGGCGGCGGCCACCATCATGCTCGACCAACTCGCCTGGTGGGGCCATGTGTTGCGTGACGCCCGCACGCACCGGCCGTACCCGGGCTAGCACTCCCGCTCGCAGGCGGATGCCCGCACGCAGCGCCACACAACAAGTCAGAGAAAGGACGACTCATGTCACCGAACGCTCCCGAGGCGCCCGTCCGGAAGGCCGGGACACGGGAATGGCTGGGGCTCGCCGTGCTGGCCCTGCCCACCCTGCTGATTTCCCTGGACCAGAGTGTGCTGTTCCTGGCCCTGCCCCATCTCGCCGAGGCACTGCAGCCCACCGGCACGCAGACCCTGTGGATCATGGACATCTACGGGTTCCTGATCGCCGGATTCCTCATCACGATGGGCACGTTGGGCGACCGGATCGGCCGCCGCAAGCTGCTGATGGTCGGTGCGGTGGCGGTCGGCCTCACCTCGATCGCGGCCGCGTACTCCACCAGCGCGGAAGCGCTGATCGTCACTCGCGCGCTGCTCGGTGTCGCCGCCGCGGCGCTGATGCCGTCCACGCTCGCGCTGATCAGCAACATGTTCCAGGACCCCTACCAGCGTGGCCGTGCCATCGCGGTGTGGGCCAGCTGCTTCATGGGCGGCACCGCGCTCGGCCCGGTCGTCGGCGGCATGCTCCTGGAGTCCTTCTGGTGGGGTTCGGTGTTCCTGCTCGGCGTGCCCGTCATGGTGCTGCTGCTGATCGTCGCGCCGCGCGTGCTGCCGGAGTACAAGGACCCGAACGCGGGACGGATCGACCTGTTCAGCGTCCTGCTGTCGCTGGTGTCGATCCTGTCGATCATCTACGGCCTCAAGGAGCTCGCCCGCTACGGCTTCGAGCCGCTGCCGATCGCCGCGGTCCTGGTCGGCCTGGCCGTCGGCGCGGTGTTCGTGAATCGGCAGGGCACGCTGGAGCACCCACTGCTGGACCTGAAGCTCTTCAGGGTGGCCGCGTTCACCGCCGCGCTGCTGATCCTGATGGTGTCGATGCTCGGAACGGGCGGCGGCTACCTGTTCATCACCGGGTTCCTGCAGATGGTGGAGGGCATGTCGCCGATGGAGGCGGGCCTGTGGATGGTGCCGTCGGCCGTCGCGTCGATCCTCGCCGCGCAGATCGCACCGGTCTTCGCCAAGCGCTTCCAACTCGGCACGGTGATCGGCGCCTCGCTGCTGATCGGCATGGCGGGTTACGCGATGCTCGTCTTCGTCGACCCGGTCGGCGGACTGCCGCTTCTGCTCGCCGGTTTCGTCGTCATCTTCATCGGTGTCGGCACCTTCGGCGCACTGGGCACCAACATGGTCGTCGGGTCCGTACCGCCCGAGCGGGGCGGTTCCGCGGCGGCCCTCTCCTCCATCAGCGGCGACCTGGGCAACGCGCTCGGTGTCGCCACGCTCGGCAGCCTCGGAGCCGCCGTCTACCGCGACTCGATCGCACCGCCCGCCGGTACCCCGGCAGGCGCCTCCCAGGCTGCCGGGGCGAGCATGGAGGATGCCGTCAACGCCGCCCGAGAGCTGCCCGCCGAGCAGGCCGAGGCCTTGATGACCGCCGCCAGGAGCGCCTTCACCCAGGGGCTCAACACCATCGGCATCGCGTGCGTGGTCATCACCGGGCTCAGCACGGCTATTTCGCTGACCGTGCTGCGCAGGCGCCGCGGTGCCACCGCCTCCGGCGACGTCCCGGCCCATCAGGAGGAGAGCCGGGAAGAGCGCGCCGCCGAGGTGAACCTCACTTGATGGAGGTGTCCCCGAGGGCTTCAAGGACCGGCCGGAGGCCCTCGGCCGCCTTCCGCACCAACTCGCGGTCCACACCGGCGAGCAGCCGCGCGTAGTTCGCCAAGTGGTCGCTGAAGGCGGCCCGGGTCACCTCGTGCCCGCGCTCGGTGAGGCGGATCTTCACGGTGCGCCGGTCCTCCCCGTCGCGCACCCGTTCCACCAGACCCTTGGCCTCCATCTTGTCGATGCGGTTGGTGATCGTGCCGGAGGACACCATGGACGCCTTCAGGAACGTCCCGGCGGTGAGGGCGTAGGGCGGTCCGGAGCGCTGCAGGGTGGTCAGGACGTCGAACTCCCCGGCATCCAGGCCGTGTTCGGCCGCGGTTGCCTTGACCGTCTTGTCGACCATCACGTCCAGCCGCTGGATGCGCCCGAGGAGCTGAACAGGCCAGAGGTCGCCCTCCGAGTCGGGGCGCTCCTTGACCCACTGGCCGATGATCGCGTCCACGGCATCACTCATCGCCATCACTCCTCTCGATACGAACTCTCTCAATGAGGACTCTATCAGTGTTGGTTCTCTTAGTTTCGAGATACTTGACTCTGAGAGAGTCGGATGCTCTTATCTCACTATCGAGATTGTCGAGACTGAACGACAGGAGCACCCGATGTCCGAGCTGGCCCTTCACCCCGCCGCCCAGGACCTCCTCTTCCGCGAGGCCCGTACCGCCAACACCTTCACCGCCGAGCCGGTGACCGAGGAGCAGATCCAGGCGGTCTACGGCCTGGTCAAGTACGCGCCCACCGCGTACAACCAGTCGCCGCTGCGCGTGGTCCTGGTCCGGTCCGCCGACGCCCGCGAGCGGCTCGCGGACCTCATGGCCGAGGGCAACCGGCCGAAGACCGCGACCGCCCCGCTGGTCGCGATCCTCGCCGCCGACAACGAGTTCCACGACGAACTTCCCGCGCTGCTCCCGCACTTCCCGCAGGCCAAGGACCTCTTCTTCGCCGACCGCGCGGTCCGGGAGGACTCGGCGCTGCTCAACGCCACGCTCCAGGCGGCGTACTTCATCCTCGGCATACGCGCGGCGGGGCTGGCCGCGGGCCCGATGACCGGGTTCGACTTCCCGGGCGTGCAGAAGGAGTTCCTCGACGACGACCACACCCCGCTGATGGTCGTGAACATCGGCCGCCCGGGTCCGGACGCCTGGTACCCGCGCTCACCGCGACTCCCCTACGAGCAGGTCGTCACCACCGCCTGAGCCGCTCGGACGCCTCCGGGCGTCCACGCCCTCGCCCGCCGACCCGTCCATCCCGGAGCCGCCAGCATGTCTCAGCACACCCAGACCCGCCCCGGTCGCACGCCATCCATCGCTCGACCGTCGGCAGCTCGCCAAGTCCCCGCCGCCTGGCTCGCGTTGCTGGCCACCCCGGTCGCCGCGAGCGCCAACAGCCCCGTCCTGATCCTCCCCGGCATGGCCGAATCGCTCGGCGTCGGCACCGCCTCCGCGACCTGGCTCGTCACGGTCTTCGCCTGGGCCATGGCCGTCGGCACCCCGTTGATGGCGGGCCTGCTGCGCCGCCGCGGTCTGGGCACCACGCTCAAACTGAGCGCCACTCTGACCGTGACCGGCACCGCCGTCCTCGCCGTGGCGCCCTGGCTGCCCCTGGCCATGGCGGGCCGGGCCGCCCAGGCCGCGGGCGGCGCGGGCCTGATCACCGCGGCGATGAGCCTGGCGGGCTCGGTCCGCCGCATGGGCGTGATCACCGCGGGCTTCGGGACGCTGGGGGCGGTCGGCCCGCTGCTCGGCTCGGCGATCGCGGACACCGCTTCCTGGCGGGTGTCCCTGGCCATCGGCGCGGTCGCCCTCCTCGCCCTGCCGGCGGTCATGCGCCGCGCCGACCTGTCCGCGCCGTCCCGCAGCACCCCCCTCGACGGCCGGGGCGCCGCCCTGCTCGTCCTGACGGCCACGGCCCTGGTGCTCATCCCGCGCTACCCGCTCCCGGCAGTGGGCGCCGCCCTGGCGACCGGCGCGCTGCTGGCCCTGCACATCCGCTCCCACCCCACCGGCTTCGTACCGGCATCCCTGCTGCGCGCCCGCGCGTTCGTCCTCTCCGCCGCGCTCGCCTGCACCCTGGCGACCTCGTACTTCACCCTGCTCTTCACCGTGCCGCAGCTGTTGCGGGACCGCACCGACTGGTCGGCCTCCATGATCGGCACCGGCCAGCTGGTCGCCCTGCTCGCCGGCTCGGCGCTCTCCATGGCGCTGGCCGCGGCCTCGGCCCGGATGACCCGCCCCCGGGTCCTGACGATCCTGATCACCGTCGGCGCGCTCGCTCCGCTCACCGCCGCACTCACCCCGTGGGCGCCGCTGCTCCTGCTGGTCGCGACGCTGGCCGTCATCGCCACCAGCGCGGGCCAGGCCACGCTCGCGGTGTACGCGACAGCCGCCACCCCGGGCGCGCAACGCCCCACCGCCATCGGCCTGTTCAACCTCTGCTACCAGCTCGGCGGCGCCTTCGGCCCGGCGATCGCGGCCGCGCTCACACTGAGCGCCTGACGCATCCGGCCGCCTGGCATCGACGCTCGTGTGAAAGCTCCCATGGGGACTCAGGCCTGACCGACGACAGGAACCACGATGGAACCGATCGACTCGACAGTGACGATCTGGAACTCACCGAGGAGTTCCTCAGCAAGGCTTACACCAGATGCAGTTGGGCGGCGACGCCGAGTGCGCCCACGAACACATCTCACGCCAGGTCCTGGGGGCGGTCAGCGTCGACAGGATCGCGATCGCCTACGACATGGCCAAGGGCATCCTGGCGGCCCGCCTGGGGATCGGCGTGAACGAAGCCTTCAACCGACTGCGCTCCCACGCCCGCTCCGGCCGGCAGAAGCTAAGCGACGTCGCCGCCCTCACCGTACGAGGAGCCATCCCGCCCGAACTCGACGCGCAGCCACACCATGAAGCCCACTGACCTCGGCGCCGCACAGCACCCCGCGCACACCGCCAGGGATAGCATCGCCCGATGGGTGCGATGATTCGGGGAGCCAGCTTGCGTGGGTTCTCTCGGCTCGTTCGCGAACTCGGCGGCGATCCCCGGGAGTTCATGGAGCGGTTCGCGATCCCTCCGGAGGCGCTCACCTCCGAGGACGGTCTCGTCCCGATCACCAGCCACGACCTGATGCTCGACGCGGTCGCCCGCGAGCTTCGCTGCCCTGACTTCGGCCTCCGGCTGGCCGGCGACCAGGACCTCAGCATTCTCGGCCGGCTCGCGCTGGCCATCCAGTCCTCGCTCACGGTGGCCGAGGCACTGGAGTGTGCCTCGCGTTTCATGTTCGTGCACAGCCCCGCACTGAGCGTCGGCGTCGAACCGGATCCGCGGGGGCGCCGCGAAGTGGTCGCACTGACCTACCGCAAGGATCTGCGCGATTCGCCTTACTCCCCGCAGGCCACGGAGCTCGGGATCAGCCTCTTCCACCAGGGGGCGGTGGCGCTGGTCGGCAGCCTGGCCGGGCTTCGCTCCGTGGAGCTGCCGCACCAGCCCCTCTCGCCGGTCTCCCGCTACACCACCGCCTTCGGCGTGGACGTGAAGTTCGGGTGCCCGACCGCCGCGCTGCGTGTGGAACGGCGGATGCTCGACGAGGAGTTCCGCAGCGCGAACGCGGCGATCCGCCGCCTCGCCGTCCACTACCTGGCCAGTCACCACACCGATCCGGAGCGCCTGGTCTCCACGCGTGTCCGGCGTGCCCTGGCCAGGAGCGTCGGCACCACCCCTCCGGCGATCGGCCATGTCGCGCGGCTCCTCGCGATGCACCCCCGCACACTGCAACGCCGTCTCGCCGCGGAGTCGACCGGCTTCGAGGAGATCCTGGACGACGTACGACGTGATCTCGCGCTGCGCTACATCACCACCACTGACCTGCCTCTCGGGCAAGTCGCCGCCATGGCGGGGTTCGCCGACCAGTCCAGCCTCAGTCACGCCGTACGGCGGTGGCAGGGCGCCAGCCCGAGCGAGGTCCGGCGCCGGACGCGCGGCACGTTCTGAGATTGTCGCGCCAGAACAAATCCCGCCCCGCGCAGGAGGGCATTCTGCTGCCCGACGACGAGAGCGAGGAGTGGCCCATGGCGAAAGCCGGAACCGACCACCTGACCGGAATCGGCGCGCGAACGATCCCCGAGTTCGCCGGCGTCCACGACGTGTGGCCGCGCGGGGAGCGGCTGCGGGCCGTCCGCGAGGCGGCGACCGCGTACAAGGAGCGCTTCACGGCACAGGGCCAGGTCCACGCGGTGAAGTCGGTCGACATCGCCGCGGCGCCCTATCCGGTGAAGTACGCCTTCCACGACGCCGTATCGGTGCCGACGCTCCCCCTGATCTCGATGATCAACCGGATGATCGTCGTGCAGTACGACGACTTCGACGGCCGGGCCCGCACGCTGGTCTTCGAGCCGACGGTGCCGGACGGCTCCGCGGAGGCGCCGTTCTACCGCAACCTGCGGAAGGTGATCGACAAGGTCCCCGGCGGCAAACTCCTGGAGCGGACGGTACTGAGGTACTACGCGGAGCCCGGCGACGTGCTGCGCCGCCTGGGGCTCACCCCGGACGACATCGACTTCTGCACCTTCGACCACCTGCACGTGCAGGACCCGCGGATGATCCTGGGCTCCACCGAGGTGATCGACGGCGAACCGGCCCCCCGTGCACCGCTGTTCGGCGCGGCACGGATGCTCGTGCACAGCCGCGAGCTGGCGACTCTGCGGTCCCTGCACCCCATGCAGTGGGCGTGGTACGTCGACGGCGGTCTCGGCGGCGTCGACCCGGACAAGTTCGTCCCCTTCGACGGGGACGTCGAACTCGGCCCCGGCATCGCGCTGCTGTGGACCCCCGGGCACACCGACGGCAACCACTCGCTGGTGCTCAACACTCCCGACGGTGTGTGGGTCTCCTCGGAGAACGGCATCTCGCTGGACAACTGGCAGCCGGAGCTGTCCAGGATCCCCGGCGTACGGCGCTACCACGAGGCCTTCGGCCGCGAGATCTGTCCCAACGCCAACACGCTGGAGGACTCCCTGGACCAGTACGACTCGATGGTCAAGGAGAAGACACTCGCCGACCGGTGCAAGGCGGACCCGCGCTGGCTGCAGATCCTGCCCTCGACGGAGCTCGCGCCGTGGAAGCGGTTCTGGCCGGTGCTGCCCACCTACGTCCACGGCGGCATCGCCTACGGCACGATCAAGGGCGGTCGGCGATGAACCGCGCCCCCGCCGGCGCGGTGGTCACCGGAGCGGGCCGTGGCCTCGGCAAACGGATCGCCGCGGCTCTGGTCGAGCGCGGCCACAGCGTGCTGGTGACCGACGTCGACGAGGACGCGGCGCGCGCTGCGGCGGGGGAGCTCGGACCCGACGTGTCGTGGGCGGCCGTGGACGTGCGGGACGAAGTCCGGGTCGCCGCGGCACGGGACCGCATCGTGGCCGAGGCCGGCCGCCTAGACGTATGGGTCAACAACGCCGGCGTGCTCGTGACCGGCCCTGCCTGGGAGCAGCCGCCCGCGGTACGCCGCCTGATGCTGGAGGTCAACGCGCTCGGGACCGTCAACGGCACCGTCGCCGCCATCGAGGCGATGCGGGGCACGGGCGGACACATCGTCAACGTCGTGTCCCTCGCGGGACTGACCGCGGTGCCGGGCGAGGCGGTGTACGCCGCGTCCAAGCATGCCGCGATCGGCTTCAGCCTGAGCACCCTCGCCGATCTGCGCCTGGCCGGGATCAAGGAGATCGACATCTCCTGCATCTGTCCCGACGGCATCTGGACGCCGATGCTCCACGACAAGCTCGACGACCCCGCATCGGCTCTGTCCTTCTCCGGCAGACTGCTCACGCCCCAGGAGGTCGTCGCCGCGGTGCGCCACGTACTGGACCGCCCGCGCCCGGTCACCGTGGTCCCCGGGCGGCGAGGGTTCCAGGCCCGCCTGGCCGACGCCTTCCCCTCGTTGGGGTTGCGTGCCCTTCCCCTGGCGGTCGCGCGGGGCAGGCGGGTACAGCGCAAGATGCGGGCGAAGAGGGCCGGCTAGCGGTGCGGTCAGGAGCCGCCGGTCACGCCAGGACCTTCTTCAAGGCCGCAAGGGCACAGTGCAGTTCGTCCTCGGTGATGGTCAGCGGCGGCGCGAGGCGGATCGTGGAGCCGTGGGTGTCCTTGACCAGGACGCCTTCGGCGAGGAGCCGTTCGCTGATCTGCCGTCCCGTGCCGAGCGCGGGATCGATGTCCACGCCTGCCCAGAGCCCGCGGGCCCGGTAGGCGGTGACACCCGCGCCGGTGAGGTCCGAAAGGCCGCGGTCGAGTACGTCGCCGAGCTCGGCCGCCCGCCGCTGGAACTCCCCGGTGGCCAGCAGGTCGAGGACCGCCGAACCGATCGCCGCCGCCAGGGGGTTGCCGCCGAACGTCGAACCGTGCTCGCCGGGCCGCAGCACGGAGAGCACGTCGCGGCGGGCGACGACCGCGGAGACCGGAACGATGCCGCCGCCCAGGGCCTTGCCAAGGAGCAGGACGTCAGGCACCACCGATTCGTGGTCGACGGCCAGGGTGCGGCCCGTGCGCCCCAGGCCCGACTGGATCTCGTCGGCGATGAACAGGCATCCCGTGCGCCGGGTCAGTTCGCGGACACCGGTGAGGTAGCCGTCGTCGGGGATGAGTACGCCGGCCTCGCCCTGGATGGGCTCGATCAGCACGGCGGCGGTCGTCTCGTCCACGGCCGCTTCCAGCGCGGCGAGGTCGTTATAGGGAACAACTCGGAAGCCCGGCGTGAAGGGCCCGAATCCGGCGCGGGCCGTCTCGTCCGTCGAGAAGCTCACGATCGTCGTCGTACGACCGTGGAAGTTGCCGTCGGCGACCACGATCGTGGCCCGGTCCGGTGCGACGCCCTTGACCTCGTACGCCCACTTGCGGGCCACCTTGACGGCGCTCTCCACTGCTTCGGCGCCCGTGTTCATCGGCAGGACCATGTCGAGGCCGGTCAGCTCGGCCAGGCGCTCGGCGAATCCGGCAAGGCGGTCGTGGTGGAAGGCACGCGAGGTGAGGGTGAGTTCGTCGAGCTGGCGGTGCGCCGCCTCGGTGAGCGCGGGATGGCGGTGCCCGAAGTTGAGGGCCGAGTAGCCGGCCAGCATGTCGAGGTAGCGGCGGCCCTCGACGTCCTGCACCCAACTGCCCTCCGCGCGGGCGACGACCACCGGCAGGGGGTGGTAGTTGTGCGCGAGCACCGGAGCTTCGGCGCGGATCAGGTGCGCCGACGAACGCTTCTCGGACTCGGACTCGGATGCGGACGAGGTGGCGGGCAGGGCGGTGGCGAGGGCGTTCATGAGCGGATCTCCTGGGTGCAGCACTTGATGCCCCCGCCGGCCTTGCGGAACTCCGAGAGGTCGACGGGGACGGGGACGTAGCCACGGTGGGCGAGCTGAGTGACGAGACCGTGGGCCTGCGGGGCGACGAAGACATGGCGGCCGTCGGACACGGAGTTGAGGCCGAACGCGACGGCGTCGTCCTCGGTGGCGATCACCGCCTGGGGGTAGAGCCGCCGGAGGACCTCACGGCTCCCCGGGGAGAACGCCTCCGGGTAGTACGCGATGTTGCCGTCCTCTCCGCCGCCTTCCGCGTCACCCTCGTCCTCGCCGAGGAAGAACAGCGCGGTGTCCAGGTGGTAGAAGCGGGGATCCACCAGCTCCAGGCTGATCACCGGTCTTCCGAAGAACTCCTGCGCCTCGCGGTGGGCATCCCAGTGCGTACGGAAGCCGGTGCCCGCCAGCACGAAACGGCCGGCCGGGACCAGGTCTCCTTCTCCCTCGCAGACCGCCTCGGGATGGTGGGCGTCGAACCCGGCCGCCTTGAACCAGCTCTCGTACGCGAGGGACTCCGGGCGCCGCTCGGGCGCGTGGAAGGAGGAGCCGAAGACCCGGCCGTCGACGACCACGGCGGCGTTCGCCGCGAACACCATGTCGGGCAGGTCCGCCACCGGGGCCACCACCTCGACCGTGTGGCCGTGTGCGCGGTAGGCCTGAACGAGCGTCAACCACTGGTCGCGGGCGCGCTCGATGTCGACGGCATCATCCGTGTTCATCCACGGGTTGATGGCGTAGCGCACGTCGAAATAGCGGGGCTCGCACATGACATAGCGCCGGGGGCGGACACGGACGTGCGAGGCAGCAGCTCCTACAGGCACAGAGGGTCCCTCCGCTTTCTGCGGTGACGATTGGGGTACCGATTGGGGTACCTCCACCGTAGAAAGACGCCGATACGCGCGACAAGAAGGGAAAACTGCGTACACACGCAGGATCACTGCGTGAATAAGCCCTTCAGAGCACGATCGCTGCGCCCCCTGTCGTGTCGTCCGTGAAACTGTCCGGCGCGGACTCGCTGGCCCCCGCCTCCGGGCTCTCCGGCAGCAGGTGCGACAGCACCATGTAACTGATCGTCTTGCGGACGAAGGGTTCGTTGCGGATCCGCTCCAACACCTCCTCGAAATGCCCGACATCGGTGGCCCTGACGTGCAGCAGCGCGTCGGCCGCGCCGGTCACCGTCATGGCCGCCGCGATCTCCGGGTACTTGCGGGCGACCTCGGCGAGACGCCGAGGCGGTGCCGCGCTGTCGCAGTACACCTCGATGTACGCCTCCGTACGCCAACCGAGCGCGGCAGGCCGGACGGTGGCCCTGTACCCCGTGATCACATCGGCCTTGCGCAGCCGGTCCACCCGGCGTTTGACGGCGGTGGCCGACAGGCCCACGGCCGTACCGATCTCGGCGAAACTTGCCCGAGCGTTCCCGATCAGGGCCGCGACGATCTTTCGGTCCAGGTCGTCGAACGGCGTGGCTGTGGCGGTCATACGGACGATCCACTCCTCGTGCGCCCCCAGGCGGGGCCGTCTGATCCCATCTTGCCGGAGCGGCACCCGTGCACCGTGAGCGAGACGGAAGCCGTCCTCGCACTCGCCCAATTGATGCGCGTACCCGGGCCCGCGTACGTCATGATCGACCGGACCGAGAGGAAGACGATGGATACCGCTGAAGAGCAGGAGCGCCTACTGCGCGGGCCGCGAAGAGACCTCGAGCGAGCCCGGCGAAACCCGGCGACATGGCCCGGCCTGGCCTGCGTCGCGGAGAACACGGACGAAGGCCGCGCGATCGACCGCAACAAGGCTGCCCGCAGCAGCGTCCTGCGGGCACTCCAGTACGACCGCCGCCCCCAGGACCTGCCGCTCCTCCGCTTTCTCCTCCAGCAGGAGACGGCCTTCTACCAAGAGGTCGTTCCTTGGGGGCTGGCCCGGGATCTGACGCTCGCAGGCTTCCTGCTCGCCGAACACCGGCAGGTGGAGGATCTGTGGCTGCACTGGACCGCGAAGAACATCAGCTTCGACACGGCCCTCGGCTACCACCTCTACCACCTGCTCACGGGAGGTACCGGAGCCGCCGTCGAAGCCGTACGAGCCAGTACCCACCCCGATCGTGACCGGATACTGGACGACATCACGGCGGATCGCCATACCGACACCGCCGTCGAGGAGTGGCTCGACGACCAACGCGCGCAGTTCCCCGCCACCCCGGCCGACGAGAGCCTGAAATCATGGGCCCACCTCGCCGCGAGCCTCGGCGACCGCGAGACATCCCGCTTCTTCCTGACCGAATGGGCCGCCGGCGAGCCTCGCACCGAGGACACGCTCAACACCCTGCAGTATTTCTTGGCCCAACTCGGCTACGTGACCGAGGCGGTGGCGGTGCAGCGAGAAGTCGTCGCGATCAGCGAAGCCTCGTGGCCGGGAGGCAGAGCGAGCAACCTGCTCACACTTGCCCGGCTGCAGCGGCAGGCCGATGACGCTTCGGGCGCGTGGAGCACACTCGAAGAGGCGCACCACGACATGCCACCCGACAAGCAGGGGCTGCGCGCGGGTCTGTGGCGGCACCTCGCCAGGGACTGCTTCCTCCTCGTCCCGCTCACACCCGACGCCGCCACGGCTCGCCGCTGGTTCACCACGAGTGACGAGCACCTGCAAGGGATTCCTCGGCTCTGGATGGACGGAGTCCTCGACGCGGCGATGACGGCCGCGGAACACATCGGCGATCAGCGAGCGCTTCGCCGCTGTCGCGCGTTGCGGCATGCCGCAGCCCGTGAGCGTGAACAGGAAGTCGGCTGACCGACGCCCTCCCCGCGTCCCGCGTCCCGCGTCAGGAGCGCCAGCGGACTGGGGTCATCCATCGGCCGGTTTCGCGTACTCCTGAGCCATGGCTCCCGCGAAGTCGTACAGCACGACCGGTTCCTCACCCACGACCCAGGCATCGTGTCCGGGCGGAAGCACGAAGACATCGCCCGGCCCGACCTCGGCCTCGCCTCCGTCGTCCATGCGAATGTGCATCCGTCCCTCGACGACATAGCCGTTGTGGTGGATCTCGCAGCTCTCGGTCCCCGCGAGCGGGGCCACGGACTCGGACCAGCGCCAGCCCGGCTCGAAGGTGCCCACGGCGAAGTCCAGCCCCGTGAGGTGGACGGCTTCGAGGTGTCCCCGGGGGAAATCGCGTCGCTCGTCCGGCTTTTCGACCGCCTTGACCTCGATCATGACGACATCCTCCTTCTGTCCAGGCCAACAGTCCCGGAGTCAGTTGCGGAGGCAGTTGTCGACGTCGCGGTGTCCACGGCCGACGCCATCACGGCCGACCCCTTCCTTCCATCGTCTGCCTGTCCACCTGAGGACGCCACCCGGGCTTCCGGCGGTACCGGGGTCCGCAGAAGCCGGGCCCCTCACGATCCGAGCAACGCGTCCAATCCCGCGGCCAGTTGCCGCGGCCCGCCCTTTCCGTCCAGGGAGATGGCCGTGGCCCGCAGGCGCGGGAACTCCTGCGTCACATGTGCTGCTGTGTGTAGTGCGCGCGCAGCAGGTCGGCGCCCCAGTCGTGGCGGATGTGCCGCCAGACCGAGTGGGCGTGATTGCCGTCGTCCTGGGTGTTGTCGTACTCGATGAGGAAGTCCGGGGCCCGAACGCAGTAGTAGTGCCGCTCCCCCGGCGCGCGGCCTCCTGCCCAGGCGAAGGAGAGGGCGTCCAGTCCACCCGCCACGGTGTCGGACCAGCACTCCTGCGCGTACGCCGCGGGCGCGCGGTCCAGGTAGCGGCGTACCAGGCGCTCGAGCAGCCCCTGCTGACCGGGCGTCATGTCGCCGTACGTCAGGCCGGTCGGCAGCGCGTCCGGATCGGCGAACGGATCGTCACGGGTCAAGATGTCGTCCGGCGGTTCGACGGCGAAGGTCGCCCTCGCCCGCCGGCCGTCGTCCAGGTCCGTGACCAACTCCCGGGCCAGATCCTCCTCAGGTCCCAGCAGTCGGCGACCGGCCTGCGGACCGCTCGGGATCCGCGCGGGCTCGGCACCGATGAAATGCGGCGTCACCCGCATCCCGGCCTGCGTGATCAGTACATGGACGGCGAGATGATGACCGTTCATCCGCCAGCCCCAGGGCCCGTCGCCATCGGGGTCGCCCAGGAGCCGCAGCCAGTAGCGGTCCCCGCCCGTGCCGCCGAGCGCCGCGCGGCGATACCGCTCCACCTCGATCGCCCCACGCGCCAGCTCCGCGCCAGCGGCGCTGTGCGCCGCGGCCAGCAGCGCATCGACGGCCTTGCTCTGCCGACCGTCCATATGCTCGGTGGACAGCCCGGGGCGCGGGCCGGGCAGATACGTCCACTCCCGCAACTCGGGCGCATCCAGCCGATCGGGCACGGCACGCAGCTCACGCACCTGCTGCGGCTCCAGCACGGACAACAAGGCACGCACGGCTTCCCGCATCTCCGCGCCCGCGGCCTCCGACCGATACCCGTCCATCGCCACTCCTCCC
The DNA here is from genome assembly GCF_059026065.1 of Streptomyces sp. A18. NCBI lineage: Bacteria > Bacillati > Actinomycetota > Actinomycetes > Kitasatosporales > Streptomycetaceae > Streptomyces > Streptomyces sp. A18. The sequence goes on along the minus strand of NZ_JBWLKL010000016.1, from coordinate 115,838 downwards.
CCTCCGCGCCGGATCCGGCGCACCCGCGAGGGCCCCTGAACCCCCTGATCCATACTGCGTCATCCGGCGGGGAGGAGACACCGGAACCACCTGCCCGCCTGCAACGCGCGCCCCGCTTACGGACGGACCCGGCCGGCGCTGTCGAGCACGGTGGCGTGCACCGGATCCCAGGGTCAGCGCTCAGCTTGCCTGCGCACGCGCACGCGCACGCGCACGCGCACGCCTCAGATGATCACGACCCGGCGTCCACGCGTGTGACCCGCTCGGCTGTCGATGTGCGCCTCCGCGGCCTCCGTCAGCGCGTACGACTTCTCGACCGGGATGTGGAGCTTGCCCCGCGAGATGAGGTCCGCGGCCTCGGTGAGCGCTTCTGGGACGCTTCCGGCCATGCCGGAGAAGCGGACGCCGAGCTCCGGCGCGGTGAGATCGGCGATGGAGATCACCTTGTGCGGATCCCCGGTCAGCTCGACGAGTTCGCGGATCACGCCCGAGCCCGCGAGATCGAGGGCCGCGTCGACGTGGCCGAGCTGTCGCACCCGCTCGACCCAGCCCTCGCCGTACGTCGTGGCGAGCGCACCCAGGCCGCGCAGATAGTCCTGGTTCGCGGCCCCGCCCGTGCCGATCACCGTGATGCCCCGGTCGCGGGCGATCTGCAGCACCGCCGACCCGACTCCCCCGGACGCACCGCTGACCAGCAGCGTCTGCCCGGACCGCACACCGACCTCGCGGATGACGCGCAGCGCGGTCTCCACCACGGAGGGGTAACCGGCGGCTTCTTCGAACGTCAGCCCTTCAGGCATGCGGGCCCAGGCCGAAAGGACGGCGAACTCGGCGTAGGTGTTCGAGCCTTCACCGAATACGTGGTCGCCGGCCTCGACCCCTTCGACGCCCTCGCCCACCTCGTCCACGACTCCCGAGGCGTCAAGGCCGACTCCGGCCGGCAGCTCGATCGGACGAACCTTCTGGAACTGGCCTTCACGGACCCGCCAGTCGACGGGATTCACGCCCGCCGCCCGCACGGCGATGCGTATCTGACCGGGGCCCGCATGTGGCTCCTCGGCGTCCAGGAGTTGCAGGACATCAGGACCGCCGAACTCGGCGAAACTCACTCTCTTCATGCGATCGACCGTAACACTAACGGTTAGTGTTTCGGAACGGTTTTTGTTTTGTACTTGATAGTGTCGACGCATGACCGTGCCGCCGGGACGTCGTGAGCGCAAGAAGGCCGCGACCCGCCAGAAGATCGCTGACACCGCCCTGCGGCTGTTCTTGGAACGCGGGTACGACGCGGTGGGCATCCGCGACGTGGCCGCCGAGGCCGACGTGGCCGTCACCACGCTCTTCTCCCACTTCGCCTCGAAAGAGGCCCTGGTGTTCGAGCAGGACCAAGACTTCGAGCTACGCCTCACGCAGGCGGTCACCGACCGAGCGCCGCACGAGCCCCTCATCCCCGCACTGCGCCGCGAGATCCAGGCCCTGGTGCGCCACTGCACGGCGGACAGTTCCGCCCCGATCTGGCGCCTGGTCGACGCATCACCCGCACTGCGGGAGTACGAGGAGTCGATGAGGCTGCGCCATGCGGAGGTGCTGGCGACGGCCATCGCCGCGGATCCTCATCTGCCACAGACCACAACTGCCTGCCGGACGATCGCGCGGTTCGCGATCGACGCCCATTCCCTGGCCCGTGAGGCAGCCGATCCGGAGGCGGCGGTGGACGAGATCTTCCGGATGATCGAGGCGGCCTGGGCAGTCGCCTGAGCTACTGGCCGCGTGCGCGTCAGGTCTCCGCACGCTCCCTGACGACCTCGGTCGGATCCTTGTCGTTCCGCAGCCCTTGATAGCGGGGGTGGCGCAGCATCCCGTCGCGCGTCCACTCCGTGAAGGCGATCTGCGCCACGAGTCTCGGCCGCGCCCAGTGGGCGGTCCGCTCCGCGACGCGGTCCGCGAAAGGCGATTCGGCCTCCTGAAGTTCGTCGAGTTGCCGACGCAGGGCGAGCAGGGTCCGCCGGTCGAATCCGGTGCCCGCCTTGCCCGCGTAACGCAGCCGACCATCTTCGTAGTAACCCAGCAGCAGCGCACCGATTCCCACCCGACTTCCGGCGGGTTCGGTGAATCCGCCCACCACGAACTCCTGGCCCTGGGAGCACTTCAGCTTGAGCCAGTCGTCCGAGCGGCGCGCTTGGTAGGTGCTGTCGGCGCGTTTGGCGATGAGCCCCTCCCAGCCGCGTCGGCATGCGTCGGCGAGGAGTTCCGGTCCGCCCTCATTGCGGTGGGCGCTGAAGCGCAACGGTGCCGCGAAGGCGATGGCGCGCCGTAGCAGCGACTTGCGGGTGCGCAGCGGCAGACGCCGCACGTCGACGCCGTCCAGACGCAGCAGGTCGAAGGCGTAGTAGGTCACCGCGACCCCGGTCTTCGCGACGTCGGAAGGACGGGTGAGTCCCATGCGCTGCTGGAGCCGCGCGAAGTCGGTGCGACCGTGCGCGTAGGCGACGATTTCGCCGTCGATGGTGAAGTCCTCGCACTCCTGCGCGGCGAGCGCGTCGACGATCTCCGGATACGTGGCATCCAGCTTCCGCCCCGTACGGGACCTGAGCGTCACCCGGCCGTTCTCGCGTACCGCCAGGACCCGGATACCGTCCAACTTCCGCTCAAAGAGCCATCCTTGGGGGAAGTCACGCCGGTCGGTGAGCGTCGCCAGCATCGGGGAAGCCGCCAGTTCAACGCCTGGCGCCGCCTTGCGGGTGCGGTCGTCCAGTTCGGTCGGCAGTGTGTCCAGCAGGCCGGTCGGCTCTGTCATCTCCGCCCACCACCGTCGTGGATCTGCACCACGAACGTGGGCTCATGCTCACCGCTGTGCGCCGGCTCGCTCCCGCTCCGCGTCTCGCTCTCGCCGCTCGGCTCACTCGTCCGCTCGAAGTTCCGCTTCCCGCGATAAGCCCGCCGTGCGTCCTCCTCGGCCACCTCAGCTCCCTTCCGCCGAGCCGCTGGTCCCACATACCGGCTGCCGACTGCCGACTGGCGGCCATCACCGGCACACGTCGGCCTCGCGTACCCGACCCGTTTCCGCTCGCCCTCCAGCCCCGGCCAGGTTATGCACCCCCGGTCTGCCGCGCACGGCGAGCCACCCTGGCCGCAAGCTGTCGGCCGGGCTGTCGCCTCACCCGGGTTTCGATTGCTCTCCTCTCGTACGTGTGAGCGTGCGGTCTGCGGGACACCCGCTGATCCGACGGCTTGCCTTCACGCAGGTCGTAGGCCGTGAGCAGCGTCAAGCGTTCGCGCCTGCGCGGAGCGCGGAGCAAGCTGGGAAGTGAATCCAGGGAGGAACAGCGTCGATGAGTGAAACCCCGCAGGATCCGACGACAAAGCACCCGCAGCCGGAGTTCGCTCAGCAGGATCAGGAGCCGCCGGGCTGGAGCGGCCCGATGGATCCGCCTCCCGACCACGGTGAGGAGTCCTACCGGGGAAGCGGTCTCCTCCAGGGCCGAGCAGCGGTCGTGACCGGAGGCGACTCCGGCATCGGCCGGGCCGTCGCTCTCGCCTATGCACGCGAGGGCGCGGACGTCCTGTTCACCTATCTGCCCGCTGAGGCGGAGGACGCGCGCGAGACGACTCGCCTCGTCGAGAAGGCGGGGCGCCGCGGTCTGGCCGTGCCGTGCGACATCCGAGAAGAGGAACAGTGCCGTCGGCTCGTCGAGCGGGCCGTGACGGAGTTCGGCCGGATCGATGTGCTGGTCAACAACGCGGCGTACCAAATGTCGCAGCCGCAGGGCATCGCAGACATTTCCACGGAACAGTTCGACCGCGTCGTGCGCACGAATCTGTACGGCATGTTCTGGCTCTGCAAGATGGCCGTGCCGCACATCCCCGCGGGCGGATCCATCATCAACACCACGTCGGTGCAGGCCTACAAGCCGAGCCCTCACCTGCTCGACTACGCCATGACCAAGGGCGCCATCGTCACCTTCACCCAGGGCCTCGCGCAGATGCTGGTCGACGACGGTATCGGGGTCAACGCCGTTGCTCCGGGGCCGGTGTGGACGCCGCTGATCCCGGCGACGCTCCCGGACACCAAGGAGTTCGGGAAGCAGGCACCCATGGGCCGGCCGGCCCAGCCGGCGGAGATGGCACCCGCGTATGTGTTCCTGGCCTCGGAGCACGCGAGCTTCATCACCGCCGAGGTCATGAACGCCACCGGGGGCACGCCGCTCCCATGATTCCTCCGGAGGGGGAGGCAGTAGACACATCGGCGTGAAGGAGGCGGTGACGTGAGCTCCACCGTTGAACTGCAGGTCGGCCGCCGCATGTTCGACATGAAGCGGCCGGAGAAGGAACTGTTCCCGCGAGACGGCATCACCAAGGCCGATCTCGCCGAGCACTATCGGCGCGTGGCACCACGCATGCTCCCCGAACTGCGCGGCAGGCCCCTGATGCTCGAGCGGATGCCGGACGGCATCGACGGAGAGCGCTTCTACCAGAAGGAGATCTCCGACTACTTCCCCGATTGGATTCATCGTGCCGCGGTGGCCAAGGAGGGCGGCGAAGTGACGCACGTGGTCTGCGAAGACACCGCGACCTTGGTGTACCTGGCGAGCCAGGCGTGTATCACCCCGCACCGCTGGCTGAGTCGCGCGGACAAACCGCGCAACCCCGACCGCCTGGTCTTCGACCTGGACCCGCCCGCCGACGACTTCAAGCCGGTGCGCCGTGCGGCTCATCGCCTGCATGAGCTCCTGGATGAACTGGACCTCCCCTCGGGCCTGATGACCACGGGCTCACGGGGCCTGCACGTCGTCGTACCGCTGAACCGCCGCGACGACGCCGATGATGTGCTGGCCTTCGCCCGCTCCGCCGCCCAGACGCTGGCAGCACGGTACGCGCGGGAACTGACCACCGAGCCCCGCAAGGACGCCCGCAAGGGGCGGCTGTACCTGGATGTCGCGCGCAACGGCTACGCCCAGACCGTCGTCGCTCCGTTCGCCGTCCGCTCCAAGCCGGGCGCCCCCGTGGCCGCGCCGTTGGACTGGGGGGAACTGGACGCACCCGAACTGACCGCACGCCGCTGGACGATGACCGACCTGGGCGACCGCCTCGACAAGGACCCGTGGGCGGGACTGGCCCGGCATGGACACGGCGTGACCACGGCGGCCCGGCGCCTGCGGGCTCTGGCGGGGAGCACGGCCCGCGACAGCGAGGGGTGACACGACCACGATCCGGCGAGCTCTGCCCAGGCATGTCAGACGTCAGGACGTGGCTTTATGCCGCCGCCCAGCCCCACGCAGGGCATCGAGGAGCTCTTTTCGGTTCATGGAGGAGCGGCCCGGGACCGAGGCGTCGACGGCCCGTTGGTAGAGCTCGGACTTCGTCAGGGAGTCGAGCGACGGCCCTCCCGTCTTCCCTCCCGTCTTCCCTCCAGCCTTACCCCCTGCCTTGCCCTCCGCCCTCCCTCCTGCTTTCTCTTGCCGCTTCCCGGCGCCGGCAGAGCGGCGCTTGGCTGCAGCTTCACGGATATCCGTCGGAGGCCGTGCACCGCTGTCGCCGCGCTTCTTGCTGCCGCTGCCCGAGGGCTTCTTCGCACGGTCCACGCTCGCCCGCAGGGCGTCCATGAGGTCGACGACGTTGGTGGACTCGGCCGGGGGCTCCGCCTTCTCGACCGACTCCCCCTTGCGCCTGGCCTCGATGAGAGCGGCCACCTGCTCCTGGTAGGTGTCGTGGAAATCCTCGGGCTTCCACTCGATGCGGAGTGTGTCCACGAGCTGACGCGCCATCTTCAGCTCACGGTCGGTGACCTTCGTCTTTCCCGGCAGGTCGTCGATCTCGTCGCGCGGGTCACGGATCTCGTCGGCCCAGTGCAGGGTGTGCAGCGTCAGGAGACCGGCCTCGGCCTTCACCGCGACCAGATACTGATGATTACGCATCACGAACGTGGCGATCCCAGCTCGGTTCGCCTCGGACAAGGCCTTCTCGAGCAGCGCGTAGACCTTGGCATACTCCTTGCCCTTGGGGCCGAGGTAGTACGTCTTGTCGAAGAAGATCGGCGCGACCTCCTCCAGGTCGACGAACCCGGTGATCTCCAGCGCCTTGGAGCGGCCGGGGGCGATGTCCTCCAGCTCGTCCGGCTCGATCAGTACGTACTCGTCACCGGCATCGAAGGCCTTGACGATCTCGTCGAGAGGAACTTCCTCGCCGGTGCGTTCATTCACCCGTTTGTTGCGCACACGGTCGGACGTGCCCCGCTGCAGCTGATGGAAGCGGACGGTATGGCTGTCCGTGGCGGTGAACATCTGGACAGGCAGAGACACGAGACCGAAGGTCAACGTTCCGCTCCACACCGGACGCGCCATGGCTGCGCCACCTTTCTGTCTCCCCCCATGGCACCCCGCCCGATGGCTTGTCGCATCCGGGGCAGGGGCGTGCTCTCCCGTCTCGCGCAGCTTTACCGAGCCGTCCCTGAGTAAAATCAGGCAAAGCGGGTTACCGACTTGGATGAGTGAAGGCGGTGGACCACCATGCCCCACAACCTCGCGGAGCCACTCGTTTCGCCGGTGAATTCCCACAATGAATGGGACCCGCTGGAGGAGATCATCGTCGGGCGCCTCGACGGCGCGGTGATCCCCTCGAGCCATCCCGTCGTGGCCTGCAACATCCCGCCCTGGGCAGCCCGCCTGCAAGGGCTGGCCGCAGGCTTCGAGTATCCGAGCAGGCTCATCGAGCCCGCCCAGGAAGAACTCGACCAGTTCGTCGATCTCCTGCGCTCCCTCGGGATCACGGTCAGACGCCCGGACTCGGTCAGGCACAAGGAGCCGTTCAAGACCCCCGACTGGTCCTCGCACGGCTTCTGCAACGCCTGCCCGCGCGACAGCCTGCTCGTGATCGGCGACGAGATCATCGAGACACCGATGGCGTGGCCCTGCCGGTACTTCGAGACCCACTCCTACCGCGCGATCCTCAAGGACTACTTCCGGCGCGGCGCGCGCTGGACCGCGGCACCACGGCCGCAGCTCACCGACGCACTGTTCGATGCGGACTACTCCACCCCCGAAGCCGACGAGCCCATGCGCTACATCCTCACCGAGCACGAGCCGGTGTTCGATGCGGCTGACTTCGTGCGGGCGGGACACGATCTGTTCGTCACACGCAGCAACGTCACCAACCAGATGGGCATCGCGTGGCTGCGCCGCCACCTCGGCCCCGCCTATCGCATTCACGAGGTCGCCAGCAGCTGCCGTGCACCCATGCACATCGACACGACACTCCTCCCGCTCGCGCCCGGCAAAGTGCTGATCAACCCCGAATACGTCGACGTCGACCACCTGCCCGACGCCCTGAGCTCCTGGGACGTCCTCATCGCACCCGAACCCAATCCGATCGACGAGCGCCTGCTCAAGCTCACGTCAATGTGCGGCAAATGGCTCAGCATGAACGTGCTCATGATCGACGAGAAGCGGGTCATCGTGGAGCGGCACCACACCGACATGCTGCGCGCGCTCGAAGGGTGGGGGTTCGAGCCCATCCCCTGCGAACTTCTGCATTACGCGCCGTTCGGCGGCTCGTTCCACTGCGCCACGCTGGACATCAGGCGCCGCGGCACGCTCGAGTCGTACGTCCAGTGAAGTCCCCGGCGTTCGCGCCCTGCTGTCACTCTGCGGTCCCGCTCGTGAGGGTGCCCGGACTCCTCGTCTCAGTTCAGTGACAGGGCGAGGGCGGCTTGGTGAAGGGCCGTACGTTGTATCGGCATGAGACCCCGTATCGCCGTGGTCGGCAGCGGTCCCGCCGGCCTTGCCTTCGCCCGCGTCCTGCACCGTCACGGCCATCCCGTCACCATCCTCGAACGCGATCCCTCACGCGACGCGCGTCCCCCGGGCGGCACGCTGGACCTGCACGAAGGGCTGGGCCAACTGGCGCTGGAAAAGGCGGGATTGCTGGCGGAGTTCCAGGCGCTGTCCCGTCCCGAGGGGCAGGCCATGCGCATCCTGGACACGGACGGGACCGTCCTGCGCGACTGGCAGCCCCGCCCGGGTGACCAGGCCAATCCCGAGATCGACCGCGGGCAACTCCGCGACCTGCTGCTCGGGCCCCTGGACGTCCAGTGGGGGCGGACCGTGACGGAGGTGGTGCCGGAGCACCGGGATGGCGTGCTGGTCCACTTCGGGGACGGGCGACAGGAGACGTACGATCTCGTGATCGGCGCGGACGGCGCCTGGTCCAAGGTCCGCCCGGCGGTCTCGTCCGTGACACCGCAGTACACCGGTGTCACCTTGATGGAGACATCCCTGGACGACGTCGACACCCGCCACCCCGACCTCGCCCGGCTGGTCGGCGACGGTTCCGTGGGTGTGTACGGCGTGAACCGCGCGATCGTCGCCCAGCGCAACAGCGGCGGCCACGTCAAGGTGTACGCCCAGTTCCGCGTGGAGCTGGACTGGCACCCGAATCCGGCCCCGACCCCCGACCCGAAGCCGGACCAGCAAACCGGCCCGAACCAGCAGGCGGCCCGGAACCCGGCCGATGTCGAGGCCGTGCGTTCAAGCTTGCTTGCCCTGTTCGACGGCTGGGCCACACCCGTCCTCGACCTCCTCCGCCACGGCACGGCCTTCGTCCACCGCCCCCTCTACACCCACCCCGTGTCCAACACCTGGGCCCACGTCTCCGGCGTGACGCTGCTGGGCGACGCCGCCCACCTCATGCCCCCGCTGGGAGCGGGTGCCAACCTCGCGATGCTGGAAGGCGCCGAACTCGCCGAGTCCGTCACGGCCGCCGCAAGCCCTGGAGAACTGGACGAGGCCGTCCGCGCCTTCGAGGAGCAGATGTGGGAACGGGCCGGCACGTGGGCGAACATCACGACGGCGGGACTGGAGCGCCTCGTGAGCCCGGACCCCTCCGAAGCCATCGCCCTCTTCGACGAGGTCCAGCCTTCCTGACCGCCGAGCCCACGGCCGTGATGGATATCAGCGGGAGAGCAAACTGTCTCGGCGCGCAGGACTTCGAAGGGCCTGCCGTGGTAGGGGCGCGTGGCGGGGTCGACAGGGCGCCTGGAGTGCGCGGGCGAAGACGCTGCCGAGCCATGTGCTGCACGGCGGGTAGCGGCGCTCCTTTTCCCCGCTCCACCAACTGCTGGGTGCCGCCCTCACTCCATCTCAGCCGAACCCCAGAATGCGCGGAGCGAAGGTCCCCTCGGGGCCGTCGGCGCGGCCGACCGACCACACTTGGTCCGTGCCCGGCACGGGTGCGAGGCGCAGCACCCAGGATTCGCCCTCCCCGGGCACCGCCGGTTCGCTGTGCTCGGTGAACGACTGTCCGTTCCAGGCGAGGAAGTCAGGGCCGGGGACGAACGGCGGATTGCTGCCCGGCGGGCCCCACTTCTGGGAGCGGGCCACCGCGACCCAGCCCAGCGTGCCGGACTCGGTGGGCGTGAGTGAGCTGATCGAGCCGAAGTCCGTGGGCACGCTCACCCTGCTCCACGCCTGCCCGTCCCAGCGGACCAGCAGTGGCGGAATCGGGCGGCCCGGCGGGCCGCCGACGAACCCGGCCGTTCCGCCCGCCCAGACCTCCGTCGGTGAGACCGCGAGGACACTGCTCACGGCCGACCGCGGGAATCCGTCCACGATCGTCTGCTCCCATGCCTGCCCGTTCCAGTGCGACACGGCCGCACCCGAGTTGCCGGCGCCCGCGGCCCAGACGTCGTCGGGCGCCAGGATGTGCAGGCCGTACACGGATCCCGGCGGCGCCGGCACGTCCCGCCAGCCGCGCCCGTCCGAGCGCAGCAGAACCTGCGCGCCGTCCCGTGAACCGATCAGCCAGGTCTCGCCGCCACCGGCGACGACTTTGGTCAGTACGACACCGCGCGGCGCGCGACTCTCGTTCCAGGCGGTGCCGTCGTGGCGGAGCAGGTGGGCGCCGCCCGCCGAGTCGCGGCCGACCGCCCAGACCGCGGTCGGTGAGGTCGCGGCGATGGACAGCAGCTCTCCCTGCCAGCGGATCCCGGGCAGACTCTGGCGCTGCCACGCGGTTCCGTCCCAGCGCAGCATCAGCGGGAAGCCCGGCGCCTCGCGGCCGACGGCGTCGGTTCCCACCGCCCACGCCCGGTCCGGCCCGAATGCCACGGCCTCGTTCAGTCCTGCCTGCGGACGAACTTGCGCCGGGACCGGGACGTGTTCCCAGGACCGCGTCTCCGCGGCGGCCGAGGTCATGACGGTCACGATCGTCATGGCGGCAGCGAGGGCCGCGACGAGCAGTCTGCGTGCCATGTCAGCCTTCCAGCCGCTCGCTCATGAGGTTCGGTTTCGAGCCGTAGATCTCGGCGGTCCCGAAGGACAGCAGTGAGGACCCGGCCTTCGCCAGTGCACGCGGTTTGACGTCGATCGCGTCGGCGCGCTCCGGTCCGTAGGAGAAGGTGGTGCGACGGCCGTCCACGCGTGCGTACTTCGACTGGAACGCGCGGTCGCTGCGCACCGGCAGCCACAGCGCGCCGTCCGGGCCACGCACCATGGCCTCGGTGTAGGTGTCGCCCAGCGGTGGGTGGGTGGTGCGCCAGGCGTGCCCGTTCCAGGTCATCAGGTAGGTGCGGGGGACGCCGTCGGTGTACTGGCTGCCGCCGATGGTGACCCGCCCGGACGGCTCGAGCAGGATCGTGTGCACGTTGCTGTCCGGCGGCAGCGGCACCTTCGCGTCCCGCCACTCGGTGCCGTCCCAACGCAGGACGGTGGTACCGGTGTTGGTGTCCGCCCAGGCCCAGGCGTCGGTGGCAGTACGCGCGGTGATGCCCATCAGGTACAACACGCCATCCGGGGTGGGCTGTTCGGCCCAGCTGGAGCCGTCGTAGCGCAACACCTTCAGGCCGGTGTCGTCCTCACCGACCACCCACGCGGCACCCGGCACCGCGGTGAAGTCCTGGTAGGTCCACAGGGTCTGCGGCAGCGGGACGGCACTCCACTCTCCCGGTTCTCCCCGTTCTCCCGCCGACCGGCGCAGGATCTCGCCCTTCCCCACTCGGTCGCGGAGGATCCACACCTCATCGCCGACGAACTGCACCTTGCCGAGCCAACCCAGCTCGTCGGCGCCCGGAAAGGACGCGTCCCGGCTCCACCTCTTGCCGTCCCACCGGTACAGCATCGGCCGCAGTCCGTCAGCTGCGTGCTCGTACCCGGTCGCCCACGCCTCACCCGGCCCACGAGCGGCGAGATCGGACACGGTCACCGGCGGGGCCGCCGCCGGCACCGGCAATGCCGACCAACTCGGCTTCGCGGCTGTGGCAGGCGTCGCTCCCGCACCTGGTGCCAGGACCGCGGCACACGCGAGCACGAGGCAGACGACGACCGCACGGACACCGTTCACGAGACCCCCCAGGGACGCGAAGGTCGCACAGCGTATTGGCATGGGCACGACCGCGAACAGGCGACATCCGGCCGATCGCAGCTCCTTGCGGAGGGCCCATGGTCGCGGAACACGAAATCGTGAGTGTGCCCTCGAACCTTCGCAAGAAACAACACATTTGAACGCGTGGCGGAGCAAGGTCAGGGCACGCGGCTGCCAGGAGGTTGATAACGATGGTTCCACTGCTGGTAGTTCTTCTCTTGGCTCTGCTTCTGTTCGGTGCAGGTTTCGCCCTCAAGGCCTTGTGGTGGGTTGCTGTTATCTTGCTGGCAGTTTGGCTCATCGGGTTTGTCGCCCGGTCGACGGGAAGCGGTGGCCGCAAGAGCCGCTGGTATCGGTGGTAAAGCCACGCTCCCATCCGACGGAAGTCCGCGAACAGGGATGTGGGGGCGTCCGGGGCCACCCCAGGCCGGGCCTCGCCCACATCCCTGTTTCCCACGATCTGACCCCTTACGTACGGTGATAATGCCTTGTTGAGCAGAGTCGCTTAGCTGCTTCTTATGACGTGGCATTACCCACTCAGGCAGGGCAATGCAGTCGGATCGCGTGGTCCGAAAAATTCTCCGGCGCATTTGCATACACGCTTCGAGGCAGGGCACTCGCCGGGCTACGCGATCACTGGATGAGGGGATGACAGCAATTGGAGAACACCCCCGCACGGCGGCACCGCACGGCAAGGAGGAAACATGAGCGCACAAAATGAGGCCCCTCCAAAGAAAGACCAACCTGCCGCGAGAAGACGGCCGAAGCCCATTTCCGCGGCCGAGGCGATGCGCGCGGCGGCGGCGCAACTGGGCGAGCTCGTCGGGCGTGACGCGTACGCGGTGTCCTCGCTCAAGAAGCACGGCGAGGGATGGACGGCGGATGTCGAGATGACGGAGATCGAAAGAATCCCGGACACCTCAAGCGTCATGGCCAGCTACCGCGTCGAGATCGACGCGCAGGGGCAACTCACCGGCTTCGAGCAGAAGAAGCGCTACTCGAAGGGGCAGATCGACCGGACCTGAGTCGGCACGTCCCTGATTCCGGCACGCCCCTGATTCCGGCCGCACGCTCCCGTCCGCCCACCCGTACCAGGAGGAGACAGCATGAGTGTCGTACAGCAAACGAGTGCCCCCGCGACCAGTGGTGGCGGTGGCGGGTCAGGAACCCTCTACGACGTCATCGAGCTCATTCTCGACCGCGGTCTGGTCATCGACGCCTTCATACGGGTGTCCGTGGTCGGCATCGAGATACTCAAGATCGATATCCGCGTCGTGGTCGCCAGCGTCGACACCTATCTGCGCTTCGCCGAGGCGTGCAATCGCCTCGACCTGGAGTCGGGCCGCAAAGCCCCGAGCCAGCTCCCGGACCTGGTCGGCGACATGACCGAGAGCGGGGCCAAGGGCAAGTCGAGAGGAGCATTGACCGGCGCTGTGGAGGCGTTCTCCGACTCCTTCCAGAAGGGCCGTGACGACTCCGACGAGCAGACCGAGGAGAAGCCCCGCAAGACCGCCTCATCGAGCAACCGCCGCGCCGGCCGCCGGCAGGAGGGCTGACCCATGCCCACATACATCTACGCCATCACGCCCGCCGAGCACCCCCTGAGGATGGACGGCCTGCAGGGCGTCGGCCAGGAAGGTTCCGCACTGCGCACGGTCAGTACGTCGACGCTGTCGGCGGTGGTCAGCACGGCTCCCGAAGGGCTGCGCGCCAAGCGCCGCGACCTGGCCGCGCACGAGGCGGTACTCGAGCAGCTCATGGCGGATGGAGCGGTACTCCCCATGCGCTTCGGCCTGGTGGGACCGGACGACGACGCGGTCACCCAGGCCCTGGAGGAGAACGTCGGTGTGTACACCGAGCGGCTCAAGGAACTGGACGGGCGCCTGGAGTACAACCTGAAGGTCACGCGTGAGGAGGAGGACCTCCTGCGGGAGATCATCGCCACCGATGACCAGGTGCGACAGCTCAACGAGCAGACCCGGGAGCAGCCGGACGCGCATGACGCCAAGGTGCGTCTCGGCGAGCTGATCTCCCAGCGGGTGACGAGCCGGCACAGTGCCGACAGCGACAGCATCGTGCAGAACCTATCCGCGTACGCCGTCGGCTCGTCCGTCTCGGACCCGACCAGCAAGCACTTCATGAACGTCTCGTTCCTGGTGGAACGGGACAAGGCCGCCGCTTTCTCCGAGGCCGTTCACCAGGATGCCGAGCAGCGGGGCGATGCCTACACGTACTACCTGCACGGGCCGCTACCCGCCTACAGCTTCGTATGAAGACGCCTTAACGCGAGGAACGCGAGTAGCGCGAGGCCCAACTACGGGACAGGTGAAGCCGGATGGGTTTGATCACCGGACTTCTGACGCTTCCGCTCGCACCGGTGCGCGGCACGATGTGGGTGCTGGAACAGGTCACCGAGACCGCCGAGCGGGAGTATTACGACCCCGCGCCGGTTCACGAAGAGCTCATCAGGCTGGAACAGGACTTCGTCGCCGGGAAGATCACGGAGGACGAGTTCGACGAGCAGGAAGACGAGCTGCTCGACCGCCTGGAAGTCCTCCAGGCGCATCTGGCCCGAATCGACGCCCGCCGATGATCTCCACCGCCTGGCCTGGCACAAACAGCCGCAGGCGACCGATGGAACACCGAAGACCATCAATGCCGTACAGAGGTGTGTAGACGATGATGACGAATGGAAAGATCGGCGCCGCCGTAGTGGGTGGGTACCTGCTGGGACGGACGAAGAAGGCCAAACTGGCCATCGGGCTGGGGATGTTCTTGGCGGGCAAGAAGCTCAGCCTGAACCCTCAGCAGATCGGGAAGCTCGTCAAGGACAGTCCCGCGCTGAGTGCTTTGAGCGACCAGGTACGGGGTGAGCTCGTCGATGCCACCAAATCGGCTGCAGGATCGGCCCTGACGCAGCGCATGACGCGCCTGTCGGACTCGCTGCAGGACCGCACCGAGGCTCTCAACTCCCCTGGCACGCAGGGGCGTCGAGAGGATGACGACGAGGACGAGCGTGACGCTCCGGAGGACGAGTCAACGGCGGACGAGGCTCCAGGAGACGAGCAGGCCCCGGCAAAGGCGCCGGCCAAGTCGACGCGCTCCAAGAGCGCACGCGCCGAGAAGTCGGCCGGCGCCCAACGCAGTACGCCGCCCCACCGTCGCTCACACCCCGGCCAGAGCTCGAACGGCAGCAAGGGCACGAGCAAGAGCACGAGCAAGAGCGCCGCGGCTTCCCGCAGCGGCTCGACCGGCAAGCGGTCGTCCGGCGCGGCGGCGGGAGCCGCGAAGAAGACGGAGCGGCCGGCGCGCAAGCAGCAGGCCAAGACCAAGCAGGGTGGAGGCGACGACCGTGGCTGAATCGACATTCGCCCAGTTGAAGAAGAACGTGGTGGAGAACCCCGCCACCGACCAACTCAAGGACGACCTCAAGAAGTACCTCGAGGCCAGAGCGCAACAGACGGTCTCGTCCCTGGGGCGAAAACTCGGGGAGAGCGTCACGAACCTGGGCACCCCCGGCCAGGGCGGCGGCATGATGAAGAGCCTCAGCAAGGGAGGCCAGGCCCTCGCCGAGGGCAAGTCCCCCGCCAAGGCCGCCATGTCCGCAGGCGCGGAGCACGCCAAGGGCGCCCTGAAGGACAAGGTGAAGGGCCTCTTCGGCAAGGGGAAGGGCAAGGGCGGCGGCGGTTCGAAGTCCGTCGTCATCAGCGAGGACATCGACGTCGGCGTCCCGGTGCGCGAGGCCTACGACCAGTGGACCCAGTTCCAGGAGTTCAGCTCCTTCGCCAAGGGCGTGGTGAGCGTCGACAAGGCGGACGACACCACCAGCAACTGGACGGTGAAGGTCGCCAAGTCCACCCGAAGCTGGAAGGCGAACGTCACCGAGCAGATACCCGACGAGCGCATCACATGGACGACTGAGGGCGCCAAGGGGACGGTCAAGGGTGTGGTGACCTTCCACCGCATCACCGAGGATCTGACGCGTGTCCTGCTCGTCCTGGAGTACTTCCCCAAGGGTCTCTTCGAGAAGACCGGCAACATCTGGCGCGCGCAGGGCCGCCGGGCACGCCTGGACCTCAAGCTCTACCGCAAGTTCATCATGATGCGCCGAGAGGCCACCGACGGCTGGCGGGGGGAGATCCGCGACGGCGAGGTGACCGTCGACCACGACGACGCCATCGCCGACGAAGAGCAGGTGGGCGAGGACTCCCAGGACGACGCGTCCGCGGAGGCCCGGGACGACGAGGAACTGTCCGACGAGGACGACGGTTACGACCAGGTCGACGAGGTCGATGAGGACGATGCGGGCGAGGCCGTCGACGAGGACGGCGAGCCCCGCGCCGAGGTCGATGGCGAGGTCGATTCCGAGGACGAGGAGTACGACGAAGACGACACCGAGGATGTCGAAGGCGTCGAGGACGCGGACGCGGAGGCCTACGACGATGAGGACGACGTCGACGACGAAGACGTCGAGGAGATCGACGAGCCCATCGAGGAGGAGGGTGTGGCCGCCCGCCGCTGACAGGCACCGCAGCGCCCCTCACCTCATCTCCGTGGCCTGGACCGCTGACGCCCTCGCCGCCGAGAACCCCACGAACGAGGCTGTGACACGAACGAGGCTGTGATTCGACAATGTCCGATTCCTTCGCCAACCGGATTGGCTCTACGTCCACGCCCTCTCCGTACGGTTCACAGGGCGGCTCCGCGAACCTTGCCGACATCCTGGAACGCGTACTCGACAAAGGCGTCGTCATCGCGGGCGACATCAAGATCAACCTCCTCGACATCGAACTCCTCACCATCAAACTGCGTCTGCTGGTGGCCTCCGTCGACAAGGCCAAGGAGATGGGCATCGACTGGTGGGAGCACGACCCGTCGCTCTCCTCACGCGCTCGCCCCGTCCAGGGCGCAGCGGAGACGCAGGAGACACGCGCCGTGCAGAAGTCGCAGGAGTCCGCCGAGATCGAGCGGCTGCGCGCCGAAGTGGCCGAGTTGAGAGCCGCGGCCGGCGGCGGTTCGGCGCAGGCGATCGACGCCGCCGGGACTGCGAAGTCCGCACGTGAAAGCGAGGCGGAATGATGACCACCGCTGACGGGCAGCTCCTGCCGGACGCCGACGAGGACCGTGCGCGGACCACGGACGGCGAGGAGACCGGGGACACCAGGGACACCGCTTCCCTGGTCTACGTCTACGCGGTCGCCCGAGACGGGTCACCGCTGGAGGACGCGGCAGCGACCTTGGGCGGCCTGGGCACACCGCCGCGGCTCCTGCGGCAGGGCGGCCTCGCGGCGCTGGTCGCCGATGTGCCCGCCGACCGGTTCAACACCGAGGCCCTCAAGGAGCAGATGGAGGATCTCGTCCGGCTGGAGGAGATCGCCCGCGGCCATCACCACACGGTCGAGGCCGCGCACCGGGTCGCCTCCGTCCTGCCCCTGCGCATGACCACGGTCTATCTCGACGAGGACCGAGTCCGCGCCATGCTGGCCGAGCGCGCCGAGCGCTTCTCCCGCGCGCTGGACCTGCTGGAGGGAAACATCGAGCTGGGGGTCAAGGTGTTCGCCGACCCGCAGTCCGCTCCTCCGGCACCCGAGCCCGACGAACAGCTCGCCACGGAAAGCCCCGGGCGTTCCTACATCCAACGGCGCCGGGCTCAGCGTCAGAACCAGCGCAGCGTCTACCGTGGTGCGGGCGCGGTCGTCGCCCACGCCGCGGAACGGGCGACGGGACTGGCGCGGGCCCGGGTGAGCCACCGACCCCAGCAGGGTCAACTGGCCACACGGCAGGGGGAGAACCTCTCCAACGATGCCTACCTCGTCCCCGCCGACCGGGCCGAGGCCTTCGCCCGGTCCGTCGAGCAGGTCGCCGAGGGCACGCCGGGCGTCAGCGTCGAGGTGACCGGCCCCTGGGTGCCTTACTCCTTCACCGAGTGGGCCGAGCGCGACATGGCGCAGGGGCAGGATGACGGGACGGGCCCCGGTCATGAGCGGTGATGTCACCTCGACCGGGTTCGACGACGAGCCGCCGGGACGGCAGGTGGCCCTCATCGACCTGCTGGACCGTCTGCTGACCGGCGGCGCCGTGCTCACCGGTGACCTGGTCCTGTCCGTGGCGGACGTCGACCTCGTACGCATCAACCTGCGCGCGGTCATCCACTCGATCACCCCGGACCATCCCGCTCCGTGGTGAGGGATGTCGCACGGCTCACCGCCGAGGACTCCACCGGACGGACGAAGAGAGCCTGGCCCGCCGACACGCGAGCCTCATAGACAGGAGGACGCCCATGTGTGCATCCCCTCGCCAGGACGGCATGCCCGCACCCGGACCACCCGCCTCCGCCTGCCAAGACGGCGTACGGGCCACGGACCTGACCCCGGACGCAGGCGCCGACCTCCACCAAGTGGCCCAGGCCGCAGCCAGTTCCTTCGGTCTCCTGCCGGCACATCAAGAGGACGAACCCGACCGCCGCAGCATCCCGGAACGTCTCAAGACCGACCCCGAGACAGTTGAGCGTGACCTCATCAAGCTCGTCCTCACCATCGTGGAACTGCTGCGCCAGCTCATGGAGCGGACGGCTCTGCATCGGGTAGACCAGGGGGGTTTGACGGAGCATCAGGAGGAGCGCGTAGGTATGACGCTGATGATTCTTGAGGAGCGCATGAGCGAGCTCTGCGATCGATACGGTCTGACCATGAAGGACCTCAATCTCGATCTCGGCCCCTTGGGTTCACTGCTCCCGCCCGGCTCTGATTGATCCGGGCCGCCGTCGGCATCGCCCCCACTTTCACTTCCGCTCATCGCGCTTCCACCGCCTGCCGCGTCTTCGCCGCATGCCGCAGCGCGGCCTGTGCGAACCCGGTGATCAGCGGGTGGGGGCGGGTCCCGTCGCCGTGCAGTTCGGGCTGGAACAAGGTGGCCAGGAAGAAGGGATGGCCGGGCAGTTCGGCGACGCGGATGTCGCCGCTCTCGTCGGTGCCGGTGAAGTTCAGCCCGGCAGCGCGCAGCTTCTCCACATGGGCGGGGTTCGGACCGTAGTTGCAGTGGTAGCGCTCCACTGTCCGCTGGGCGCCGATGAGTTGGGCCGTCCGTGAGTCCGCCGTGAGGACGATCGCACCCTCGTGACCGACCAGAGAACAGGCGAGCGGGGTGATCACCTCGTCCACGGCCCGGCCTCCGCCGTCTTCGGTGTCTCTGGTGTCTCCGGTCTTCGGGGTGTTCTCGGCATGCACGGCATCGCCGAGCCCGCACACGGACCGTGCGTACTCCAGAAGCATGTACTGGAAGCCACCACACGTCCCCAAGAAGGGGATGCCTTGTTCCCGGGCCGTGCGGATCGCGGCGAGCGCTCCGGCCTCGCTGCGATAGGGACTGCCGGGCAGGACCCAGACGGCGTCGAAGCCGTCGACCCCCGCCTGGGCCTCGTGGGTGGGGATCCAGTACGCGTCCAGGTCGAGGCCCTCGCGGGCACGAAGGGCCTCCAGGAGGGTGGGAACGCGCGTGTGGGAGCGGACATGGTCGGAACGGTCTGCGACCAGTGCGATGCGTGCGGCAGGACTCATGCGTCCATCGTCGGGGCCGCCACCACATCACGTCCAACGATGATTGATGCACGCTGCATTAGCGATACTGATGCACATGGATCCACACCTTCTGCGGACCTTCGTCGCCGTCGTCGACAACCGCTCCTTCTCCGCCGCCGCCCAGGAGTTGGGGTACACCCAGTCCGCTGTCTCGCAGCACATCGCCGCGCTCGAAGCGGACCTCGGCGCCCAGCTCGTGGAACGCAGGCCGGTGGGGCCCACCGGGGCGGGCGAGCGCCTCATGGAGCATGTCCGGCCCCTGCTGCTGCGCCTGGATGCGGCCCGTGCCGACATCGCCCGTCTCCACGCAACGCCCTCCACGCGACTCACCATCGCCGCAAGCCCCCTCGCGCTGACACCCGCCCTCGCCCACGCGCTCGCCCGAACCCGCCGTCACTCCCCCCGCCTTGCGGTGTCACTCCACATACTCGGGCGCGAGGAAGTGGTGGCGGCCGTGATGGCCGGAGACGCGGACCTCGCTCTGGTGGACGGGGCGGCCGCACCCACCGACCCGCTGCCGCTGATCGACCCCGGTCCGCTGACCACCACGGCCATCGCGCAACAGCCCCTGGCCGTAGTGCTCCCGGCCGACCACCCTCTGGCAGACCGGCAATCCCTCCAACTGCCGGATCTCACCGACGCGCGCTGGCTGGACGCACCCGATACCGCCATCCCGCTGCTCCAACTCCGCGCAGCCGCCCGCACCGACGGCTTCCGCCCCCAAGTCGCCTGCCACGGAACGGACATCAGAGGCGTGGGGACCCTCGTCGCCGGCGGGCACGGGCTGGCGGTACTCCCTCGCACGGCGGCCGCCGAAGTGCCGGGAACGGCAGCCGTTCCCCTCTCCGCACCCCGCCTCGTCCACCGCACCGAAGCCCTGCACCCCACCAACCCGGCCGCCCCCGTCGCCGAACTCGTCACCCTCCTCGGGAGATGACCGGCCACACCTGCCGAGCGGCGCACAAGCCCCGCGGACGCCGGGGTGCTCGCCCCCCGCCCGCCCACACCGAAGCGCCCGGAGGCGGGGCTCTTAGAATCTTCTTACGCTCACCCCCGATGCTCACGCCCGTGAACTACGTGAAGAGCCACAGCAATCAGGCGCAGAGGGCCCGGCACGGTGACCTCGCGGGCGCACGGCGCCGGCGCCGCATTCGTACGTACGGCATCAGCGTGGCCGTCGCGTTGACCGCCACCACGGCGTCGGTCGGCTACCTGGCGATGGCCGGGCCGCCGCGGGGCGGCAGTGAGACGGCCGGGCCGCCCCAGGTGCACGGCAGCACGGTCGACTTCCCCGTGCGCGGCGGCACAGCACGCGTGGACACCGGGTCGCTGCGCGTCACGGGACACACCGACGACGGAGCGATGCTCCCGGTGTCCGGCGCGGCGGGACAGCAGCTGGGCAGGCCCGGCACGGTGACCGTGCACGGCGACACGGCCCGCTGGTCGTACCCCGGCAAGAAGCTCACCGTCACGGCGGAAAGCGATCGCGGGCGGCTGCGCATGACGGTCCACTCCGAGGCCGACCAGAACCTGTCCTGGCCCAGGACCGCGCCCAGCGCAGACGGGGCCCTGCAGATCCCGCGCGGCGAGGGCCTACGCGTCCCGGTGAGGGACACCTTCTGGAACTCCGGCGAAGCCGGGCTGCAGGACACCGAGGCAGAACTGGCGGGCGGCCTCACGCTTCCGGCCTGGGGCTACACCCAGGGCAAGCACGGTGTCAGCTACATCGTGCCGGAGGAGGTCGGCACCTCGCTGGGCTTCTCCTCGAAGGACGGCCGGATCGCCTCCACGGCGCGGCACGAGTTCTCGCAGCGCGAGCAGACCCGCGACTACACGGTCCACTTCTCCCTCACGGACTCCTCCCCGGTCTCCTCCGCCACCGGCTACCGCGACTATCTCGACGAACACGGCAAGACGCGCTCCCTGAAGCAGAAGATCCGGGAGAACCCCGAGGTCGAGCGGCTGCTCGGGGCCGTGCACGCCTATGCCTGGGGCGAGGCCCGTACGGCGAAGGGCGTGAACGAGCTGCGCAAGCTCGGCGTCTCCCGACTCTGGCTCGGTTACGACGCCGACGAGCAGCCGATGGACCAGCAGGCCGTGCGCGCAGCGCAACGGAACGGCTACGTGGTCGGCCCGTACGACTCCTACGCCAACGGCCAGCCCTCTGCGAGTGCCGACAACCCCTCCTCGAAGTGGCCCGGCACGGTCTACCCCGACTTCTGCATACGGAGTTGGAAGGGCGAGGTCAAGGAGGGCTTCGGTGGCCGCGGCTGCTATCTCAGCTCCCAGGCGTTCAAGCAGGCCGAGTCCAGCAAGCACTACCTGGACGACCGGGCGAAGCGGATGACGGCCAATGGTGCCGACAGCTACTTCCTGGATGTCGACGCGGCGGGCGAGCTGTTCACCGACAGCAGCAAGGGCCATCGCATGAACAAGAAACAAGACCGCGCCAACCGCCTGGAGCGCATGCGGGGGCTCGCCTCGGACGACAAGTTCGTCCTCGGCTCCGAGTCCGCGGGTGCCTGGGCCGCCCCCGTGCTCTCCTTCAACCACGGCGGGCAGACGCCGGTCGCGGACGGCCTGTGGAAGCTGGAGAACGACAAGGCGACGTGGGGCGGCTACGCGCCCCAGGGCGAGCCGGCGTTCTTCTTCAAGCAGGTCAGGCTGCCGTCCGCGCTGGCGAAGGCCATGTACGACCCGCGCTACCGGATCCCCCTGTACGAAACGGCACTGCACGGCTCCGTCATCAACACCGACCGCTGGGAAATGCCGTACAACAAGCTCACGGACCAGAAGACCGACCGGGCCCTGATGTCCGCCCTCTACAACACTCCGCTCAATTTCACGCTGGGGGACAAGAACCCGAAGTCCACGGGCCAGGAGATGGCGGCGCTCCAGCGCTACTTCGAGCCGCTGCACAAGGCCGCCGGCACCGAACGGATGACCAGCTACGAACGGCTCACCGAGGACGGAACAGTGCAGCGATCGGAGTTCGGCGAGGGGAAGCTGACCGTGACCGCCAACTTCGGCCAGAAGGAGTACGGCTCACTGCCTGGCAGCTGTGTGGATGCCAAGCTCGACGGCACGGCGAAGCCTAAGCGCCTGTGCCCGGCGAAGCTGCCCTGAGCGGCGATGAGTATCGCCGCGGGCTCCAGTCTGTAGTTCCGTACGCGCTCAACCGCACCCGAGGAGAGCATCATGACCGTCACGTACACGTTCGACGTCTTCTCCAGCCTCGACGGCTTCGGCGCCGCCAGCGGCGGCTGGACCGGCTACTGGGGCAAGCAGGGCCCCGAGCTCCTCGACCACCGCCTCGCCCTCTACGGCGAGGAACAGCGGATGGTCTTCGGGGCCAACACATACCGGGCGTTCGCGCAGATGCTGGCATCGAGCACCGAGGATTCCGATGTGCGCGACCCATGGGTCACGCGGATGAGGAACCTGCCGGCAACGGTGGTGTCGAGCACCCTGGAAGGACCACTCGACTGGCCGGATGCGAGCGTCGCGAGCGGTGACGCGGTCGACGTCGTCGCCCGGCTCAAGAAGGAGTCCCCGGTCCCGCTGCGCTCGCACGGCAGCCTGTCGATGAACCGTTCGCTGATGGCCGCCGGTCTGGTCGACCGCGTCCAGGTGACACTCTTCCCGGTGATCACCGGCCAGACCGGTCTTGACCCGATCTTCCGGGGTGCGGCCGACTTCGACCTCGAACTGATCGAGCACCGCACGCTCGACGGCCACACCCAGGAGCTCATCTACCGGCCGACCCTGCATGCCTGACGCGTTCCCCCTGCCCGCCCCCGTCGAGCGGCCGGACATGAACCGACGTCGAGACGGCGCCGTGCGCGCAGGCCGCACGGCATCGTGTGTCGGCTCATGACGTTGCTCGTCATCGGGGCCGGCGGATTCCTCGGCGGGGAACTTGCACGGCAGGCGAGAGCTTCCGGGCACGCTGTTGCCGGGACCTTCGTGAGGCGGCGGTTCCGAGCACGAGAAGCTCGTCCATCAGCTGGCCGATGGGCGCAGGGAGGGCGCCCTGTTCACCGACGACGTCCGCTGCCCGGTGCATGTGTCGGACCTCGCCGCGGCGATTCTGGAACTCGCGTCCTCCGATCGCGCCGGAATCCATCACATCGCAGGGCGGGACGCGGTGAGCCGTCACGAACTCGGCCTCCTGATCGCTCGCCGCGACGGCCTCGCCCCCTCCACGCTGCCCGCGAGACGACGGGCAGACACGGGCGCCGCCCCTGGTCCCCTGGACGTGCGCCTGGACTGCTCTGCAACTCAAGGCGTCCTCCGCACCAGGGTGCGAGGGGCCTGCGAGTTCCTGTCGGGCCTGGGTGCGGGCACGGCCTGACGAAGAAGGGCTGAAACCCGCTCAACTCGCCTGGCTGCAAGCAACCTTCACATCTGCCCGCCTGGTCCCTCGTGGCAATGGCCGTCGGTCGATCACAGCGACGATCCGCACCGACGCCCCCATCGACGAAACGGACCGCAGATGTCAGTAGGAACCGCCCTGTTGGGCACGACCGCGTTGGCGGCAGCGGCATCCTCGGCTCCACCACCGAGGCGGTGACGACCGAGGACGGGCGTCACTCGCTGGCCTTCAACTTCAACGGCGACTGGACGGGTGACAGCAACGCGGTGCTCGAGGCGGAGTTCTGCGGACCCTGACAGGGATCCTCGTCTCCGGGACGAGAGGCCGGGGGCCGGCTACTGCTTGCCGGTGCCGACGGGGTCTACCGTGACGGTCCCCACGGCCTTGTCGGTGACGGGGAGGTTGAGCGAGACCGGCAGGGTCTTGGAGTGCGTCTCGTTGGGCGGAGTGACGACGATGCTGGTGATGTCCAGGCCCGAGCCGCCGCTGTCGTTGCGCGGGGTGTGGAGGGTGAAGCGGGTCGTCTCGCCGGACTTGAGGGCGACGGCCGGGGCGGCGAGCTTGCTGCGCTCGGCGCTGAGACCTCCGGGGCCGCTGTCGGCCTTGAGGTCGACTCCGGGGAAGCCCTTGAGTGAACAGGCGTCGCCACCAGTGTTCTTGAGGCTGACCATGAGATCGCCCTCGCCCATGCCGTGGGCGGTGCTGAACTCGAGGTTCGCCGTCTTGCAGAGGCCGGTGGTGATCTGCCCGCCCCCGCTGCCCTGGTCGGACTCGTCCGCGTTCGAGGCGTCGCCGGTGTGCGTGGGGTTCTCGTCGGATGCGCCGCTGCCGCCGGAGGTCTCGGCCGAGGACGAGGACGAGGACGAGGAGGAGGCCTCGGAGCCGTTCCCGCTCGCGGCTGAGTCCTCGTCCCCTTGGCAGGCGGTGAGTGAGAGACCCGCGGTGAGGGCCAGGGCAACGAGGGTGATCTTCTTGGCGCGCATCGTTTCTTCTTCCTTGCGGTGGTGCCGTCTACTCGGTACGAGCGAGCGTTACTGATCACCAAGACCCACCCGGTTCAGGAATCGTTCCGCCCGGCCTCCCTCTAATACATGCCTGTTACACACGCTACGGCACGGGCATCGCCCCGGGCGTCGAGGCGGGCAGACGGCACCAGGGCTCGGGAAGCGAGCCGTCGACAGGGCCGCGCTGAGCGGCCTCATGCCCGAGGGCTCCTCAGTCGAGGAAGTTCTTCCAGAAGGCGACGGTCGCCTTCGGGTTCCCAAGGGCGTCATCGGCGGCCTCTCGGAACTCGCGATCGATGTAGTCGGCCAGGTCCTGGCCGTAGCAGATGATGTCGGTGCCCCACATCGAGAGAACCGGGTGCCCGTGAGTGCCACGCCCGGCAGGAACGAAACGGTGCGCGTAGATGGGCACCAGCTTCGGCACCTCGGCGAGTTCCCGTTCGGCCACCTTCACCGCGGCCGACTCACCTGCTGGACGTTGCCCCCAGGACTGCTCCCACCAACCGATCCTTACGGCGTCCAGCACACCCCGGACGGGCCACTCAAGGCGGTACCGAAGATCCTCGGAATCAGCGTGACGCCAGTCCGGCCACGGCTGTTCCCAGGTTGCTCCCTCTTCCGGCGGCGAGGCCACGGGCAAACCGGCCGCCAGGAAGGCGCGGTGGTCGGCGGAGAACTCGAAGCCGAACATCGCCTCGACGTGCCTCAACTCGGCCTCGCTCAGGCCTTGTTCCATCTCGCAGCAATCAGCCAGCGCGAGGCGATGCGCGGCCTCAGTACCCAGTCGAAACCCGCCCCTGTCGATCACGCCCACACCGTACACACGTTCCGCTACCCGGCCTCGGTCTCCGCCCATGGAGATCGCGGTCTCCCGCTGGTCCCGGGATCCGTCATCGTGCGAGGGTGGCCCACATGACGACAGAGCGATTCGAAGTGCGGCGTCAGATTGCCGCGCCCCCGGAGAAGATCTTCGCGTTGCTGTGCGACCCCGCCGGACACGTGGCGATCGACAGTTCAGGCATGCTGCAGTCCGCCGAAGGCAAACCCGCGAGCGGAGCCGGTGACGAGTTCGTCGTCCACATGGACCGTGAGGCGTTGAACGACTACCCGTTGGGCAAGTACGACGTCACCGTGATCATCACGAAGTTCGAGCAGGACACTCTGATCGAATGGACCATCTCAGGCCAGATACAGCCGCCCATCCGGCACCTCTACGGCTACCGGCTCGAGCCCAGCGAGAGCGGCACCCTGACCACCTCGTACTACGACTGGAGCCAGATCGAGGAGCGGTACCGGGAAGCGGGCATCTTCCCGGTCATCCCCGAGGCGGGCCTGCGCGCGACCCTCGGGATTCTGGCGCGCAACGTCGAATAGCGGTGTCCGCGCCTCGTCTCCTCGAATGACTCAGCCGTGCAGGCCGTCGACGATCAACCATCCGGCACCTGAGACGTCTCCCGCAGCCCGCCCGCTCAGGGCCTGATGGCAGGATCGAAGCGTGACCAGTGAACCCGGCCAGAGCGGCACGACCAGGTACGTTCTGTTTGATGTTGACGGCACGTTGATCGACGCCGTGGACAATCAGCGCCGGATCTGGCGAACGTGGGCAGAGCGATACGGACTTGACCCCGACGAGGTCTACCGAGTGGCGCTGCGGACGAGGCCGATGGAGACCTTCGCGCAGGTTGCCCCGGACCGGGCGCCCGACGAGTGCCTTGCCGCACTGCACGAACTGGAGGACGAGGACGTCCGCTCCGGCGCCTATACGGCCTTCGGCGGCGCCTCGGAGCTGCTCAGTGCTCTGCGGCCCGGCTCCTGGGCACTGGTGACGTCGAACTATGAGCACCGGGTGCGTGGACGCTTCGCACGGACGGGCTTGCCGGTCCCGGAGGTCCTCGTGGACGCGGCCGCCGTGGTGGAAGGCAAGCCGTCGCCCATGCCGTATCTGCAGGCAGCCGCGCGTCTTGGTGCCAGGCCGGCGGACTGTCTGGTCATCGAGGACGCTCCTTCCGGGGTGGAGTCCGGACTGCGTGCCGGGATGACGGTGTGGGGTGTCAACGCCCCTACGGCGGTGGACGGCGTGCATCGTCACTTCGGCAGCCTGCGCGAAGCGGTCCCCGATGTCCTTGCCTTCGTCTCAGGACCCCGCTCTCCTGGGCTGGAGGGTTCAGCCGCGCTGGAAGGATCCTGAGGTGGCTCGTGTGACGATCATCGGCCTGCGGCCGCTAGCGTGCAGGCGTGATCAGTTCTGCGCTGCCCCTTCTCTTTCTTGATGTCGATGGGCCTCTCATCCCCTTCGGAGCGACCCGGGAGCAGCTTCCGCACGGGTACCCGACGTACGAGGCCGCGCCGTACGTGCCACGAGCAGCGGGCGCGAATCCACTGATTCCTCGGATCAACCCTGCACACGGGCCCCGCCTGATGTCGCTGCCGTGCGAACTGGTGTGGGCCACGACATGGATGTCCGACGCCAACGAATGCGTCGCGCCATGGCTGGGTCTGCCGGAACTGCCCGTGGTGACCTGGCCGGAGCCGTCCGCCGGGGATGAGCGGTGCGGGCTCCACTGGAAGACCCGTGCCCTTGTCGGCTGGGCAGCCGGCCGCCCGTTCGCCTGGGTCGACGACGAGATCACCGATGCCGACCAGGCCTGGGTGGAAGCGCACCACACCGGACGAGCCCTGCTGCGTCGAGTCGATGCGGCACGAGGCATCACGGACGAGGACTTCACCGTCCTCGAGAACTGGCTGCGGCGCCACATCCGCTGATCATCCAACGCCCATTCTCGAACTCCGCGTCCCCCAGCTGTCGATTGCCCGGATGCCATCGCATTCGCATATTGCCGTACCCATCGGATGAGTGAAATTTTCCGGCAATAGGGGCGACTCGCGCGAATGTGCTGTCTCGACCGCCGCGCCTGGTGCTGTCGTCCCTCATCTGTTCCCCGCCGCAAGGCCGTCGCGACACGCGATAGAAGATGAGAGGCCGACGCCCAGTCATGCGCAGCAGCAATCGGCATTACCTCGTGTCCGTGGATCACTTGCGTGCCTACGCTGCCGTGCTGGTGCTCCTCTGCCACGGCACGCACATCATCTCTCCGCACCTCAGGGAGATCCCGAACAGCGATCCGCACGGCTGGATGTATACGGAGAATCCGCTGGGCACTCTGGTGTTGGAAGGTCACACCGGAGTGGCCCTCTTCATGGTCCTGTCCGGGTTCATCTTCACGATCGGCACGCTGGGCAAGGACATTCACTACGGCCGGTTCCTGAGCAATCGGATGCTGCGGATCTTCCCGCTCTATCTGGCATTGATCATCCTGGGCGTCGGCGCGCACAAGCAGGGTGCGGGCCTGTTGGCCGTGCTCCAGTCCCTGGCCGGTCTCGGAAATCTTCCCGGCTCACTCAGTCTCGGGGCCGTGTCGAGCATGTGGTGGGCGATCGCGGTCGAGCTGCAGTTCTATCTGCTCTTCCCGCTGTTCAGCAGGATCCTCACCAAGCACGGCCCTCTGGCGCTGTTCAAGATCCTGGCCGCCGTCGCCGTGATCCGAGCCCTGGTGTGGGCCTCGGCCGGCGGCGGCATCAACGTGAACTCGATGCTCTACTACAGCCTCGCCGGCAGACTCGACCAGTTCCTGATGGGCATGGTGGCCGCCTGGTTCTTCGTGCATCACCGGGAGCGGTTCCAGGGGCTCCTGAAGGTTGGCATCGCAACAGCCGTGACCACAGGCGCGATTTGGGCCTTCAACCAGACTCACGCCTTCCACGAAAGGCGCGCCACCCGTCTGCCCTGGGTCGACGTCGAAGGAGTCCTCTGGGCCCTGGTGGTGCTGACGTACGTGGCCACCTTCTCCTCAACAGGGCTCGTGTCGAGGGGTATCGCCAAAGTCGGCGAAATGAGCTTCTCCGTCTATCTGCTCCACTACATGGTCGTCACCATGGTCGTCTCGCGCCGATGGTGGATCGAGCCGACGGGGCGCCCGGTGGTGGATGCCTTCGTCACCGCGACGGCGGTGGTTCTGCCCATCACGCTGACCGCGGCCATTGTCACGTTCCATGGAATTGAACGTCCTTTCCTCCGCTGGCGCCGCGCCTACCTCCTCACACCGGACCAGCCCAAGCCCGCCGCACTCCCCCCTGCGCCGAAGGCCACGCTCGTATCGCCCAGGTAGAGCCATGGGCCCTCTTGCTTCCGGCCGAGCCTCGTCGCAGGGGCCGGGCTGCCGAGTCGGACAGAGTGGTCGTACTACCCTTCGAGCGTGACGAACCACCCCACCGAGCCCAAGGGCCCTCGGCCGGCCAACCAGGGGCGGCGGGTCGCGGCCCGCAACCGTGCCGCCCTCATCGCCGCCGCCCGCGAGGTGTTCGCCGAGCAGGGGCTGGACGCACCGCTGTCGGCCGTCGCCCGCCGCGCCGGCGTGGGACAGGGCAGCCTCTACCGGCACTTCGCCGACAGCTTCGCGCTGGCCTCCGCCGTCCTGGACGAGAACGTCCAGCAGATCGAACGGGCCGCGGACGAACCCGAGGCGAGCCTTTCGAGCGTCCTGGGGGTGGTCACCTGGCACATGACCCGCTCGACCGCGTTCGTCGACCTGCTGCGCATACGGGGCGCACGGGGCGACGGCGAGCAGGCCCGTGCGCTGGCCGGCCGCGTCCACAGCGTCCTGTCCCGGTGCCTGCCCGCCGGCCACCGGCTGTCCGCCGACGACGCCATGCTCGCCGTCGCGATGGTCTCCGGGGCCGTCACCGGACCCACCCCCGCGGAACGGGAACGTCGCGCCCTGGACGCCTGGCACCTGCTCGCAATCGACGTGGGGGCGTTGCGGCCCGTAGAACCCGGCGTGGACGTGTGACCGTCAGCCGCCGTTGGACTGGCGGATGCCCTCGCCGAGCGCGGTGAACCGGAAGACGTACCCGCCGTCGGGGCCGCTCACGGTCATGTACGCCTTCCTGCCGCCCGGGGTGATCGCGACGTTGGTCGCCGACTCCAGCCCCTCGGCGGCCTCGGCGGGGACCTCGACGGTGGCGAGGCGTTCCCCGTCCGGGCTGTAGACGGCCATGGCCGGTCGGCCGTGCAGCGCCTGGTAGAGGTTGCCGTCGGCGTCCACGGCGATGGAGTCGGTCTGGGCCACGCCCGCGTCGACGTGGATGGCCTCGTGCTGCGAGGTGACAGCCTTCTTGTCGGCGTCCAGCAGCAGGTAGGAGACGGTGTTCTCGGCCAGCTCGCTGATCCACAGGCCGCGCAGCTTCGGGTCGAACATCACCCCGTTGGGGTGCGCGAGCCCGTCGGCCAGGACAGTGGTCTTCTTTCCGTCGCGGTCGATGCGGACGATGCGGCCCGTGGCCTCGCCCGGCTTCATGCCGTGCAGGTCGCTGACGTACAGATTGCCCTGGTCGTCGAAGGCGATGTCGTCGAGGTTCATGGCAGACCCCTCGACCTCACCGGTGAAGAACCTACGCGGATTTGAGCCGTCCGGCTCGGTGCTGACGACGGATCCGGTGTAGTCGGTGAGGTAGAGGCGGCCGTCGTACGGGCTGATCTGCGCGGAGGTGTAGGCGCCGGTCTTGTCGGTGTAGACGCCCTTGTGCTCTCCGGTGGCCAGGTCGACGGAGATGACCTTCGGCTCGCCCGGGGGCGCGGTGACGTCCACGACGTACAGGTCGCCGTCCTCGTCCAGGACCGGGCCCTCCAACAGGGTCCTGCCCGTGGTCTCGTGCGGGTCGGTCACGTGCGCGATCTGGGTGGCGCGGATGGTCCTGCCCTCGCCGGACGACGTGGCGCGCGCGGCCGGGCCGGCAGAGGTCTGGGTGCCGCATCCGGTCAAGGCCAGCAGGGCTCCCGCGGCCAGCAGCGCCAGGGCGGCGCGGGGGCGACGGTGGAGTATGCGGTGAGCTGTCATGCGGTGGGGGTGCTCCTTCTTGTCGTCCTGGTGGCCCGGACGTGGTGGCGTGCAGGAGAGTCGGCATTGCCGTCGGGAGTGGTCGGCGTGGGCGGCGGATCAGCTCAGGCGTCGGCGCCGGACGGGTGTGTCAGGCGACCGACCAGCCGCCGTCGGAGGGCAGGACGGCGCCGTTGATGTTCACGGCGTCCTTGCTGAGCAGGAACGTGATCGAGGCGGCCAGCTCCTCGGCCATGGCGAGGCCCGGGATCGCCACGCGCATCTTCGCCGTGCGGGCCGAGCCGTACGGTGCGGCGGCAGGCACCGGGATACCGGTCGCGACAGCGCCGGGGGCAACTGCGTTGACCTGTACGCCCGTTCCCGCGTACTGATAGGCCGACGACATCGTCAGTCCGACGAGGGCGTGCTTCGAGGTCGTGTAGGCGGCACCGGCGGCCGAGCCGCGCAGGGCCGCCTCGGAGACGATGTTGACGATCCGTCCGCCGCCCGCGGCGAGCATGCCGGGCACGACGGCGCGCATCAGGCGCATCGGTCCTTCGACGTTGATGCGCAGGACGCGTTCCCAGGTCGTGTCGTCGACTTCGTGCACGGCCGCGTCGTTGTCCATCACGCCCGCGACGTTCGCCAGGGCGTCCACACGGCCGCCCGCGGCGGCCAGGACCGCGTCGGCGGATGCGGGTGCGGTGATGTCCACGCCGACGGGCACGAGTGCCTCGCCCAGGTCGGCGGCCAGGGCCGTGAGGCCGTCGGCGGAGATGTCGACGGCGATCACGCGGCCGCCCTCGCGCACGATGCGGGAGGCAACGGCCTTGCCGATGCCGGAGGCGGCTCCGGTGACGACGACGCTCTGGCCTCCGAAGCGGCCGGGCGTGACCTGCTCGGTCCACGGCTCCGGGGTGCCGAGCTCGATGCCCGGGTCGGGCTCAACGGCCGTGGCAGCCACGGGCGGAGGCGCGCTCGGCAGTCCCTCGGGTATCTGTCCGGTCTCGGCCGCGGTGACCAGTGCGTCGACGAGCTCCGGAGGGAACTTCCCCCCGGACATCCGCACGAGCTGCTCCAGCGGCAGTCCGAGGGCGGGGGCGAGGGCCTCTTCGCTCTGGCCCTGCGAGGCCAGCAGACCGCGCAGGACCTGTCCGGCGGCGGGTTCCGCCAGCCAGTCGCGCAGCGGGGAGGCGGGGGTGACGTTCGGCATCGCAGGCCTTTCGTGTCGGAGCGCTCGGGCGGGCCTCGGGGATCGGGCCCCAACCGGACAACGCTGTCCGGTTCTTGGGTTACGGTACCCGTGACCGCCCAGGGCGCCCCGGCGAGGGCACTGATCCCGCCCGCGCGGCGCCCGACACACCTCCCCCCACGAGAGGACCTCGCACCATGCCCCTGCCGCAGTGCGCCACTCAGCCCACCCCGCAGGAGATCGTCGCCCTGCGCGAGCGCTACCGCCTCGAGCGGGAGCGACGCGTACGCCCCGAGGGTCCGGGCCAGTACCGGCCCGCAGAGGCGGAGTTCGGCTACTTCGCCGCCGACCCGTACATCGACGAGGTGGCGCCCCGAGAGCCACTGCACGACGCGGTGGACGTCGCGATCGTCGGTGGCGGGTTCGGCGGCATCCTGGCGGCCGCGCGCCTGCGCCGACAGGGCGTGGCCCGGGTGCGAGTCATCGACAAGGGCGGCGACTTCGGCGGCACCTGGTACTGGAACCGCTACCCCGGAATCCACTGCGACATCGAGTCACACGTCTACCTGCCCCTCCTGGACGAGACCGGTTACGTGCCCGAGTGGAAGTACGCCCCGGGCGAGGAGATCCGCCGGCACGCGGTGCGGATCGCCGAGCAGTTCGGCCTGTACGAGCAGGCCCTGTTCTCCACCTCCGTCACCTCCCTGACCTGGGACCAGGAGGTCGAGCAGTGGGTGGTCGGCACGGATCGGGGCGACGCGTTCCGGGCCACGTACGTCATCACCGCCACCGGCACCCTCTCGGAGCCCAAACTGCCCGGCATCCCCGGCATCGAGGACTACCGGGGCCACACCTTCCACACCTCGCGCTGGGACTACGGGTACACCGGCGGCAGTCCCGAGGGCGGCATGACGGGCCTCGCGGGCAAGCGAGTCGGCGTCGTGGGCACCGGCGCCACCGGCGTACAGGTCATCCCGAAGCTGGCCGAGGACGCCGGTCACCTCTACGTCTTCCAGCGCACCCCATCTGCCGTGGACGTGCGTGGCCAGCAGCGCATGACACCGCAGCAGGTCGGCGCGGACCGGCCGGGCTGGGCCGGCGAGCGCCGCGAGAACTTCCTGCGGATCTGCTCCGGAGAGGACGCCGAGCAAGACCTGGTCGCGGATGGTTGGACGGCGTCGGCCGGCCTCCTGGAGAAGCTCCTGCCCAGCTTCCGCCGACAGGGTGAGCCGGACTTCGAGGCCGCCTACGAGGTCGCCGACCACGCGACGATGAACAGCATCCGTGCGCGCGTCGCCGCCGAAGTCACCGACGCCGCCACCGCCGCGGCCCTCAAGCCCTGGTACCGGTACGCGTGCAAGCGCCCCACGTTCTCCGACACGTACCTGACCGCGTTCAACCGCGACAACGTCACCCTGGTGGACACGGCCGAGACCCACGGCATCGAGCGCATGACCGAGCGCGGAGTCGTCGTGGGCGGAGTGGAATACGCGGTCGACTGCCTGGTCTTCGCCACCGGGTTCTCCGTGGGCCTCTCCGGCATCACCTCCGGAAAGCTGCCCGTGACCGGCCGCGACGGCGCCCAGCTCCTGGCCACGTCGGCCCGGCGAGGCCCGCGCACCCTGCACGGCTTCACCAGCAGCGGGTTCCCGAACCTGATCCGGATGGGCTCACTGCAGAACGCGAGCAGCGTGAACTTCACGCACATCCTGGACGAGCAGGCCGTGCATGCCGCCGCCCTCATCGCCGCCGCCGAGGCGAAAGGCGCCCTGGTGGAGCCCGCCCCCGCGGCCGAGGACGCCTGGGTCGGCGTCTGCGCGCAGGGCGCCCCCGACCACGCGTGGTTCCACGCCGAATGCACCCCCGGCTACTACAACGGCGAGGGCCGCGGACGCCCGAACGGCCCCACGGCCTACCCGCACGGCGCCGTCGCCTTCCACGAGCTGCTGCGCCGCTGGCGCGAGGAGAACATGGGCGAGGCCCTCCGGGCCAGGACCGCCGGCCCGGTCTGAGTTCCCTGCGTTTGCCGGTCACTGTTGATCAGCCTAATTTTGCGGCGACACAGCTTTTTCTCAGGCACGAGGAGAAAAGCTTCATGGCGAAAGGCCTGCCGCACAGAACGCCACGACGTCCTCGCGGACCGGAGACGGAATCGGCGCGCACATCCCATCCGGCGACCGACCGTATGGCGCGCACCCTGCTCCGGCGCCGGAAGAAGGCGCTGAGCGCCGAGGACGTCATGGTCTCGGATCGCCCCAAGGTCCGGCGCGCGGTGACGGCTGCCGCGCTCGGGAACACCATGGAGTGGTTCGACTTCGGTGTCTACGCCTATTTGGCGGGCACGCTCGGAAAGGTCTTCTTCCCGTCCAGTTCGCCCGGGGCCCAGGTCGTCGCCACCTTCGCCACCTTTGCCGCGGCCTTTCTCGTTCGCCCGTTGGGCGGCCTCGTCTTCGGCCCCCTCGGCGACCGCATCGGCCGGCAGAAGGTGCTCGCGGCCACCATGATCATGATGGCCGCGAGCACCTTCGCCGTCGGCCTGCTGCCCTCGTACGCCTCGATCGGATTCGCCGCCCCGCTGCTGCTGCTCGTCTGCCGACTGGTCCAGGGGTTCTCCACGGGCGGCGAGTACGCCGGTGCCACCACCTACATCGCCGAGTACGCCCCCGACCAGCGCCGCGGCTTCCTGGGCAGCTGGCTCGACTTCGGGACCTTCGTGGGCTACGCCCTGGGCTCGGGACTGGTCACGGTGCTCACGCTGACCCTCGGGTCGGACGGCCTGGAGAGCTGGGGCTGGCGCATCCCCTTCTTCATCGCCGGACCGCTCGGCCTGATCGGCCTCTACATGCGGCTGAAGCTGGAGGAGACACCCGCCTTCAAGCAAGAAGCCGCCTCCGCCGCAGCGGAGAGAGAGGCGGGTCCCGAGCGCGGCGAGGACGATCCCGTCGAGCAGGCCCGCCAATCCGGCAAGGGACGGCTGAAGGAGATCTTCACCCGCCACTGGCAGGCGGTACTGATCTGCATGGGACTGGTGCTGCTCTACAACGTCACGAACTACATGGTGACGTCCTATCTCCCCACGTTCATGACGGTCACGTTGGGGGAGAGCGACACGACGGCCCAGTTGCTGGTGCTCGGCACCATGCTGCTGGTCGCTCTCGTCATCACTACCGTGGGCCGCAGCTCCGACCGGTGGGGAAGGCGCCCGATGTTCATGGGCGGCAGCATCGCCCTGATCGCACTCGCCATCCCGGCGTTCCTGCTGATCCGGGAGGGAGGCATCCTCCTGCCCGCCTTCGGCTGTGCCATCCTCGGCCTGCTCCTGGTCTGTTTCGCCGGCACGGCCGCAGCAACACTACCCGCCCTTTTCCCCACCCGTCTGCGGTACGGAGCGCTGTCGATCTCGTACAACATCTCCGTCTCCCTCTTCGGCGGCACCACTCCCTTGCTCGCCTCGTTCCTGGTCGACAAGACCGGCAACACTCTGGTGCCGGCCTTCTACTTGATGGCGGCCGGCGTGATCGGCCTGGTCTCCACGTTCTTCCTGCACGAGACAGCGGGCCAGCCGCTGCGTGGCTCCGGCCCCATGGTCGAGACGCACGACGAGGCCCGGGAGATGGTGGCGCGCAGCCGCACGGAAGCGGGGCGCCACGCACGCGATGTGTGGCTGCGGCTCTGGCATCCTCGCGGGGGCCGCGGAGGCCGCGGGCCCGGGGACTGACGTGGCACCACGGTGGGCCTGCCCGCCCGCCTCCTGAAGTTTGCAGACGAGGTGGTCGAAGCCCACGGTGATGACAAGGTCCGCGAACTGGTCCACCGTCAGAAACGCCGACAGCCGACAGCTCGCCACGTTCCGCCTCATCCAGGGTGTGCAGGGCGAGCAGCCGGTCCGCGGGAGTGTGCTGCTGTCCGTGCCCCTTCGGCGGTGATGGCCCACCGCTCGTGGTCCCTCCACTCGCCGTTGATGTACTGGAAGGCAGCCGAGTAGCCCTCGCGCCGGAAGCCCAGACGTTTGACGAGGTTCAGTGAAGATGCGTTGTCCGGTTGGATGTTCGCCTCCAGCCGGTGCAGACCCAGCGAGCCGAAGGCGAACTGGACCACGAGCTCCAGCCCTTGGGTCATGTATCCACGACCCGTCGTCGAGGCGTAGGACGTGTATCCCAGGCTTCCGCTCTGGAGCGAGCCCCGCACGATGTTGTTGATGTTGACACCGCCCACGATCGCGCCGGTGCCGCGCAGACAGATCACGAAGCCCTCGTGGGTCGGCTGCTCACACCGCGCGAGGTGACTCTCGAACGCTTCGACCGTGTGCTCGCGGGCTCCCAACCAGCGGCGCAGCATCTCGGCACTCTCCTGGGCTCGCGCCGTGAGCTCGTCGTAGTCCTGACGGCGGACGTGGCGTATGGCCACGCGTTGACCTTGCAGGAGGTAGTTGGTGACTGTCATCCGGGGATCTTATGCAGCATCGCCCGGGACGTTCCCTGCGGCGTGACGGCGTGACGGCCAGACCCGACCCATGAGCTCCCAACCACAGGGCGACGCGGACAGGGGCCACGCGCTCCCCTGCGACTATGACAGTGACCCCGAGCTCTCCGCCGCCAACCAGGAAGCCACGCACCGCTTCGCGGCACAAGGTGACGTCCATGCCCTGATCGCCCAGCGCCTGGCAGCAGAGGGCTGCCGCAGCGTCATCGACATCGGCGGCGGCAACGGCACTCTGGCCACCCACCTCACCGACCACGGCGTGACAACTGTGGTCGTCGACCGAGCGGGCCACATCGTCCGCGCTCCCCGCCCGGCCGTGCGTGCAGATGCTCTCCGTCTGCCCTTCCGTGACGAGACGTTCGACGGGGCCGCGGCGCTGTGGATGCTCTATCACCTGGCCGACCCTGTGGCCGCGCTGCGGGAAGCCCGACGGGTGCTGGCGACGGGCGGGCTTCTCGCCGTCAGCACGGTGAGCCGACTCAACGATCCCGAACTGACCTCTGTCCTCCCGGACTGGGGACAACCTCTGCGCTTCGATGCCGAGAATGCGCCCGAGCAGCTCAGCCGGTCACCGCCTGCTCGAAACGTTCATGGGTGGCGAGAGCGACTTCGTGTCCCGCTGAGCGCATTCGCACCCCCGGCCCGGTGCAGGGGGCGACATCGCCCCAACTCCCCGCCGTCACGATCAGTACGCGCACCGCGTCAGGATGTCAGCCCCACGATCGGGCTCCGAGCGTGACGATTCCGATCAATGACGTGTCGCGCCGGCAACCAGATCATCGGTCTCGCCACGCGATCTGGACGCCGAGGTCTCCCGTCGACCAAGCTCGTGCCTGCACTCGGCCCGAGGAGTCTCCTCACGCCGCGTGCGGGCGGTGGCGGGCTGTCGAGAGATCGGAGTGCGGAACTGTGGCGACACGTCGGACAGTGATCAAGGCCGTGGGCGCCGGAGCGTTGGCGAGCGGGCTTTCGACGCCCGCCGCGGCATCAGGTGCTTCCCGGGCGGCGAAGAAGACCGATGTCCTACTGGTGGTGGAGAAGAGCAGCCACTCGGTCAGCTTCTACGACGTCGCGTCGGGGCAACGCCGGCAGACGGTCCAACTGCCCGACTACCCGCACGAGATGGTCGTCGACTCGCGCAGGCGATTCGCCTACGTCGGGCACTACGGAGTACGCATGGCTTCCACCGTCGGTGAGGGCGGCGCCGCCGTCTTCGTCATCGACCTGGCCGAGCGGTCCCTGGCCCGCACCATCGACACCCGACCGTTCAACCGCATCCACGGCATGGGCATCGACCGCCAGGACCGGCTGTACGCCTTGAGCGAGGAGAAGGCGGTACTGCTCGGTTTCGACACCCCGGCCACGGACACGGCGCCGACCAGGGCAGTGCCCACCCACGGAGTGAAGACCCACCTGTTCACGCTCAGCCGGGACGGCGAACGAGCCTATGTCACCGGGCTGTTGTCCCATACAGTGAGCCTCGTACGGCCTCACGACGCCTCCGTCCCGCCTGTCCTGGTCACCCCCGGCCAACTGCCCGAGAGCAGTTGTCTGAGCCGGGACGAGAAGACACTCTTCGTCGGAGCCCGGAAGAGCTCATCGCTGGTCGCCGTCGACGCCCGCACCATGAAGGTACGGCGGACCAGGAAGACGGGCGGAGACCCGTTGCGGGTCTACACGGTGGACGACGAACGGCTGTTGGTGACCGACATCGTCGCCAACACCCTCACCATGTGGGGCACCGACCTGCGGCCGGTCCGCACCCTTCAACTCGACGGAACCCCGTCCGCGGTGACACTCCACCCCGACAAGCCACTGGCGTACGTATCCCTGTTGGGCACCCATCGGATCGCCGTCGTCGACCTGGACCGCTTTGCCGTCGTCGACAGCTTCGGCACCCAGCTGGAGCCGGACTCGGCGGTGCTGCTGCCGGCTGCCTCCTGAAGCCGGCCCATCTGCGGGGCAATGGGCAGTTCAGTGGTTGGTCGGCCGACGCTCAGTCCTCACAGAATTCGGCCTCGATGGTCGCGTCCTCCAGCTGCTGCTCACCCCAGTCCCCGTTGCGGTTCATGGTCAGGACGTGGCGGCCGTCCGCCGAGGCCATCGTGCGGGTCGCGGATCCGGGGATCATGCCGCCATGACCCCAGGCCCAGCAGTCCTCGGTGAGCTTGAAGTGCCGTATGCCCAGGCCGTAGAGGTCCTGCGGGCCGCCGTGCCCCTTGTCGCCGTCGACAGGCACCGCGTCGAGCAACTCCCGCTGCTGCGCGGCGGGCAGCAGCCTGCCGCCAAGCAGCTCCGACAAGAAGGTGTTCACGTCGCCGACGGTCGAGATCATCTGTCCGGCGGAGTAGGCCACCGTGGGGCTGAACTCCGTGACGTCGTACACCGGAGGGTTCGGCCCATCCTGGAAGAGCGTCGAGTAGTGCCTCGCGTGCGGCGAGGGGACCCTGGGCGAGTCCTCGGGCACACGGGTCCCGTCCAGGCCGAGCGGCTCGATGATGAGGCACTCGACCGCCTCCTTGTAGGTGCCGCCGGTGGCCTTCTCGATGATCATTCCGGCGAGTATGTAGTTGGTGTCGGAGTAGTCCCATTCACCTGGCTCGCCGGGCCTGCTGCCCTGCTCGGGTCGGAAGTTCGGCGGGTGGGCGAGCGCGATGTCCACGAGGTCGGTAGGGGCCCACCTGGTGTAGCGGTTCTTGTCGAATTCCTCTCCTGCGTACTGGGCGCGGAATTTCTCGTCCATGTTGTAGTCGAAGATCCCGCTCGTGTGGTTGAGCAGGTGCCGCACCGTGATGGCCTCGGGCCGGTAGCCCTTGCCGCGCACGACCCCGGGCAGCCACTTGTCCAGGCTGTCGTCGAGCGACAACTCCCCCTTGGCCTCCAGCTTGAGCAGCACCGTGGCCGTGAAGGTCTTGGTCACGCTGGCGATGCGGAACCTCTCTCGGGTGCTGCGCTCGCGAGTGCCGGAGAGGTCGGCGACCCCGGCCCGTCCATTCCACTCCCCATGGCTGTCGCGCACTTGGGCGATGACACCGGGCGTGCCCTGTTCCACGATCTCGTCCAAGGATTCCTGCGTCCCGGCGTGTAATCGCGGGCCTTGGTGGCGGGAATCGGCGAGGGCAGGGACAGCGACGAGAAGCGAACCCACCACGGCGAGGACGAGGAGCAGAGGGCGCGACGACTGGAATTTACTCATGCCAAAAGCTCACCAGTTGTGCAAACCGCGCACCATCAGGGATGCCCCGGGGATCGCTCAGGGGGCGGCTCAGGGACATTTCAGGGTCGCTTCAGGCTGACGATCACCGATCTGCTCGTGGAGGCGGAGCCCTGCGAGACCCTGACGGAACCGACTCCGAGAATCTTGTCGGTGCCCGGCACCGCCGTGATCGCGTTGAGCCGGAGTGACTGCTCGGCACTGGACTTGATCCCACCCGTGCTCGGCAGCTCCGCCTGACCTATCCCCTGACAGTCGCCGTCCGCGGTGAGGTAGCGGTCGGCACTGAGTACCTTCCCGCGCCCGCCGTCGCGGATCGCACGACCTCGATCGGCGCACGGGCCTTCGGCATCGGGCAGTTTCGTCCAGCGCGCGCCGTCCCAGCGGAGCCGGATCTCCCCGTCGGCGGGTTCGGGATACTCCTCGCCGTGGTTGAAGGTGTGCTCGCCGTACGCACGGACGTCGCCCTTCGCCCGGGACACCACATCGGAGAGCAGAGCCTGAGGCTCGGGTGGTGCCGGGGCGGGGAAGTGGTAATCCGGCATCCGTACGGGCTTCCAAGCGCGGCCGTCCCAGCGTGCGGCGGCAGGCTGCGTGAGCTCTGGCCCGCGCCCGCTGTTCTCGTCGACGTTCTGGTGACCGGCCACCCACAGGTCGTCGGACGCGACGCCGTCGAGCGCTCCGGCGGTGATCGGCAGCTTGGTGACCGTCCAGCGAACCCCGTCCCAGTGATGTGCCGTGCTCCGGCCGCCCAGGACCCAGATGTCGTCGGCGGCGAACGCCCTTACGTCAGTGGCCCGGTGGCCGTCGGGGAGTTCGGGCAGGGCTGCCCAGCGGGCGCCGTCCCAGTGGGCCATCCGCGGCGCGTTCAGGTTCTGCAGGCTTGCTGTCAGGAGGAATCCGCCGGAGTCCACCCCGTCGAAGCGTGCCCCGTAGACGCTGTCGCCGAACGCCGAAGGCATGGGACGGCGCTGCCAGCCGTCGCCGTCGTGGTGCAGGAGGAAACCGTCGTCGGCCGCATCGTCCCCGGCCTCGCCGACGGCGCGGGTGGCGTTGCCGACCACCCAGATGTCGTCGCCTGAGGTCGCCGTCACGTCGGACAGACGTCCGGTGTCCCCACCCTCGAAGACCTCGTCGTACCGCCAGGCCATGTCGGAGTCGATCACGGCGCGTAGCGCGACGACGGCGATGAACAGAAGCAACAGCACGATCAGCGTCACGTTGACCTTGACCATGCGCGCGTCCACGTACATGTCCCTCCCCCGGCACTCCTCCGGGCCTGGGCCCGTGGCCGCACAGCGTACTTGCGGGGCAGCTCACCACCAGGGCTAGCTGGGCAGGACCCGGATACGCGAGTCCCCGCGGCGTCACGGCGAAGTCGCCTCAGTCGTCGAGCAGCCGCCATGTCGTGAGGGCGAGCCCGGCTCGCATCAAGCCGGTGGGCTCGGTGAGTTCGATGTCCAGGGTCTTGCCGATCCGTGCGAGCCGACGGGCGACGCTGCTGTGGTGCAGATGGAGGAGGTCGGCGGTCCGACGCAGGGAGCCCGTGGCGCAGTAGGCGTCCAGCGTCTCCAGATCCAGCTCTTGCGGGCTGTCGGCCACGCGGGCGATCGCCGCCACGTCTACGTTGTCGCGCACGCTGTCCCGGGGGATCCGCGCGAGCAGTGCCAGCGCCCCGAGTTCGGCGTAGGGGACCGTCGGGCGGTGTGGGGTGGTGAAGCGGAGGGCTGTCCTGGCTTGCTGCCAGGACAGCTCTGGGCCTTCGGCGGAACCGATGCCCGCGCGCACGCCTGCCGGAAAACGGGCCTGGTCCACGGTGGTCGCCAGGATCACGCCCACGTCGGCGAGCGGTGCCGCCTTGACCGTGCGCGCCGGGCAGATCAGGGTGCCGACCTGGGCGAGTGGAAGCTGCGTACGCACGGCGACGGCGCGGAGGGGCACGTCGGCGGCGAACCCGAGGAGCCGTAGCGCCCGGGTCCGGGCCGCCTCGTCGCTGTCGGAACTGATCGCGAGCTCGACGAGGGCGGGGTCGGCCATGGTGGTACGGGCCGGGCCGTACCGCTCCAAGACCGCGGCGGCAGCGATGGCGAGCCGTTCCACGAGCACCTCGTCGAGCGGACCGGGCACGCCGGGGCGTTCCAGTGACGCCGTGCCGATCTCCTCCGCGTCGAGCGTGATCGGCGCT
This sequence comes from Streptomyces sp. A18, assembly GCF_059026065.1. Taxonomy (NCBI): domain Bacteria; kingdom Bacillati; phylum Actinomycetota; class Actinomycetes; order Kitasatosporales; family Streptomycetaceae; genus Streptomyces; species Streptomyces sp. A18. The sequence continues at coordinate 74,584 of NZ_JBWLKL010000016.1, read as the reverse complement.
GAGGTGGCCGCGGGGTGCGGCGGAGGGGACGCCTGTTGGCCGTCGGGCGAGGTGCGGATCACTCGCCCCGTGCCATGCAGCCGGATCCCGACCACACACCCGGCCAGCCCCGCCGAGGCTCGGGCGAGTGCCAGGAGGTCCACCCTCCTGCACATCAACGTGTCGTAGAACGCGATGACGCGCAGAGCGCCTTGGGCGTGCGGGTCCAGGTGCGACAGCCGTTCGGCGATGGCCTCCATGCGGCAAGCATACGGCCGACCAAGTGCGCCATTCTGTGCGCAACTCTACGCGTATGCACGACAGTTGGCGGATGAACCCGGAGGGGTCGACGACGAGGATGGTCGTCATGGATCCCGAACTCGAAGTGTTCGTCCCCCTGCTCGTGAAAGCCGACCTGACCGATCCGGTCACTGACCGCAACAACTACGCCGGGCGTGCCGCTGCGGCACCGGCGCCGGACACGACAGGCATGGAGGTCGAGGACCGAACCGTGCCCGCCGATCCGGACGTGCCGGTGCGGATCTACCGTCCGGACGGGGCGCGGGGCGCCATCATCTGGCTGCACGGCGGAGCCTGGGTCATGGGGGATCTGGACTCCGATCGTCACTTGGCCGCCCGGATAGCGGCCGGCGCCGACACGGTGGTGATCTCGGTGGACTACCGCCTATCTCCCGAGCACCGGTTCCCGGCCGCTCTGGACGACACCTACGCCGTACTCACCTGGGCGGCCGAACACGCGGCTGAACTGGGCATCGACGCGAACGAGATCGCCGTCGGAGGGCACAGCTGCGGCGCTGGGCTCGCAGCCGCGGTGGCATTGCGGGCGCGTGATCAGCAGGGGCCCGCAATCCGCTTCCAGCTGCTCAACCAGCCTCTGCTCGACGACCGTCAGGAGACATGGTCGCAGCGGAACCTCACCGATACGCCCTTGCACGATCGCGGCACACTCACGACGGCGTGGCGGCACTATCTGGGCTCCCAACCCGCCACGCCGTACGCCGCCCCGGCCCGCGCCGACGACCTGGCCGGCCTCCCTCCCGCCTATGTGGCCACCGCGGACCGTGATCCGCTCCGCGACGAAGGCATCACCTATGCGCTACGTCTGCTGCAGGCGGGCGTCCCGGTCGAGCTGCACCAGTGGCCCGGCACCTTCCACGGCTCGCTGGCGGTCCTGTCCGCCGACGTGTCGCAGCGGCAGTTCACCGAACTGGGCGCAGCTCTGCGCCGCGCCCTGGCCCCCTAGGCGGCGGAGGCCGACCGGGCCCGCCCGCAAGTCCCAAGCCCGAGCCCTGCGCCCGATCTCAGCGGCGGAGGCGCAGCGAAGGGTGACCGGGGTCCGTCACATACCGTCCTCATCCACAGCGCCGCCCGGCCCGAACCGGGCCGGGCGGCCGCATGGCCCCTACCCGCCTCACCTGCCGCCCAGGCGCACGCGGCAGCGGCACTGCTAGCCTGATCGTTATGGCACGAGGTATCTGGTCGCAGAAGGTCCGCTCCGCCCGCTGACGGCGGCGCCTTCTCCCTGTCGAATTCGCCGCCGTTCCGGTTCCCGCCGGGCGGCCGCTTCTTGCTGCCCGGCTCCACTGCGAGCTGCGGAGCATCCGTTGAACCCCACCCCGACTCCCGAAGCCATGTCCCTGCCCGTCGAGGCGGGCGGCAGCGCGCACGTCCGCGCAGAGGGCCTCACCGTCACCCGCGGGTCCCGGCGTGTCCTGAACGACGTCTCAGTCACCGTCTCCGCCCGGTCACGCATCGCCGTCGTAGGCGAGAACGGCCGTGGCAAGACCACGCTCCTGCACGTCCTCGCCGGGCTCATCACGCCCGACGAGGGCACCGTGCACCGGGCCGGCACGATCGGCCTGGCTCGCCAGGAGCTGTCCGCGCACGACGGTGAGACCGTCGGCACCCTGACGTCCCAGGCGCTTGCCGCGTCACTCGCGGCCCTCGCCGCGCTGGACGATGCGGCCCTCGCCATGGCCGACGGCGAAGCCGCTGCCGACGCCCGCTACGCCGCCGCGCTCGACGCCGCCACCCGGCTCGACGCGTGGGACGCCGAACGCCGTGTCGACGTCGCCCTCAAGGCCCTTGGTGCCTGCACCGACCGCGACCGCCCCTTGGCGACGCTGTCGGTCGGGCAGCGCTACCGGGTCCGTCTCGCGTGCCTGCTCGGCGCGCGGCACGACGTCCTGCTGCTCGACGAGCCGACCAACCACCTCGACGCCGACGGCCTCGACTTCCTGACCCGCAGGCTGCGCGAGCACGACGGCGGCCTCGCCGTCGTCAGCCACGACCGGGCGCTGCTGCGCGACGTCGCGAACCGGTTCCTCGACCTCGACCCGTCCAGAGACGGCAAGCCACGCCTGTACGCGGGTGACTACGACGCCTGGCAGGACGCCCGGCACCGTGAGCGTCAGCGCTGGGAGCAGGACCACCAGGAGCAGCAGGACGAACACCGGCGGCTGCAGGACGCCGTGTCGACCGCCCGCGACCGGCTCTCCACCGGCTGGCGGCCGGACAAGGGGACCGGCAAACACCAGCGCCAGTCCCGCGCACCGGGCGTCGTACAGGCTCTGAGGCGCCAGCAGGACGCCTTGGAGGCGCACCGGATCGACGTGCCGCAGCCGCCTTCCGCGCTGCGGTGGCCCGACCTGAATGTCCGGCCGAGCACACCGCAGCTGCGGGCGCACGGCGTCGCGGTCGAAGGGCGCCTGGCCGGCCCGGTCGACCTCACCCTGGACGGAGGCGACCGGCTGCTTGTCACCGGTCCCAACGGCGCGGGGAAGTCCACTCTGCTCGCGGTGCTCGCCGGTTCGCTCAAGCCCACGCAGGGGCACGTCCGGGCGGCGGAGGGCGCGCGGATCGTCCAGGTCACCCAGGAGACCGCTCGGCAGGAGCCCGGCCTCACCGCCCACGAGGTACACGCACGCCACGTGGGACGGCTGGTGGCCGGCGGGGCGCTCCGTGACGCCGACGCCGTCCCGCTCGGGGCGCTCGGGCTGCTGGACCCCGACGCGATGCGCACTCCGGTCGGGCGGATGTCGCAGGGCCAGCAGCGGCGCCTCGATCTGGCGCTGGCGCTGGCCGGGCGGCCCGGACTGATCCTGCTGGACGAGCCGACCAACCACCTCTCGTCGGCGCTGATCGACGAGCTGACGGAGGCTCTGCGCGACACGAGCGCCTCCGTCGTCGTCGCCACGCACGACCGTCAGCTCCGGCGGGACCTCGCGCACTGGCCGCGTCTGGAGGTGGGCGAACCTGCGGCATGAGGCGGCTGATCCGGCGCGATCCGAAGCCGTCCGGCGCGATCCGATCGCCCACTGCGTGAGAGCACTCGGTGGGCGGTCCAGCCACCGTCGAGGACCAGGTTCGCGCCGGTCATGTACGAGGACTGGTCCGAGGCCGGGAAGAGCGCTGCGTCGGCGGCTTCTTCAGGGGTGCCGAGCCGTCCCAGGAGGGTGCGCTCCTCGAACTCCTGACGACGCTTGTCGGCATCGCCCGTCGGGTCGAGGACCGCTCCTGTCCGCTCGTCACCGCCGACGACCTCAGGCACACAGCGCCTGACTGCCAGCCATGGTCGACCTCGTAGATACAGCTCGGCGCGCCGCCAAGACCGGCCGCTACGCTCCCTCGACATGAACGACGACGTGCGCAACATCGTCCTCGGCGTGATAGCCACCGGAGTCGCCGCGGCGATCGGCTGGTTCGCCCGTACGTATCTGTGGCGGCGCAAGCTCCGCCGCAAGCAGCGGTTCTTCGGGCTGCCGGACAACTCCGAGTGCCTCCTGGTGGTCAACCGGCAGGCCGGCGGCGGTGATTGGAGCGTCGCACGGCGGGACGTCTTCGCCCTTCTCGAACTCTCCGCCCTCATCAAGGACTGCAGGGCGCAGGCGCAGATCGTCGCTCATGACACCGCGCAGCAAGGGGTCGGTGACCAGACGGAGTTCTGCATCGGCGGGCCCGTGTCGAACCTGCGGATGGCGGCACATCTGCAGGTCCTGTTGCCCGGCGTCCAGATCAACACCGATACCGGGCCCGGACCCGACCGGGGCTCCTTCCTGATCGGGGACGAACGCCACCGTTGGCGGCCCGGCTCGGTGGAGCACGTTCTCCTGGCCCGTTTCCGGCAGGGCGAGGACGCACGCCCCGTCTTCCTGATCAGTGGCCAGCACTCCAACGCCAACCACGCCGCGGCCCGCTATCTCGCCCGCCACCACTCCAAGCTCGCGGCCAAGCACGGCAACAGATCCTTCTGCCTGCTGCTCAAGGTCGTCAATCCGCAGGCGTACGGCCCCGATGTGGTCGAGCTCGTCGCCGACGTCACACGGACCGCCACGACCGCGCCGCCCGTACGGACCCGCTGAACGCCCCTTCTCTGCCCGGGTGCAGTCGCCACCCGGGCGGGCGCGGCGCTGTCCACTTCTGCCCCGTCAACTCCTCATCAGTTTCTCCTTGTTGAGGACAAAGTATGGACGATGCGAGGCACTCTTCGTACGCTGGGCGTCGCTCTCGTACGGAAGTCTGCGCAAGGCGCGGCCATAAGCCGTGGCCCGCACCACCACCGGAATGTGCACGAACTCCACTCCGCGGACGCGGGCCGAGGCGGCCCGGGGCCGCCTCGCAGCGCCCAGCAGGAGACAGAGTGACGCCACACGAGCACCCCACGACCCCACACCGCATCCGCCGCCGCTCGCGTCTGAGACCGCGCAGAGCCACCGGGATCATCCTCGGGCTGCTGCTGGCCGGCGGGCTGACCGCGCCGGCCGCCGGCGCCGACGAGAAGAAGCCCTTCGCCGACCTGCCGCCGCAGGAACCCGGCGTGACGCTGCGGGTGTTCGACATCCAGTCCCCGCTCAGCAAGCTCTGCGACCTCAAGCCGGCCCAGACCCCCAACGTCGACAAGCTGATCCCCACCGTCGACTGGTCGTCCACCGAAGGCTTCGGGTTCAACGACAACTTCGTTTCGCAGATCATCGGCAACATCAACGTGCCCGACGACGGCGCGTACACCTTCCGGCTGATCAGCGACGACGGCTCCCGTCTGTTCATCGGCGACAAGAAGGTCATCGATCACGACGGACTGCACGGGGCCGAGCCCAAGGACGGCGAGATCACGCTGACGCCGGGCTACCACCCCCTGCGCATCGACCACTTCGACCGGAGCAACGACCAGCAGGTCACCCTGCAGTGGAAGCCGCCCGGCGCGGACGCCTTCACTCTCGTGCCGAACTCCGTGCTCAGCACGGACGCCGACGTGGTGCGGGTGACCGCGCCGGGCCGCAAGGAATGTGAGGGCACCCTCGACACGCCTGGCGACGGCCTCCCGCTGAAGTCGGTCAACCCCGGCTACACGCTGACCGACCTGCGCCCCAAGGGATTTGAGCCGCAGGTGTCCGCGATGGACTGGCTGCCCGACGGCAGGCTCGCGGTGACCACCTGGGGCGGCAGCCAGGAGACCAAGGGCGAGGTGTACGTCCTGGACAACGTCACCGGCGACACGGGCCCGGACAAGGTCACGTACAGGAAGATCGCCGACGGGCTCAAGGAGCCGATGGGCATCAAGTACGTGGACGGGAAGCTGTATGTCTCGGAGAAGCACCAGCTGACCGAGCTCGCCGACATCAACGGCGACAACGACGCGGGCGAGCGACGGAAGATCGCCGAGTGGCCCTACGGCGGGAACTTCCACGAGTTCGCGTTCGGGCTGCTCTACGAAAAGGGCCACTTCTACCTGAACCTGTCCGTCGCCATCAACTACGGCGGCGCGACGACCGATCCGCAGCCCGCCGCCAACCGCGGCACCACCATCAAGGTGAACAAGGCCAACGGAAAGGTCAGTTACCTCGCCGGCGGCCTGCGCACCCCCAACGGCATCGGCCGCGGCCCCGACAACGAGCTGTTCGTCACCGACAACCAGGGCGGCTGGCTGCCCGCGTCGAAGCTGATGCACGTCAAGCAGGACCGGTTCTTCAACCACTACACGAACCCGGACGGCCCCTTCGACGACAAGAACGTCACCAAGCCGGTGCTGTGGCTGCCGCAGAACGAGATAGCCAACTCGCCCAGCACTCCCATGACGGTGAAGAAGGGAACGTTCGCCGGGCAGCTGATGTTCGGCGACGTCACCTACGGCGGCTTGCAACGCGCCGACCTGGAGAAGGTCAACGGCGAGTTCCAGGGCGCGGTCTTCCGCCACACCCAGGGCCTGGAGTCCGGCATCACCCGCATCTCCACCGGACCGGACGGGGCCATCTACACCGGTGGGCTCGGCGCGGACGGCAACTGGGGCCAGGAGGGCAAGCTCCGCTTCGGCCTGCAGAAGCTCACCCCGAACGGCAAGACCGCCTTCGACATCAAGACCATGCGCGCCACGTCCGACGGCTTCAAGCTCACCTACACCAAGCCGCTGTCGGACAAGACCATCGAGAAGCTCACCAGCGGCGCCTACTCCGTGGAGCAGTGGCGCTACGCCCCCACCCCCGCCTATGGCGGCCCGAAGGTCGACGAGGAGTCCCTGCCCGTCACCAAGGCCGGCGTCTCGGACGACCGCCGCACCGTCCAGTTGACCATCCCCGGGCTCAAGAGCGACCGCGTGGTGCACGTGCGCTCACCGCGACCGTTCTCCTCGGCCGACGACGAGCAGCTGTGGTCCACCGAGGCCTGGTACACCCTCAACGCGCGACCCGGCCACAACGACCCGGTCACGTCGTACGACGCCGAGTCGGCGCGTCTTTCGGGCGGCGCGGACGTCGACACCGAGCACGCCGGGTACACCGGCGGCGGCTTCGTCGACGGGTTCAAGGAGCCGGGCGCCACCGCGACCTTCGACGTCGTGGCTCCGGCCAAGGGCACGTACTCCGTGGGCCTGCGCTATGCCAACGGCCCCAATCCATCCGCCGGCACCAAGACCCTCGGCGTCAGCGTGAACGGCGGGAAGGCGAGCCGGACGAGCCTTCCCTCGACGGAGACGTGGAAGCGCTGGTCGACCAAGACCGAGCAACTCGCCCTGCGCAAGGGCCGCAACACCATCTCGTACAGCTATCGGCCCGAGGACACCGGGCACGTCAACCTCGACATGATCGAGGTGCGCAAGCCGAACAGTCGCATCGACCTGTTCTCCGGAGGCAGCGCCTCCACCGCCTGGCAGCACACCGACGGCCGCAGCGTCGAATGGCCGCACACGGCAGAGAAGTCGATCGAGGTGTGCTGCGGGGACATCCGCACGAAGCAGGCCTTCGGTGACTTCAAGCTGCACGCCGAGTTCCGGGTGCCGAAACTGCCGGACGACGTCACCGGGCAGGATCGCGGCAACAGTGGGATCTACCTCCAGGAGCGGTACGAGGTGCAGATCCTGGACTCGTTCGGCGTGGAGAAACTCGCCGCGAACGAAGCCGCCTCCATCTACAACAAGAAGGCGGCCGACCTCAACGCCTCCACCGCGCCGGAGACATGGCAGACGTACGACATCGTCTTCCGCGCCGCCCGCTTCGACGCGGACGGCAAGAAGACCGCGGACGCCAGGATCACCGTCGTGTGGAACGGCAAGAAGGTCCACGACGACGTGGCCGTCGACGGTCCGACCGGGGCGGGCGACGCCGAATCCGCGGCGGCGGGCGCGATCAAGCTGCAGGACCACGGCAACAAGGTCCGCTTCCGCGACGTCTGGATCGAGCCGGTGGACTGATCCGGCGAACTGAGCCGCGAACTGAAGGCAGTGAACTGACCTGGTGCTCTCCGGGCCGTCGATGGCGGCCCGGAGAGCACTCGGCATGTGTCACCCCTGTGGGGGGGGATGGCCGATCACCCGAGGGACGACGAGCCTGAGGTGGTGAACAAGAAGCTCTCCGCACTCCTCGTGACGGTGGCCGCGGCGGCCACCACTCTCAAGAGCGGGGCGCGTCCTGCGGCCATGTTTCCGGCTGCCAGATGCCGGCCCGCCGCAGCGACTGGGAGCAGTGCCGGAAGATCTCGTCTATCTCGACGACGAGTGCCAGGCGGGGGCGCTGACCCTTGACGGTCATCGCGTCGAAGAACGGGGCGTCCGTCAGGATCCGTGCCCGGCCGTTGATGCGCAGGATGTCGGCGCTGCCCGGCACCAGGTGGAGCAGTCCCACATGCGGGTTCCCGAGAATGTTGCGGAAGCTGTCGCTGCGCCGGTTGCCGGGGCGGTCGGGCAGGACGACGGTGCGCGCGTCCAGGACATGGACGAATCCCGGTGCGTCGCCACGCGGGGAGGTGTCACAGTTGCCTTCCGCGTCCGAGGTGGAGACGACGCAGAACGGGGAGCGGGCCAGGATCCCCAGGTCGTCAGGGACCAGCTCGTCGTGGACCTTGTCGATGACGATCGGGTGCGGTGCGCCGAGCAGTTCGGTCAGCTCTTCGCCCGAGCGTAGTACTTGCCAGGTGTGCGGCGCCGTGGCGCGACCGCCAAGGGACGGGACGGTTGCGGGTGTCGCGGCGTCGGGCACGGGGTTCCTCACAGGTCGGCGGACAGGCGCACAGACTGGCGAATAAGATTCGTTAGGCTCACCTTACTGGAGCGTGTAAACGGCGTGCCGATGTGCCCCCTGTCGGCATCGGTGCACCTGCGGCCCGTGTGGTCGGTCTGATCCATCTGATCGCGTCGAAGCAGGTCGGAATCCGGGCGGACCTGCCTACTTTTGACGTATGGAAAATGTGTCGCGTGATCCCATCGTGCCGGACGGCGCGAACCCGCTGCGTCGGCTCTCGCTGGAACAGCTGCGGCGTCGCACGAGCATGAAGTGGCGGACCTATCCGCACGACGTCCTGCCGCTGTGGGTGGCCGAGATGGACGTCCCACTGGCCGAGCCGATCGCCGAGGCCATCACCCACGCCGTGGAGCTCGGTGACACCGGCTATCCCGCCGGGACGGTGTACGCCGAGGCGCTGGCCGAGTTCGCCCACAAGCGGTGGGGCTGGGACGGCCTCGCCGTCGAGCGCACGGCGATCGTGCCCGACGTGATGCTCGGCATCGTCGAGATGCTCAAGCTGGTCTCCGCGCCCGGCGACCCCGTCATCGTCAACTGCCCTGTCTACCCACCCTTCTACCAGTTCGTCGGCAACCTGGACCGGCTCGTCGTCGAGGCACCCCTGGGGCCGGATCTGCGGATCGACTTCGCCGTACTGGAGGATGTGTTCCGGCGTACGGCACGAGGAGCGAGCCGGCCGGTGTACCTGCTGTGCAGCCCGCACAATCCGACCGGGACCGTGCACACCGCCGCCGAGTTGACACGGGTCGCGCGCCTGGCGCGGGAGCACGGGGTACGCGTCGTGGTGGACGAGATCCACGCCCCGATCGTGTCGGCGGACACATCCTTCGTGCCCTTCCTGAGCGTGCCCGGAGCGGAGAACGGGCTGTCCCTGATGTCGGCGTCGAAGGCCTGGAACCTGGCCGGGCTCAAGGCCGCCCTCGCCATCGCGGGCCCCGAAGCCGCAGACGACCTGGCCCGCATCCCCGAAGAGGTGAGTCACGGCCCCAGTCACCTCGGCATCATCGCCCACACGGCGGCCTTGCGGGACGGAGGCGATTGGCTCGACGCGTTGCTCCGCGGCCTCGACGACAACCGCCGGCTCCTTGCCGCACTGTTGTCCGAGCACCTGCCCGCCATCGACTACTCGCCCGCACAAGGCACCTTCCTGGCCTGGCTCGACTGCCGGGACCTCGGCCTGGGCGACGACCCTTCGGAGACCTTCCTGCAGCGCGGTCGCGTCGCGCTGAACTCCGGGAAAGCCTTTGGAACAGGCGGCGAGGGCTTCGTCCGACTCAACCTGGCGGCCTCACCAGAAGTAGTCACCGAGGCAGTCCGGCGGATGGCATCGGCCGTCACCTGAACTTCGAACACGAGATCAACATGGCCTCGATATGAGGGTCAATCCTCACCCAGTGCATCCGCGCACGGCTATGAGCACGTAACCTTCGCTACCCGCACATGCGTTACTGCTGTTGAAGGTTGGGCAGTCAGCATTCAGGGGTTCACTCAGGTGCGCCCTCCATTCAGGAGTGCTCAGGCGTGAGCACGATCCGCCATCCCGCACGACCGAGTGCGCTCACGAAAAGGTCACTGCTATGTCAGACGTTCAGCCGGAAACTTCCGGAGTGCAGGCCCAGTACGCCGTCCGCGTGGCCACGGACCTCGAGACCAATCGCAAGGAGCAGGACCGCATCGGAGCCGAGGTGGCAGCGCTGCAGGAGCAGCTGCAGGCACTGGAGAGCGACCACGCGGTGCTGCTGAGCATGCAGGAGGCGCTGGGGTCCCCCGGCACCGCGACAGCCGCCCCCGCGAAGAAGACGTCCCCCCTCAAGGAGTCGGTACCCGCTCCCCGGGCGGGCGCTGCCGGTTCGAGTGCGGCCCGAACCAAGAAGGCCACAGCCACCAAGGCCAAGACCACCGCCAAGGGCAAGGACAAGGCAGCCAAGAACGGTCCCAAGGCCGCCGAGAAGAAGAAGCCTGCCGGGCCTGCAGCGGGCCCCACACTGGTCGAACTGATCGACAAGCACCTCGTCCAGCAGACCGAACCGCGCTCCGCCGCCGAGATCACCACCGCACTCGCCCAGGAGCACCCCGAGCGCACCATCAAGACCACCGTCGTGCGCACCACGGTGGAGGGTCTTGTCGCCAAGGGCCGGGCCCACCGCGCCAAGCAGGGTTCCTCCGTCTTCTACACGGCGGCCGGCGCCGCGGAGAAGCCCGCTGAAGTGCAGTCGGAGACCTCCGCGAGCTGAACCCGGGGAGAGTTGCTCGCCGTTGTGGCGCCGGTGCGGGTCATGCCGCCTTGCGGAGCCCGCACCGTCGGCTCTCGCTCAGCCGCGCTCCCGCGCGCGCCGTACGAGATCGGCCGCCGCGGCCGGCCATGCGGCTTGCTCGAAGACGAAGCCCTCGTCGAGCAGTCGGCCCGGGACCACGCGGCGGCTCTTGAGGAGCAGCTCCGTGTCCGTGCGGAGCACGAACGCTCCGATCTCCGCCATCCACTTGGTGGCGGGGAGCCCCACCCGGACGCCCGCCGCGGCCCGCAGGTCCCGCATGAACGTACGGTGCGGGAGCGGGCCGGGGGCGGCCAGGTTCACCGGGCCCGCGATGTCGTCGCGGGCGATGAGGAACTCCACCGCGCGTGCGAAGTCCCGGTCGTGGATCCAGGACAGGTACTGGGACCCGCCCGCGACGGGCCCACCGAGGCCGAGCCGCGCCATCCGCAGCAGGACGTCGAAGACACCGCCTCGGTCGGGGCTCATCACCATGGCGGCGCGTAGGGCGACCTTGCGGGTGCGCGGGGTGGTGGCCTCCTCCTGGGCGCGCTCCCAGTTCTTGGCGATCCGTACGCTGTACTCCCAGTAGTCCGGGATCCCGGTCTCCATGCCGCCGAAGACACCGGTCGCCTCGTCGTGGGCGGCGTCGAATCGGTGCGCGTAGATCGTGGCGGTGCTCATCTGGAGCCAGAGAGCCGGCGGTTTCGCCGCGGCGGCGATCGCCGCGCCGACGGCCTCGGCGGACTGGACCCGCGAATCCATCATGTCCCGCAGATTGGCCTCGGTGTAGCGACAACTGACGCTGCGCCCCGCCAAGTTGACCACGACGTCACTGCCGTCGATCTCGGCGATCCATGGGCCCGACGTCCGTCCGTCCCAGGCCACTTGGCGCTCACGTACGGGGCTTCTGCTCAGGACGACGACATCATGCCCGGCGGCGGTCAGCTCCCGGTCGAGCACGGCGCCGACCTGCCCAGTACCTCCCGCAAGCACTACCTTCATCAAGCTCCCCCCTCACTTACTGACCACGGGCGTGGAAGCGGTCGAGTCGCGCGGGGGTGTCGTCATCGTGGAGGATCCGGTGACGGCCGCGTCCCACGGGATGCTCAGATCCGCCGTCGAGACCGGCCAGGTCGACTTCGTGCGCCCCGCCGAGGGCATCGCACCCCTCATCCGCGAACTCCTGCCCCCCGGCCGTCCCCAGCCCCTGAGCCCCTTACTTGGCCCGCGGCTGCGGAAAGGAACCAAGTTCCGGCCCCGCACCCGGGCCCACCCGCGGACACCTGCGTGACTACAAGACCGGCGGGCCTTGTTCGACGCGGCGCAGCACCGGAGTGAGCCGGTCGACTCCGTCACCGGTCTCGATCTGCCGCTCGTCCCACCACGTGACTCCCGCATCGGCCAACGGGCCGAGCATGTCACGGGTCTTGGCGGCGTCGCCGCCCGGCGTGGCACCGCCGAGGACGATCTCGAAGGGAGCGTCGGGGCGGTCCTCGCGCTGCTGTCGTACGTAGGCGACCAGGTCGCGGACCTGACCGATCGGCGGCACATGGCCGTGCTTGGCGTCGTTGAACAGCGGGACCGCGCCGTCCCAGCGGGCCGCCCGGCGCATGGGCGGGCGGTTCGGCCAGAAACCGGCGACCCAGACCGGTGGCCGAGGACGTTGCGCCGTGGCCGGCAGCAGCGTCACGTCCCGTGCCTGAAAGTGCCGTCCGTCGTGGTTCACCGGCTCGCCCGTCCAGTAACGCTGCAGCAGGTCCAAGCCCTCGTCCAGGCGTTCGGCCAGCACCTTCGGGTCCGTGGTGTCACCGAAACTCGCGTACTCGTCCACGACGGGCCCGCCGAGCCCCGTGCCGAACGTGACCCGGCCGCCGCTCAGGACGTCCAGGGTCGCCACCTGGCGGGCGAGCTGCTGCGGGCGGCGCCGGGCGACGGGGGTGACCAGCGTGCCCAGTCTGATCCGGGAGGTCGCAAGCGCGGCGGCGGTCAGCAGCATCCAGGGATCACCGAAGGGCCTGCCCTCGTGCTTGCGATGGAGCACGTGATCCCAGACGAACAGGCCGTCCCACCCTGCCTGTTCCGCCGCCACGGCCAGCTTCGCCACGGTCCTGGGATCGGCGAAGTCGCCGAAGTTCGGGATGTTGATCGAGAAACGCATCCCCGCATCCTGCTGCACGGCAGCGGGACCGGCAACCGATATGCCGCCCTCGCAGCGGCCTCCCGGCGAGGAGATCCGCCGGGAGGCCGCTGTTCGTGGTCGCCGGTGACCCAGAGAGGGTCAGGGGGCAGCCTCCGCGAAGACGGCGGTCGGCTGCGGCGCCGAGGTGTCCGCCCAGTCGATGCGGACCCCGAACCCGTGGTCGAGGAACCCGAGGAAGCCCACGTCGGGCGCCTCCTCACCGGTGTAGATGAAGCCGGGCACCTGCTCGTCCATCGGGACAGGAACCCGGCATCGGTCAACTCAGCGTCTCGGCCAGGCGGTCCACCTGGTTCGGGTCCAGGCCATGGCAGTAGAGCATGACCTCATCGGCGCCGAGGTCGGTGAAGGCGGTGATCGCGGCGCGGATCTCGGTCGGGGTAGTGCACAGTCCGGCGACCATGCGGTCGGCCATGCCGGTGAAGGCGTAGTACGCGTGCATGTTGGACCGGGCGTCACCGATCACGTCTTCGGGGCCGAGCGCGACGTTGATCTGCGCGACGATGCGCGGTTCGCCGTCGCGGTCGTACTCCTTCCAGAACCTTCGGGCGGTGTCGAACAGGCCGCCTGCCCAGGAGAGCGGCGCGGCGGCGAGGAAGCCGTCGCCCCAGCGTGCGACGCGTTCGATCGCGGCGGGCTTGAAACCGCCGAAGAGGACTTCGGGTCCGCCCGGCCGGGCGGGCGCAGGGCCGATCGGGCCGATGTCGTGACCGTACGGTTCGCCGGACCACAGGCGGCGCATGAGTGCCATCTGCTCGTCGAGGCGTCGGCCTCGGGTGCGCTTGTCGATGCCCGCGGCCTGATGGTCGTCGTCCCGGCCTCCGACGCCCAGGCCGAGCACCAGCCGGCCGCCGGACATCTGGTCCAAGGTGGCGGCCTGCTTGGCGAGGAGGACGGTGTCGCGCAGCGGTGCGAGCAGCACCTCGGTCTGGACGCGGATCCGGGAGGTGGCGCCTGCGAGAAGGGCGAGGGCGACCAGGGGTTCGGGGTTGTCGTAGACGAGCCGGTCGAGCAGGCCGAGCGTGCTGAAGGGGCCCGCGTCGGCGCGTCGGGCCCAGGTGAGCAGGGTGGCAGGGTCACCGATGGGCAGACCGATACCGATGTTCATGAAGGAGACCTCCGACAGGAAGGGTCGACAAAGTTGGCTGCCGCCCCTCCGGCACCTCTGCGAGGTGGGACGTTCCCGCTCTGCGGCGTGCTTCTGGGGAACGTCTCGTCGAAGTGATCTCACTCTAGGGACCGTTGGTGGGTGGGACAAGGAGTTTTGTACCGGCGCCTCCGGCCCAACGCCATGTGCCCGGTGGGTCACGTGGGTCAGGTGGGGCACATGGGTCATGTGGGTCACGTGTTCGCTGGCGGTGCCCGCCGCTCGGATACGCTTTCCGCCATGACCAGCAACGGGGGCCGTCCACGTGACCACTCGGTGCAGTCCGTCGACCGGGCGGTATCGATCCTTCAGGTGTTGGCCGCGCAGGGCCCGTCCGGCGTGACCGACATCGCCGAGGCGCTGGCCATCCACAAGTCGACCGTGTTCCGGCTGCTTGCGACGCTGGAGTCGCGGGGCCTGGTCGAGCAGGACACCGAGCGCGGGCGTTACCGCATCGGGTACACGATGGTCGAACTCGCCGCCGGGGCGAGCAAGGTGAACGACCTGTCCATGCTCAGCCGCCCGATCTGCCAGGAGCTGGCCGCGGCGGTGGGCGACACCGTGAACGTGGCGATCCACGACGGGCACGACGTGATCAGCGTCGACCAGGCGATCGGTGCGGCGGCGATCACGACCTGGGACTGGGTCGGCAGGCGCACCCCGATGCATGCCACCGCGTCGGGCAAACTCTTCCTGGCGTACATGGCTCCCGGTCAGGTCGCGGAGATCTTCGCGCGAGGGCCGGAGAAGTACACCCCGCACACCATCGTCGACCCGGCGCGTCTCACGGCGGAGTTCGAAGCGGTCCGTGAGCGTGGGTACGCGATCACGATCGAGGAGCACGCTCTCGGCCTGGCTGCCATCGCCGCCCCGATCCGCGCCCTGGACGGTCAGGTCATCGCGGCGGTGGCGCTGTCCGGGCCGACCTTCCGCATCAACGAGGAAACCGTGCCCGACCTCGCGGAACAGTTGATGACGGCCGGCGCGAAGATCTCCTGGCGCCGGGGGTACGTGAAGCGCGGCTGAGCGCGGCTCGGGCGAGGGCTGCGAAGGCTCTTGACGGCCGGGGATTTCCGGCTCCACCATTTGTCTCGTATAGCGGTGTTGTTTCGCATAGCGAAACGCACGCTGTCTGAGCTTGTCCGCGCATTTCTGAGCTTGCCGAGGAGCTGCCGTGCCCTCACTCACCCTGGATCCCCTGCTCAAGCCCTTCCAGCTCAAGCACCTCACCCTGCGCAACCGCGTCGTCAGCACCTCACATGAACCGGCGTTCGGCGAGGACGGCCTGCCCAAGGACCGCTACCGCGCCTACCACCTCGAAAAGGCACGGGGCGGCGCCGGTCTCACCATGATCGGCGGCTCGGCCGTCATCTCCCCCGACAGCCCGCCCGCGTTCGGCAACCTGCTGCTGTACCGCGACGACATCGTGCCGTGGCTGCGCCGCCTCACCGACGACGTGCACGACGCCGGGGCGGCGGTCATGTGCCAGGTCACCCACCTGGGCCGCCGCACCAGCAACTTCACCGGGGACTGGCTCCCGTTGGTGTCCGCCTCACCGCTGCGCGAACCCGCCCACCGCTCGTTCCCCAAGGCCGCGGAGGACTGGGACCTGGACCGGATCGTCGCCAACTACGTTTCCGCGGCGCTCCGTTGCCGGGAGGGTGGGCTCGACGGCGTCGAACTGGAGGCGTACGGCCACCTCCTGGACAGCTTCCTGTCCCCCGCCACCAACCACCGGGGCGACCGGTGGGGCGGCAGCCTGGAGCGCCGCATGACGTTTCCGCGCCGGGTGATCCGTGCCGTCCGCGAAGCCGTCGGCCCGGACTTCGTCGTCGGCATCCGGATGTCGCTGGACGAGGCACGCCCCGGCGGCCTCGGCATGGAGGAAGCACTCGCCGCCGCCGAGCAATTCACCTCCGACGGCATCGACTTCATCAGCGCCATCCACGGCTCCATCGAGAGCGACGCGTCCCTCGCCAAGGCCATCCCGCCCATCGGTACCCCGCTCGGGCCGTTCCTGGGCTTCACCGGAGAGGTCAGGCGACGGCTCTCGGTCCCCGTGATGCACGCGGCGCGGATCGCCGACGTCGCCACGGCGCGGCACGCCCTGCGCGAAGGGCTCCTCGACCTGGTCGGCATGACCCGCGCGCAGATCGCCGACCCGCACCTGGTCGCCAAGGTGAAGGCAGGCCAAGAGGATCGCATCCGGCCCTGTGTCGGGGCGAGTTACTGCCTCGACGCGATCTACGACTCCGGTGACACCAAGTGCGTGCACAACCCGGCCACCGGCCGCGAACTCCACGTACCGCACCTCATATCCGCCACCACCGGCCCCCGCAGGAAAGCGGTGATCGTCGGAGGCGGTCCGGCCGGTCTGGAGGCGGCGCGCGTGCTCGGCGAACGCGGCCACGACGTCGTCCTGTTCGAGGCGAGCGGCCGGCCCGGCGGCCAGATCAGGCTCGCCGCGTCCAACCCCCGCCGGCACGACCTGCTCGGCATCGTCGACTGGCGTATGGCCGAGTGCAAGCATCACGGCGTCGACCTGCGCCTGGGCACCTACGCGGAGGCGGACGACGTCCTCGCCGAAGACCCCGACCTCGTCATCGTCGCCACCGGCGGCACCCCCGACCGCAGCTTCCTCGCCGCGGGCGAGAGCCTGGTCGCCGACACCTGGGACGTGATGACGGGCTCCCTGCCGCGCCCCCGAGGCGAAGCGGCCCGCATCCTCGTCTACGACGATCACGGCGGCCATCCGGCCATGGACGCGACAGAGGTCCTCACCGCGTCCCACGCCCGGATCGAGTACGTCACTCCCGAGCGCACCCTCGCTCCCGACGTCGGCAGCATGAACTCCCCCGCCTACCTACGGGCGTTCACCGCCCACGGCGTCACCACCACGCTCGCCCAGCGGCTGCGGTCCGTGCGCCGCACCACGGACGGGCGGCTCGCGGCGACCCTCTACAGCGAGTACACGGAAACCGAGACCGAGCGGATCGTGGACCAAGTAGTCGTCGAGCACGGGACATTGCCGAATGACGAGCTGTACGTCGCGCTCCTTCCCGGGTCGACCAACCTCGGCGAGGTCGACCACACCGCTCTGCTGGCGCACGAACAACAGACGGTGGTCCGCAACGAGGCGGGCCGCTACCAGCTGTTCCGCGTCGGCGACGCCGTCACCGCCCGCAACATCCACGCCGCGATCTACGACGCACTGCGGCTGTGCCTGCCGGTCTGAAGACCCTCCCACTCCCATCAACTCCACGGATGCATTGGAGAGTTGAGATGCACCAAGTGACATCTTCCGCCGAGGCCGACGTGGGCGACCTCCTCGCCCGGCGCCCCGTCGGACAGAGCCTCGAAGCCCCCTTCTACCTCAGCGAGGAGCTCTTCGCCCTCGACATCGAAGCCGTCTTCGCCCAGCACTGGCTGTTCGTGGCCGCCGAGGCGGAGCTGCCCGAGCCCGGCGACTATGTGACGGTCACCATCGGCCCGTACTCGGTCATCGTCGTCCGTGACGACGAGGAAGAAGTACGGGCCTTCCACAACGTCTGCCGGCACCGCGGCACACGCATCCTCAACGAAGAGCGCGGCTCGGTGGGCAACATCGTCTGCGGGTACCACCGGTGGACGTACGGCGTGGACGGGAAACTGCTGCACGCCGAGTCCCAGGGACCCGGCTTCGACCCCTCCTGCTTCGCGCTGCGGCCCGTGCACGCGCGCACGGTGGCCGGGCTCGTCTTCATCTGCGTGGCCGACAAGCCACCCGACGACTTCGACGAGGTGGCCTCCCGCGTCGAGCCGTACATCGCTCCGCACCACCTGGCCCGCGCCAAGGTCGCCGCGCAGATCGACCTGGTCGAGAACGGCAACTGGAAACTGACCATGGAGAACAACCGGGAGTGCTACCACTGCGGCGGTCACCCCGAACTCCTGTGCACGTTCTTCCCCACGTACGGCTACGAGGAGCAGGACATCCCCGCGGCGCTGCGCCCGGCCTACGACCGCTACCTGAAGGCCGACGCCGACGCCCGTGCCACCTACGAGTCCCTCGGCCTGCCCTACGCCGCGATCGAGGAACTCGACACCCGCCCCACCGGTTTCCGCATCCAGCGCGAACCCCTCGACCTCGCGGGCGAGTCCTACACCCAGGACGGCGCGGCCGCCTGCACGCGTCTGCTGGCGGACTTCCCCACCGCCCGCCTGGGCCGGCTGGCCTTCCACACGCAGCCCAACGCGTGGTTCCACTTCATGGCCGACCACGCGGTCACGTTCTCCGTGCTCCCGCTCGCGCCGGACCGCACCCTCGTCCGTACCACCTGGCTCGTGCACGCCGACGCCGTCGAGGGCGTCGACTACGACCTCGACACCCTGACCAAGGTGTGGGCGGCCACGAACGAGCAGGACGCGGTGTTCGTCGCCCGTGCCCAGCAGGGCGTGAGCAGCCCGGCCTATGGACCGGGCCCGTACGCGCTGTCGGAGGAGCAGGTCGAGGCATTCGTCAGTTGGTACGTGACACGGCTCAGGGCACACCGGGAAGCGCAGTGAGCGCCGCCGAGGTCCCGTCGTGGGACGGCGAGACCGATGAACTGCTGCTGTGCCGTCAGGTCCAGCAGATCACGCACGACGTGAGGACGTTCGTGTTCGAGGCCGCCGAGCCGCGGCTGTTCCGGCACGACCCGGGGCAGTTCCTGACCCTGACCCTCGACATCGACGGGCTGCCGGTGCAGCGCTGCTACACCATCTCCTCGCCGCCCACGCGCCCCTTCCTGGTCGCCATGACGGTGAAGCGCGTACCCGGCGGGCTCGTGTCGAACTGGCTGCACGACCGCCTGCGGCCCGGCGACACCGTGCGGGCACACGGCCCGCACGGCGCGTTCTCCACGGTCCGGCATCCGGCGCCCAAGTACCTCTTCCTGTCCGGCGGCAGCGGAGTGACTCCGGTGATGTCGATGACCCGGGCGCTGTACGACCTGGCCGACCCGGCGGACGTGGTGTTCGTGCACAGTGCCCGCACGCCGTCGGACATCGTGTTCCGCCGCGAACTCGACCTCATCGCCGCGACCGCGCCGAATTTCCGGGTGGTCCACGTCTGCGAGGAGGACGCGCCGAACGAACCCTGGGGCGGTCACCGCGGCCGGCTGACGCCTCGGACGTTGCGGCAGATCGCGCCGGACCTCCTCGAACGGGAGGTCTTCACCTGTGGACCGGACGGCTACATGACCGGCGTACGCCTCATGCTGTCGGACGCGGGCTTCGCCATGGACCGCTACCACGAGGAGAGCTTCGCCTTCGAGGCGCCGACGCTGCCGGTCGACACGAGGCCGGGCCCCCGTACTTCTCCCGCCTTCAAGGTCGAGTTCGCCCGCAGCGGGCGCACGATCAAGTGCGACGCCGACACCGCCCTCCTGTCCGCCGCGTCCCGAGCGGGGCTCAGTCTGCCGGCCTCGTGCGCCCAGGGCCTGTGCGGCACCTGCAAGTCGAAGCTGGTGTCCGGTTCCGTCGACATGCGGCACAACGGCGGCATCCGTCCGCGTGAGATCGCACAGGACAAGATCCTCCTGTGCTGCTCGACACCGTTGGAGGACCTCGTCATCGATGCGTGATCTCCGCGCCGGGGCCGAGCGGCAGGCCCATGCCGTAGAAGATGCCGAGGACCGCGAGCCAGGCGACCAGGAACGGGACCACGAACACCGAGAGCCGGGACAGGACCGTGCCGAGCTGCGCCCCGGGTTCGTAGCGGCGCAGCATCGTCAGCATCAGGAAGACGTACGGATTGAGCGGGGTGATCATCTGGGTCGCGGAGTCGCCGATCCGGAACGCCGCCTGGGTGACGGCCGGTTCCATGCCGATGAGCATGAACGCCGGGACGAAGACCGGGGCGACCAGGGACCACAGGGCAGAGCCGGAGGTGACGAACAGGTTCAGGACGCAGACCAGGAGGACGAACAGGACCAGGCCGGTGAAGCCGGTCAGGCCGGCGGATTCAAGGAGGTTCGCTCCGTTCACCGCAAGCAGGGTGCCGACGTTGGACCAGTCGAAGACTCCGATGACCTGCGAGATCACCAGGATCAGCACGATGTATCCGGACATCCCGGTGATCGAATCGGCCATCATGCGAGGAGTGTCGTCGGCGCGCTTGATCGTGCCGACGGTGCGGCCGTAGACGACGCCCGCGAGGACGAACGCGACGAACAGGAGCGGCACGATGCCGTTCAGGACCGGCGAGGGGACCAGCGCACCGCCCTCGCCCCGCAGCGGGGAGCCCGGCAGCAGCCAGCAGGTGACCACGACGGCCGCGTAGAGCAGGACGGCCAGGCCCGAGCGCAGCAGGCCCGTGCGCTGCCTGGCGGTGACCGTGACCGTGACGGAGGGGTCCGCCTCAGCCTCGGTGTCGGCCTCCGTCTCGACTTCGTCGGCCCGCGGGTCCGGCTGGGGAAGCCGGGGTTCGAGGACGCGGGAGATCAGGAAGCCGCCGATCAGGGCGAGGACGCAGCTGGCCGCGGACGTGAAGAAGTAGTTGATGAGGATGTGCGTGGGGGCGTCCTCGCCGCCCGGCACGACCGCGGCGGCCTGGTGCGTGATGCCGGTGTAGAGCGCGTCGAGGGCGCCGATCGAGAAGCCCGCCGCGTAGCCCGCGCAGACGCAGGCGAAACCGCCGATGAGGCCCGCGATCGGGTTGCGGCCCGCGTTCTTGAAGGCGAGTGCGGCCAGCGGCGGGATCACCAGGATCGCCACGTCGCTCATCAGGTGCGCCTGACAGGACACGAAGGCGACCAGGTAGGGCAGCAGCCGCCTGGGGGCCCGCGCGATGGAGGCGCGTACGGCCGTCTCGAGCAGGCCCGTCTTCTCGGCCACGCCGACCGCGGCCATCATCAGCAGGACGGTGCCCAGCGAGGGGAAGCCGGTGAAGTTCGGTATGAAGTTCTCGAGCAGCCAGCGCACGCCCTCGCCGCTGAACAGGCCCTTGACCGCGAGTGTCTCGTCCTCGCCGGGGACCGTGACGGTGGTGCCGGTGGCGGCGAGGACCGTCGAGACCGTGCCGATGATCACGAAGAGGCCGAGGAACAGCAGCACCGGGTGCGGCAGTTTGTTGCCCGCGCGCTCGATGCCGTTCATGACCTTGTCGAGCAGGGACCGCTTCGGCGGTCCGCCTGTGGGCGTCTTCGCGGAGGTGACCGAGGTGCTCATCCGGCGGCTCCTTCGGATGGCGCGCCGCTCGCCGCGGGGGCGGACTGTGCCAGGGCGAGCGTGTCCTTGCGTACGGCGCCACGCTGGGCGACGAGCACGATGCGCGCCGGGTCGGACAAGACGGAGATGTCCGCGAGCGGATCGCCGTCGCACATCACCAGGTCGCCGTGCTTGCCCGCCTCCAGGGTGCCGATCTCCGCGGAGAGGCCCAGGAGTTCGGCGGCGCTGCGGGTGCCCGCCTCGATGGCCCGCTCCGGAGTCATGCCGAGGGACACGAGGTGCGAGAGCTCGCGCAGGTTGCGGCCGTGCGGCACCATCGCCGCGTCGGTGCCCATCGCGATGCGTACGCCGTCGGAGATGGCCGCGGCGATGTTCTCCCGGGTGATGCCGGACCAGCGGACCTTCTTCTCGTAGTGGAAGGGCTGCATGGTCGAGCGGTCGATGCCGTCGAACACCGTCGACAGGGTCGGCACCACGAACGTGCCCTGCTCGCCCGCCAGTTCGCGCGCCTGTGCGGTGAGGCCGTAGCCGTGCTCGACGCTGCTCACGCCGCCGCGGATCGCGTTGATGATGCCCGCGGTGCCCTGTGCGTGGGCCGCCACGGGGCGGCCGCCGTGCCGGGCCACCTCGTCGACGACCGTACGGATCTCCTCGACGGTCAGGCCCTCGTCGTCGGGCTGGTCGTAGGGGCTGCTCATCCCGCCGGTCGCACAGACCTTGATCACGTCGGCGCCGGAGCGGAGCAGGCGGCGCACCGCGACGCGTACCTCGTCCGGGGTGTCGGCGATCTCGCCCACTCCGGCGCTGGGATCGAAGCCGCACTCCGAGCGGAAGTCGGCGTGGCCGCCGGTGTGACTGAGGATGCGGACCGCCGTGTGCAGCCGGGGTCCCGTGGTGAGGCCCGCGGCCACCGCGTCCCGGTAGCCGGCCGGCAGGCCGCCCAGGTCACGGGCGGTGGTGATGCCCGCCTCAAGGGTGATGCGCAGGCGCTCGGCGGTGCGGAACGTCTCCAGGGTCTGATCGCTCTCGTGGCGGCGGACCATCTGCCGGGGCGATTCGATCGCGAGGTGGACATGGGTGTCGATGAAGCCCGGCAGGACCGTGCGTCCTGCCGCGTCCACGGTCCGGGCCCGTGCGGGCGCCTCGGGCGCTGTGGCGGCCGGTCCCGCGTGGACGATCGTGCCGTCCTCGTCGATGTCGATGACGGCGTCCGTCACGGGGGCCGCGCCGGTGCCGTCGACGAGGCGGGCTCGGATGATGCGCAGGGAGGAGAACTGTGCGTGGCTCATGGCCGACGATCATCGGTATCAGGGATCACGACTGTGTAAAATCGCCGGAATCCTTCACCAGACCGACTTCGACGCAGGATTCAGCAACCCTCATGGATACGCAGCGAGCGCACAACCTGGACGAGCTGGACCTGGCCATCGTGCACGCCCTCCAGATCCAGCCCCGGGTGTCCTGGGTGCGGATGGGCGAGGTCCTGGAGGTCGACGCGGTGACGGTCGCCCGCCGCTGGGAGCGCATGGCCCGCGCGGGGGTGGCCTGGGTCGACGGCTATCTGTCGCCCGGCCACGACGAGGGTGTCTACGCACAGGTCGAGATCGACATGGGCGGGCGGCTCAGCGAGGACACCATCGGTCAACTCGCGCGTGATCCGCACGTGTTGAGCCTCAAGCAGACCTCGGGCGGGCGTGATCTGCTCGCGATCGCCGCGGCCACCGACCTCGACGGCCTGGCCCGGCTCTCCGGCGACCGGGTGTCGCAGCTGCCCGGGGTGCGCGCCGTACGGAGCCATGTCATCACCGCGGCGCCTTTCGAGGGGGCCTCGTGGCGGCTGCGCAGCCTCACCCGGCAACAGCGCGGGGCGCTCACCGTGGAACGGCCCGCGCTGCCCGACGAACCGCTGCGGCCCCTCGACCGCCGGATCGCCCTCGCGCTCGGCGCCGACGGCAGGATGCCCCTGACCGAGCTTGCCGACACCGTCGGCGCCTCCGCCGCGACCGTCCGGCGCAGGCTGCGCGTCCTGACCGGCACCGGACGGCTCTCGCTGCGCTGCGCGCTGGCCCGGCCGCTGACCGGCTTCCCGGTCTCCGTCGTGTACTTCGGCTCGGTGCCCGCCCAGCATCTCGACGAGACGGTGAGCGCGCTGCGTACGCTGCCGGGCCTGCGGATGTGCAGCATCACGGCGGGTGCGCACAATCTGGTGCTCGACATCTGGCTGCCGACCCTGTCCGAGGTCCACACCACCGAGGCGCTGCTCAACAGCCGCCTCGCACACCTCGATCTGCGCATCACGGAGCGCGCCGTGGTGCTGCGCACGGTCAAGCACGTGGGACGGGTGCTCGACCGCAGAGGCCACAGCCTGGGGTCGGCGCCGCTCAACTACTGGGACGTGTAAAGGCGTTCATCCCTCCCCTGCCCCAGACCGAATCACGCCGCCCGTCTCCGTCGCCGATCGCAGGGCGAACAGCCGGGTGAGCGGGTGGAAGCGGTAGCGGCCCGGAGCCGGTGGCTCCAGGAACTGCACGTCGACCAGTTGCTCCAGGATCGCCTCGGTCGCCGAGGATCACAGCCGCCGGTCAGGGGGAGTGGAAGGCGACCTCCGGATTGTCCTTCGATGGGCCGTCCAGGACCGCTCGGTGCCGGGCTCGGAGCTGCTGGTCGAAGAAGGCGGTGACGTACCCGTTGGTGATCTGGCCCGAGCGCTTCCCAGACAGCGGGGCCTGGGGGTCGGTCATCCCGGCCTGTCCGCCGAGGACGGGCATGTCGGTGAAGGACAGGTGCCCGGAGTCGGCGACCGTGAGCCAGCGCTTCCAGCCGTGCAGGCGTCGCCACTCGCGCGACCAGGAGGCGTCGTCGGCGCGGGGGGTGTGACCGTTCCGGGTGCCGAGCATGAGAAGAGGGCGTCCGGTGCCGGCACCGGGGACCGGGGCGAAGAAGGTGCCGTCCAGGTTGGCCGCGGCGCGGATCCGGTGGTCGGTGCCCACGGCCACCGCCGCCGCGTTCCCGCCCAGGGAATGTCCGGCGGCACCGATCCGCCGGGTGTCGATCAGGGCGGGGTAGTCGGGGTGTCGCCCGCCGTCGATGCGGGAGCGTCCCGTCAACGCGTCGATGGCGAAGGAGATGTCCGCCGCCCGGTTCCGGGCGGCCTCGGCCAGCAGCTTGCTCTCTCCCGAGTTGCCGCGTGGCGCCTTCTCGACCTTCTCGCAGGCGACGCAGTCACGCATGCGCGAGGACTCCCCCTTGCCCGGGAACTGTGTTCCGAAGGACTCGTACGCGTGGTCGACGAGAGCCACGACGTAGCCCTGCGAGGCCAGCTTCTCCGCCAGGCCGGTCAGGGTGGCCCGGTGCAGGGTGAAGCCCGGGGAGAGGACCACGAGCGGATGCCTGCCCTTGACCGGCCTTGCGCCGGCCCTGGCGTTCGTCCGGACGGAGGCGACCTGATCGGCCTCTATCCGCTGGTCCAACTTCTGCCCCTCCAACAGAAGTCCGGCTTCCTTGACCGCCATGTACGGCGCAAGGGCGCCGCCACTGCTGCGCACGGCCGGATAGAAGACGGACACCATCAGCTCCCGGTCCCCGGCCGAGGGCACCCAGAGGTCGCGGCGGCTCTCGTCCACGAGGTGGAGGGTGTCCCGTCCGATGAGGTGGGGTCCGGACGGGCGCGGGAGGGAGAGTCCGGCCTCCCGTACCGGTGCGGAAGCAGGTCCACTCGACGACGAGCCGTCGCCGCAGGCCGTGACGGTCAGAGCGAGAGAGGCGAGGGCCGCCAGGACTGCTGCGGCCCTGCCCCGGATGCGGTTTCTGATCATGCCTGCGAGCGTAGGAATCCGGTGAGGCGCCCGGCACCGGCGAAAGTACGGAGCGCCCCTTGACTTTCGTCAATGGCCCCGCACTTCGCCCGCCGCACCGAGCCCGCGCGCCGACCTTCAGGCCGAGGTCCCAGCCGACACCTGTGGCGCCGGGGCCGCAGGTCTCCCAGAACGTCGGGTCGACGATGGCCACATGCTCCAGTTCGAAGCGGGTGCGCTCCTCGCCGTCGGGCGCCAGGCGCGCACCTCGACCTCGCTGAGTTCGCCCTCCTGGGTTCTCCCATCGTCCAGCTGACCCGCGGCAGCCGGGGCGGCTCGCAGCGGAGCACCTCGCCACCGGCGTTGGCCTCGAGCTGGTAGTGACCGCCGAGCTTCAACTCGCCCGTGACAACACGCCGGCGAGCCGCGCTGGTCCGCGACGCCGACACGGCGGCCGCAGTACTGGCCCAGCACCTCACTCGGACCGCGGCCGGACTGAACGCCGGCGCATGGCGTCGCTGCCGCGGGCCATCAGTTGCCGGTCAGACCACGCCTGCTTGCGTTGACCCCGGCCTGGAACCGTGAATCGGCTTCCAGCGCGGTCATCAACTCGGCGACCCGCCTGCGGTAGGTCCGCACGGACATGCCGACGCGGCGCGCGCCCACGGCGTCGGTGACTCCGGCCGCGAGGGCTCGCAGCACGGCGAGCGAATCCGCGTCCAGGTCCTCGGTCTCGCGCCGCAGGTAGTCCGCGACAGGGGTGCCGGCGTCCCACGTGGCGCACATCAGGGCGTGGACTCCGCCGACCAGAGCCGGTGCGGTCGTGATCGTGAACTCGCGCCCGCGGGCGCCATTGCGGCCGGCCAGGATCATCACCCGGCGGTCGACGATGATCGTCTCGTGCGGCAGGGTCGCGGCACGGACACGCACCTGCCCACCGGCGGCCGCGATGTCGAACAGGTGCAACCGCTGTTCCTCGTCCGCCAGCACGGCGGGTGTGTAGAGCTTGCGTACGACCATGCCCTCCGCGGTCCGAGGGCGCAGGCGGCCCACCATCGCCTCTCGTGCCTCGGGCCGCAACCAGGTGTGCAGGTCGTTGGCCGCGCAGAAGAACTCACGCGTCGTCTCGCCGAACAGCATGGCGGTCCGCGCGGCCAGTTCCCTCTCGCCGTGGATCGTCAGCGTGGTGTGGTCGGTCACTCCCCCAGTCTCGCTCACGCGCGTGGCAACAGGTTGCCATCCGGCCTCCGAGAGGCCGTCGAGAGGTGAGGCTGGGGACATGACCACACAGACCACGGCCGCAGCGAGCGGCCAGTTCATGCTCGGCGGCGACCGCCGCGTCAACCGTCTCGGCTTCGGCGCGATGCGCCTGGCCGCAGGCACGTTCACCGGTCCGGCACGCGACCCGCAGACCGGCGTCGCGGTGCTGCGGCAGGCGGTCGACGCGGGCGTCGACCACATCGACACGGCCGGTTTCTACGCTCGGGGCGAGGTGCATGCCAACGAACTGATCCACAGGGCTCTCGCGCCCTACCCGGCCGAGCTGTTGATCGCCACCAAGGTCGGCCCGCTGCGCGGAGCCGACGGCGTGCCCACCGGCCAGGCCGGGCCCCAGGATCTGCGCGGTCTGGTGACCGACGATCTGCGCGCCCTCGGTCTCGACCGGCTGGACCTCGTCTACCTGCGGGTCGGCGGAATGAGCGAGCCGGGCAGCGAGAGCGTGGCCGACCGGTTCGCGGCCCTGGCCGAACTGCGCGAAGAGGGTCTGATCCGCCACCTTGGAGTCAGCAACGTCGACCTGGCACAGCTCGACGAGGCGCGGGCCATCGCGCCGGTCGTCGCGGTGCAGAACCAGTACCACGTGCATCGTCCCGACGACGTCGCCGTCCTTGCCCGGTGCGCGGAACACGACATCGCGTACGTGCCGTTCTTTCCGCTCGGTGGCGGCTTCGACCCGATCGAGCACGACCGCCTCGCACAGGTCGCCGAGCGGCACGACGCGACGACCGCCCAGGTCGCCCTGGCCTGGCTGCTCGCGAGCTCACCGAACATGCTGGCCATCCCCGGAACCGGCTCCCCCACGCACCTGGCCGAGAACCTCGCCGCGGCCGGACTGCGCCTCGACGCCACCGACCTCGCCGAACTTACGGCCTGAGGGCCTGAGGGCATAACGGTCTGGCGAAGTCCACTGCGGCGATCGGTAGGGTCGCCCACATGCACGGTGCGCGAGTGGTGTTGATCGGGGGAACCTCGCATGCGGGGAAGTCGACCGTCGCTCAAGTGGTGGCGGACCGAGCCGGGTTCGAGTACCTGTCGACCGACCACCTGGCGTGGCACCCGGGACGGCCCTGGCGGACGCCGCAGTGGGAAGTGCCCGCACACGTCGCCGAGCACTACCGATCTCTCACGGTGGACGAGCTGATCTCGTCCGTTCTGGATCACTACGAACGGCTGTGGCCCCGGATCCAGGAAACAGGCTGGGCCTGGATCACATCGATACGGGCGCCGGCCGTTCTCCCGAGGACGTGGCCGGTGCGGTCCTCAGGACGGTCACCACCCGATAGGGACGAGAGGAAGAATCAGCCCGGGACGGGAGGACGATCAGCCCGTAGCTCGTCGCACGTCCCACGTCGGCGTCTATCGCTTTCGCAGTGCCTCGGCCAAAGCCTTACGGATCGGGGCGGGCAACGGCTCTCCCTCCGTGGTGGCGATCAGCTCTTCCGCCACCGCCCGCAGTTTGGTGTTGGAGTGCTGCGACACCTCGACCAGGATCTGCCACGCCTCATCCGCCGAGCAGGGCCCCAGCGTCATCAGCATGCCCCGCGCCTGGTCTATGGAGGGATGGGATTCCATGGCGCGATGCAGGTCGTTGACCTCGGTCCGCAGCGCCTTGATCTCGGCGACCTCGTCCGCACATTCGGTGTCGGGAGCCTGCTCCTCCAGGGCATGACAGGGGCTCAGTGCCGGTGTGTTCAGAGAGTCCGACGAGGAAGCCACCCGCTCACCTGCTCCGCCTCTCGACTGCTCACGCCGCCTCCCCGGTCGGGCAGGACCGCTTCTGAGGCGAGCATCGCAGATCCCACACATGCATGGCCAGAGTTCGCTGATCCCCAGCATGCGGCAGCGCCGGTGGCTGTCTGTCCCAACCGACCGGCGCCTACGTCGCACAGCGCTGTGCCTTCGCGGTGATCGGGTAGCCGGCTCAGTTGATCTGAAACAGGTCCAGGGGCCCACTGACCGCGCGCGGGTCCAGACAGGCGCGCGCTCGCGGCGCTCACCCTGATTTCGGGGGTATCCCGCCTCAACAACGCCCCTCCGGGCACGGGCGCACGCTAGCGTCGCGGCACGCACTGTTTGGTGGGAGGGGCAGAGATGCGGCGCTCGGCTGGGCATTACGCGCTGCTGCAACGCGTGGCTGACGTGCAGCGCACAACCGATGGGTGGGCCATGGCAGGGCCCGGACTTGATGAACGCTCCACGAGCCCCCTGGTGAAACTCGGTCTTGCCCGAGTGGCGCCCCACGAGGAACAGGCTGAGCTCTCGGTGAAGGCGGGCCATCCCGTCCCGTGGGCGGTACAGCTGACCCACGACGGGTGGGACGCGCTGCTCTACGCACAGGTGCGGGCCGCTCCCCCGACCGTCGAGCCTCCCGTGCCGGGTCTCCAACAGGTGGGTCTGCGCCGCTCGGAGCTCGATACCGTCAGGCGGTTCCTCGCATTGGGCGGACGACTGCTGCGGGAGCCTGCTTCGGGTCTGGAGTCGGCGGTGGACGCAGCGCGCTTCAATGCCGCGTCCAACAGGTGGGTCGTATACGTGAGCGGTGAACAGATGAAGTCGATGGCGCGCGCGTTCTTTCTGGAGCGGCTCGGTGGGTCGGCGGCCGCGGCCAACCGGTTCGCCCGGGTGTACGGGGTGAGCTACACGCCGCCGCCGCTTTCACCGGTGAAGGATCTAAAGGATCCATAGGGGCGTGGTGGCCGGGAGCCCTCAGCCGCGCGGGGCGCGACGGAGCGCGGTGATCCAGGTCGGCCTGGGCTCCCGGCTTCGTCAGGTGCCCGCGGACACCGGCGAGTCGGACTGGTCGCCGACCGAGTCCTGCGTCGCGGACTTCGGGATGGGCCGGTCTTGGCGCAGGGCGCTCCACACCTTGTGCGAGGCCTTGTCCAGCGGCAGGACCCGTCCCGCGTCCCGGGAGTCGTAGGTGACCGGCATCGTGACCATGTTGGTGCGGTCGGGGCTGATGCCCTTCAGCTCGTTGGCCAGGCCGAGGAGCTTGTCCGCGGAGGCCAGGTCCGAGTCCGCGCTGATCGTCTTGGTCGCGGTGTCCGCCAGGTCGTAGGACTTGGCGGGGCTGCCCAGCGGATCGACGGTGTCGGCGCGGTGGATCAGCGCCTTGATGAAGGCCTGCTGGAGCTGGATGCGGCCCAGGTCACTGCCGTCGCCGACGCCGTGCCGCGTCCGGACGAGCTCCAGCGCCTGCTTGCCCTTGAGCGTGTGCTTGCCCGCGTTCAGGGAGAGACCGCTGTTGGTGTCGTGGATCGCCTTGTGGGTGGTGATGTCCACGCCGCCGAGCTCATCGATGAGCTTCTGGAATCCCTTGAAGTCGACTTCGAGATAGTGGTCCATGCGGACGTCCGACATCTTCTCGACCGTCTTCACGGTGCACGCCGGTCCGCCCACTTGGTAGGACGAGTTGAACATCGCCTGCCGCGCGCCGGCCGCCTTGCCACCGTGCGGCTTGGCGCACTGGGGCCGCTCGACCATCGTGTCGCGCGGGATGCTGACGACCGAAGCCTTCTTGTGGGTCTTGTCGACGTGCAGGACCATCGCCGTGTCGGCGCGGGCGCCGCTGACGCCCTTGCCGTACTTGCCGTGGGTTCCCGCCCGGGAGTCGGACCCGAGCAGGAGGATGTTCATCGAGCCGTCTTTTTGCTCGCTCGGCCGGTCGTGCCCGAGAGCGGCGTTCATGTCCGTGCCCTGGATGTTGCCGTTGAGGTGCTGCCAGGCATAGGCGGCACCTCCGCCGCCGATCAGGACGGCTCCCAGGACGCCCCACGCGGTGTACCGCAGGGTCTTCTTCTTCGGCTTGCGCCGGGAGCGCCGTACCCGCGGGGGCCCGTAGTCGGGCACTGCGGGGCCGTCGGCCATGTGCGCCTGCTGCTCGTTCCTGCTCTCGTGCGGCATGCGCTGCCCCTTGTTTCGTCGACCGGTGTCTCAGTGGGTTCGTGGACCCGTGGCTCAGTACGCGGAGTCGACGTTGTCGATCGAGCCGTACTTGTCGGCGGCGTAGTTGGCGGCCGCGGTGATGTTGGCGACCGGGTCGGTCAGGTTATTGGGGGTGCCCGCGACGTGGTAGGCGTCAAAGGTCGGCTGGATGACCTGCAGCAGGCCCTTGGACGGGGTGCCGTTCTGCGCGTTCACGTCCCAGCCGTTCTGGGCGTTCGGGTCACCGGCGGACTCACGCATGATGTTGCGGTGCAGGCCCTCGTACGTACCGGGGATGCCCTTGGACTTCATGATGGCCAGGGATTCCTTGATCCAGCCGTCCAGGTTGTTGGCGTGGGGCTTGGCGGCGGCGGCCTGCGTGGTCTTGGCGCTCGCCGCGGTCGGCTCGGCGGCCTGGGCGGGCGAGGGGACCAGCGTGAGGGCCGCTGCGGCGGCACCGGCGGTGGCGATGCCCGCGACGGAGATCTTGCGCAGGCGGGTCGAGCGGGTGGAGCGGGCGGTGGTGGTCTGCGTGGTGATGGCCATGCGGGGGTGACTCTCCAATGCGAAGGGTGTGGGGGGGCTCGGTCGAAGCGAGCGGATTCGCCCGGTTTCGATCCCGGGCTCCCCCGGAACTTCAGCAAGGGTTAGCGGTGGCCGGAGCGGGACGCAATGATGTGACGTACTACCCCGGTACGCAGGACGGCCCTGGTCAGAGCCCCCACAACAGACGCATGGCCCTCCGCGGAGGCCTCGATGCGTCTACTACCGTCGTTAGCATGTGACGTGGCTCCTATGGGTGGGCTCACAGCCACAGACGTTTTCGGCGGGTCCACGGGGCTTGGAAATGGCGTCCGAGGGAAGACGACGGGGTTCAGGCCCACTGGATAGACCTTCTGCCTACGAACGTGCAGGTCAGGGCGGTGTAGACGCTCTTACTCCCCGGCCTGCGGGCCGATGCCGCCCCGGCGGCTCGCGGTGCAGCGGGACGGGGGCACGCCGAAGGCGCGGGTGAAGGCGGCGGTGAACGCCGCGGGAGAGGCGTAGCCGGTGCGGGCTCCGACTTCGCTGACCGACGCTGTGCGCAGCAGCGGGACGGACGGCCGCGAGCAGGCGGGCGCGGCCCCGCCAGACGGCGGGGCCGTCACCGGTCTCGGTGCGGAACCGCCGAGTGAAGGCCCGCTCGCTCATGGCCGTCAGGTCGCGGGCCACCAGGGACGGCGTCCGGCCATGCCTGGGCCTACGTCGGGCTGCTAGGCATGGTGGTGGTCGCGATGCTGCTCTTGGCCTGAGCCGGGGCGAGGGCCACAGCGGTGGGCCCGCGGCAAGGCCAGGTCGGCGACGCCGGCTCGGCGACGTCAGGTCTGAGCGCGAGTGGGACGGCTGACGAGGCGCCCGCCGCAGTTGGGGCAGACATCCTGCATGGCTTCGGCGCACGGTTCGCAGAACGTGCACTCGTAGGAGCAGATCTTGGCCGACGCGTCCCACGGCAGCGCCGCGCTCTCGCATCGCTCGCAACGAACACGCATTTCCAACGCCATGACGCCCTCCGCGCTTGACCGACCTGACTGACCCGACTGACCTGACCGACCTGCCGAACCGGCTGACCGGTGTCTGTGCCGTCATGATCTCGGGCAAGCGCACCAGGTGCGACCCGCGCGGGGGCCATGAATCGACATGATCGGGCCAAGGGGGCAGGCAGCGCCCCGGTGATCCACCCGACCGATCCGCCCGACGCTAGCGCGAGCCGCCGAGCCAGTCCTCGTAGTGGGTAGGGGCCACACGCGCGTCGGGTCCTGCGACCAGGACGTCGGCGTCGATCGCGGCGAACATGCCCGCCTCGTCGTCGGTGACGACGGTGCGGCGGTCCTCGCGGGCCGACAGCGTCAAGCGGCCGAGCTCGTCGAGCCGGTAGATGTCGGGCCCTGCGACGTCGAGCGTGCCGTTGAGCGGCTCGGCGGTGGCCACGTCGGCGAGGGCCTGGACCACCTCGGCCGTCGCGATGGGCTGGACGCGCGTGGCGGGCAGCCGGACGGTCTCGTCGTCGGAGGTCCAGGACATGACCGCGTCCATGAACTCGAAGAACTGAGTGGCACGCACGATCGAGTACGGCGTCGGCCCCTGCCGCAGCAGGTCCTCCTGGAGCGCCTTCGCGCGGTAGTAGTCCAGCTGCGGCACCTGGTCGACGCCGACGATGGAGAGGATGACCTGGTGGCGGACGCCTGCCCACGGGTGGATACGTTCTGACCCGGGCAGCCGCCGACATCACGGTCCTGGACGTGGTGGAGGCCGTCGACGGGGCGAGCCCCGCGTTCACGTGCACGGAGATCCGCCAGCGCGGCCCCTTCGGAACGCCACCCCAGGACTGCACCAAGCCGTGCCCCATCGCCCGCGCGATGTCTGCGGCCGACGCCGCCTGGCGTGCGTCGCTCCAGGCCGTCTCCATCGCCGACCTAGTCGGCTCGGTGGAGCACGACAGTGGACTCCAGGCCCTGCCAGCCATCGGCACGTGGCTCAACGCGGGGAGCGACTCCGGCAGTTGAGGCCAGTCATCGGCGCCTGAAGGCTGTGCACGCCACCGACCCGCAGATTGTCCGGCGGGCCGTACTCGCCATAGGTGCCGATGATGATGACGGAGACGGCCACACGCGAATCGGGCTGCAGGAACGTCGAAAGTACGGGCTGAAGTACGGGGCATTCACCGGGAGTTCGAGAAACTCCAGCAGGCGAAGCCTGGTCCCAGAACGCCGCTGACGCGGTCAGGAGAGGACCTCCACGTAGAACGCCAGGGAGCGCGGGGTCACAGCGCGGGGTCACAGCGCGGGGTCACAGCGCGGGGTCACAGACAGATACTCGATGGCGTGTGGGCCGGCACGGCGTCAGCCGTGGCCACCGGCCCGGCGCAGTGCTCGCGCTGGTGGACGATGTCAGTGATGTCATCGACCAGCGCGAGCATTTTGGTGACTCAGCCTAACTACGCTCGGCGGGCTCCCGGTTGGCCGCCGCCCTGAGGCCGGCGATCGTGAGCGCCACGACCAGCAGTGAGGCCAGCGTCGCGACCACCGCCGACAGGGCCGGGAGCGGGGCCGTCACCCCGTCCGGCCGCAACACATAGGCGAGCGTACGGGAGTTGACCCGGTCGTCCACGAGGTGAGCGACCGTCATCGCACCGGCCACCAAGGTGCTCGCCACGGCCACGATCGGCGACCCGCTCAGGCACAGTGCCGCACCCGCGGCGGCGCAGACTACCGAGACGCCGAGCGCGACGGGCAGACCGAAGGTGGGCGCATCCGACCAGTTGACCGGGAAATGGGCTGCCGCACAGAGCAGCAGCAGTACGCCTGCCGCGCGGCGCAACCACACCAGAGGCGTCTTGCCCTGCGCGTGCGTGGCCTCGTCGGACGGGGCGGGTGAGGGGTGGCGCACGGCCTCGGCGGGCGTCGTGACCGACGCGGCAGGGTGCTTGGCCTCGGAGCCGGCCTCAACGTTGGCTTCGGTGTCAACGTCGGGTGCGGTGTCAGTGTCGCGTTCGGTGTCGGTGTTGTCGGCGTCCTTCTGTTCCTTCAGGCTGCCGATCAGCTGCATCAGATCCTCGACGGACCTGGTCGTACCGGCGGCGTGCACCGCCTCGGCACCGCTGTGCGGGTCGTGCGGCGGGCGCGACAGGAGGTGGACGAGTCGGCTCACCTCGGGGACGGGGCGTTCCTCGGCGGCGTGCCGAATCGCCTCGTCCATGTGCTCGGTGGGGCGCGCCGGCGGGCCCAGCAGTTCCACCAGCCGGGTGACGTCGTCGACGGAGCGGGCCACGGCTGCCAGCCGGAGCACCGAGGCCGCGGTCGGGACGCCGTCAGGTGACTGCTCCAGGAGGGTGACGAGGTCGACGACGTCGTCCAGGGGCCTGGACACCACGGCGACGCGTATGAGCTCTTCCACTGCGTCGTCGTCGGGGCCGGGCACTCTCTGTACCGAGGATCCTTCGTCGGGGTCGGGCGCCGGCTTCTGCGAGGTCCCGTCGTCGACGCCGGACACGGTCCGTTCCGGAGGAACGTCGTCGGTGGCGTGGTCGACTGCCTGCGGGGACGGGCCGGCTTGTTCGCGGCCTGGGGCGCCGAGCTGCGCAGTGCCCCAGTGAACCGACGTCGAAACCAGAGGTTCGCCGGTCCCGGAAGTCTCCCCCGCGGCAGAGAATGACTCAGCGGCCATTTTCACTTCTCCATTTCAGCGGGACGGCATCGTCCCGCACGTGTACTTGTCTCCCGTTGTATGCACGCTTCCTTCGCCCCGCCACTGGAGAAACAATCCGGCTCCACGCACTCGATAGCGCCTGTCTCACCGCGGGTACGGAACCTTCCGCGGGCCCAGGGTCTCTGCAAAGGGTGGGAACCCACGCGTCGTACGACGAGCAGCGAAGGGGCGAGGATGCACTCCGGCAGGGGCGGCAGGACAGGCAGGGACGCGGCGTTCAGCGCCTTCATGGCCGCCAGGTACAACTCGCTCGTCCGCACCGCACGCCTGCTGACCGGCTCCACTCCCCGCGCGGAGGACCTCACCCAGGAGGCGCTGCTGCGCACCTACCGGGCCTGGCACCGCATCGGCAGGGAGGAGGCGGCGGAGGCATACACCCGCACGACCATGGTGCGGCTGCTGATCAAGGACAGGCGGCGGCGCTGGACCGGGGAGATCCCGGCGCCCTGGATCCCGGACGTGCCCGAACCCGGCCATGAGGAGCAGGTCGCCACCCGTGTCGCCGTACGCGAGGTGCTGTGGACACTGCCGCCGGCGCAGCGTGCCGTGCTTGTCCTGCGCTACTACCACCAGCTGTCCGAGCGGGAGACCGCCGAGGTGCTCGGCTGCTCGCCGGGCACCGTGAAGAGCCGGGCGGCGCGTGCTCTGGCCGCACTGCGCACCCAGGGGTTTCTTGTCACCGTGTCCGAGGAGAGGGGCCGTAGCGATGACTGAGGACGAACAGGTTCGGCAGTTGCTCATCGCGGTCGCCGAGCCGGACGGACCGCCACCCGCCGCCCCTGGCGCCGAGTTCACGCAACGGGCCAGGCGCAGTCTGACCCGGCGCCGTACGGCCTTCGTCGCCGCTGCCGCCGCCGTGATCACCTCTGTGGCCGTGGCCGTGCCCGTGGCCCTCGACGGGTTCCGCGACGAGGGGACGTCACCGGCGGCATCCGCCGACTGCGTGCGCGAAACGGGGCAGGACATCCGCACCCTGCGGACAGAGGGGTATCTCCCGCTGCGGGTCAGTGTGCAGAGCGACAGGCGGGTCCCGGTGGACGACGGAGTGACCCAGGGCTACGGCTTCCGGGTCAGCGCCCGGGAGAGCCTGTCGGGGAACCCGCCTCCCTCCGGCACGCTCACCGTCTCCAACCCGCTGCATCCCGAGGTGATCCCCGACGCCAAGGACCTCGTCCTGATGCTGCGCCCCGCTGAGCGCCGCGGCACCGAAGGAGAGCGGATCTTCGATGTGGCGTCGCAGAACGCCTACGCGGTCACCGGCGACGGCCGGGTGGATCTGGAGTGCGGAGGCAGCGCGACGGTGAACCAACTGCGTGCCGCGGTGACCGCCGCCTACGAATAGCGGCGGTCACCGCGGCACGGTCAGACATCCGTCACGCGCCGGTCAGGTCCCGTGGACCAGGTTCCGTAGATCAGGTTCCGTAGATCAGGTTCCGTAGGCCCAGAAGGCCTGCCCCTGCGCCGAGTCGGAGTTGAGGATGTCGATCAACGGCTTGTTCTTCTGCTCACCGCCGGGCGAACTGTGGTAGCTCAGCAGCGGCATGCCGTCGGCGTTCCAGTCGAAGGCGGTCACCATCATGGTGTGGTCGGGTACGCCCACTCCCCCGTAATTCTTGACGTCGTACTGCATCACGTCCGCGATCCGCACGTCCCAGACGTTCTTCAGGAGGTCCACGCGCTTGGACTCATTGACCGCGTAGCGCTGGAAGTTGGCCGCTCCTCCCCAGGTGTAGCTGTGCTGCGGGCGGCAGTACCACTCGCCGTCACACCAGTCCTTCCACCACCAGACGTCGTCGTTCTGGTAGAAGCCTGACTGCTCGCCCCAACCGCCGGTACGCAGCGCCCAGGAGACGAAGGTGGTGCAGTCGTCATCGTCGGGGGTGTACGGCAGCTTGTCGCGGTCCTCGAGGGCATAGCGCAGCGCCCAGTCGACCATCTTCTGGTAGTTGAGCCCGTCGGGGATCTCCTTGGTTCCGTTCCCCGCGCTCGCCTCGTCCCCCTTCGAACCGCTCTCCCTCTTGGCGTTGGCCGCCTTCCGTTGCTCCGTCGTCTTGCGCAGCCCCGTCTTGAGGACCTCCGTGGTCTTCACCGCGGTGCGCATCTGCTCGTCCGACAGCTTCTTGGGCGTGTTCATCCCGGTCGGGTCCTTGGTGACCAGAGCGGACAGCCGCCATGCGCCGTCGACGTTCGTGAAGCTCAGCTCGTGGCGTGCGCGGTAGCTGTACGGCTCCACGTCGGCCTGGGCGTAGGTGTATTCGGTCCGCTCCTCGACGCCCAGCCGTGCGGTGTCGGCGCCCTTCGCGCCCGTACGCACCTTCCCGAGCGGCACGACCTGCGTCGAAACGGCCGAGAAGCGCACACCGGTCCGTTCCGCGAGCTGCTTCTGCTGCTCGCGCGCGGTCATCCGGTCGTCACGCTCCTTGGCGAACGCGCCGGTCACATCGAGGTCGCCCGCCTTCTCCGCGGCCTTGGCCGCATCGGGCGCGGAGCCCTCCACGCGGAGCGAGTTCTCCCCCGTGAGATAGGTCTGTGCCGTCTCGACGAGCCCGTCTCGGGCTCTGTCCCCGTCGGACGGAGCGGCCCCCGCCGGCGCGGTGGCAAGAACGCCTCCCGCGAGGCCGGTGATTGCGGCGACGGTCAAGACCCGTCGCCATGCTGTGGCTTGTGTTGCCATCAGTTCCCCCTGTGGCATGGCCCCCCTGAGCGCACAACTCGCACCCAAGGGGAGCGAAACAACTGGCGTTGTGCAATGCGGCACGAACGTAGCAAGGGACAGCCACACCTTGACATGCACACCGCCAAACAGGGCTGAAATTCATCGCCCACGGCTCGATGGGCACGAGGGGGGTGTACGCACCAACAGGCCTCCGTGCACCGGATATTGATGACCCATCACGTTTGATGCCCCCGTTCCAGGCATTCGCCGACCGCGCCACGGTGGGCCGGCGGCTGGACGGACAGGTCACCCAACTGAGCCCGTTCGGCGCCTTCGTACGGATCGCCGACGGGATCGAAGGTCTGGTCCACCCGCGGGACTCGCGTGGACGCCCGTGGAGAGCCCGGAGGAGGTCGTCGCGGTGGGCGATGAGATCTTTGTGGTCGCCACCGAGATCGGCCGGGTGCGACGCAGGGTGGCCCTGACCCGACGACAGGCGTCCCCGCCCGGGTGCCCCGGGGCCACCTCAGCCGAGCATCTCAACTCATTGCCACGGCACGCCCCTCAGCGTCACGACGCCGAGTAGTGAGAGTTCTCGACGGTGTCGGCGAGCCGGGCGAGCATGCTGCGGTGGCGTAGTTGGAGGAGCGCGTCGAGTGCGGCGTTGTGCAGGGCACCACCCGGTCCGCACAGAGGGTGCTCGTCGACGATGACCAGGGTGTGCCGGCCCCAGGGCCGTACCTCGATGGCGATACGGGCGGTGCCGAGTCTGCCGCTTTCCGCCTCCAGCTCGATGCGACGGGGCGGATCGACGTCGCGCACGGTCGTCTTGCCGGTCCCGGTCCAGGGGCCCAGGCGCACAGCGTACTCGAGGGTGGAGCCCAGCTCCGGCCAGTCGCTCCCGGCCTCCCGGGACGAGTCAGGGCCGACCACCCAGTCGCCGTACCGGGAGCCGTCGGCCAGCACGGCCCATACCGCTGCGGGTGGCCTTCTGATCAGCCGGTGACGCACTGCCATGACGGCTCCTTGCCTGCATCAATACGGTCGCGAACCGGGGTGTCCAGCGTAGGACGGTCCACGTTCCGCCGCCTTCTCGCCGCGGGCGACAGCGAAACCAGTCGAACAGCGAAACCGGTCGAACGCAGGATCGCGGACCTGCGAGAGTGTCCGCCATGGATTCCGCGCCGGGTACCGAGCCTGTACGCCACCACGACACCGGGGCTTGGCTGGCGCGGTTCGCCGACCGGATATCGGTGGTCTGCCCGACATGCGGTGGCCGCGCGGTCGTGGTGCCCCGGCCCGGGCTGCCCGCGCCCCGCTACTTCAGCGAGCTCCTGTTCCAGCCGCGGCCTCTTGCGTGCGGTGCCTGCGGGGCCGTCGCCGACTGGGAACCCGAGGTGCGAGGGGCCGGCCTTGTCGGTGCCGTACTGGGCGGTAGCGAGGATCCGTTCTTCCGGCGGCCCCTGTGGCTGCAGGCCCGCTGTGCCGGCCACATCCTGTGGGCCTACAACGTGCGGCACGTCAGCGAACTGTCCGCCTACGTCGGTGCCCAGCTGCGCGAGCGCACCGGGGCGCAGCCGACGATGTCCATGGTCGCGCGGCTGCCCTCATGGATGAAGAGATCGGACAACCGCTCCGATGTCCTGGCCGGTCTGGAGAGGCTGCGGGAGCTGGCCGATCTGTCGGCACCCTCCGACCGGTCCGACGCCGCGCATGAACGCGGCGACCGTTCCCGAGCGCGCGGCAGCATGTACTTCCGGGGCGGTCCGTACTGAGTCCGGTCTACCGGGTGGAACGGCGCCGGCGATGTCCGCGCGGAGCACGCCGCCGACATCGCGACTCTCACGGCACTGGCGCATGCGCAGCTTCGGATCACGACGGACCGCGCGGAGTACGCCTACCTGCTGGAGGCCGTGCTGGCCTTCGAGGGCGTGGCAGGCTGGAGCGAGACCCTGGCCGGGGGGCTCACGAACGAGGACAACGAGGTCGCCTGCCCGCAATGCGCGTCGGACCTGTTCATCGTCCTGGGAGAACGCGGCTTCTTCTCGTGCACTCTCCTAGGCCTTCGCTCAGGCCTCCACGCCGCCGCCGAATCCGATCTCGTTGCCGTCCGGGTCGCGGAAGGTGGCCTTGCGGACGCCGTTCGAGTACGTCTCGCGCGCGGACGGTGTCAGGCCCCGCTCGGCGATCTGGGCGATGCGGGCGTCGAAGTCCGAGAGGAAGACGGTGTGCAGGGCGTGCCCGGCATGCTCGGGCCGCACCTCGATGAATACGTACCGGTGCTCGGCGAGTTCCCACACCGCCTCGGTGTCGTTGGGCAGGAACGCCGGTGGGGAGCCGAGGAGTCGCTCGTACCAGGCCACGGCCGCGGTGTAGTCGCTGACAGGGATTCCCGCGAACAGATCTACGGTCATACGGCCATGCTAAGCACGCCCGTCGCCTGTTCGCGGTTCCCATGCGTCGATGCCGGGCCCGCCCCGCCTCACGTCATCCGTGCCGGGTGAAGATCTCCCGGACGGTGGCCAGTGCTTCGTCCTTCTCCACGGCACTGTCGTACCAGTCGTCGGCATCCCGATACGCGATGAACGCCTCGGCGGTGAACTCCTGGCCGAGCAAGTAGTCGTCCAGGCAGTACTCGAACCCGGACTCGGTCATGAGGTCCACACCCTCCTGGTCGCAATGGTCCAGGAATCCTTCGGCCATCCGCCACTGCTTGCCGTCGAACCAGAACACGCCGCCCGCGTAGTGGATCGTCTCGCCGGTCCCCGGATCCGTGAGGTTCAAGGACTCGTAGTTCTCGGGACGGTTGCGCACCAGCCGGACGAGGTCCGCCGGGACCCCGCGATAGAGCGACTCCTGCGCGGCGTAGGTACCTTCGGCGTAGAGGTTCAGCTCCGACTCGTGATCGAAGGTCAGCAACAGCGCCCGACCGTCCGGCGTGAAGTACCACACGGCGGACTGCCCGCCGCTGTCGTTCCAGGCGAACCGCTCCGCGCCCTCCACCGTCACCGGCGAGACTTCGACAATGGTGTCGATGATCGCGGCGCGTCGCCGTATCTCCGCGATCGGGGTCCCCTTCAGGGCGTCCCAGGTGTTGTCGTTCATGGCCACAGATTAATGACCGTCACCCGCCCCTCCACACGGCAGGGCCACATCGGGGACCGGACGTCGGCACTCACCGCTCCTTTCCCCATCCAGTCTTGTTCCGAATTCAGTCTTGTTCCGAAGATCGTTTCGTTGGAGGCTACGGGGATGCCGAATCAGCCGACATTCGTACTCATTCATGGCGCCTTCGCGAACTCGTTCACGTTCGCACCGCTGCAGGCCGAACTCGCCTTGCTCGGGCACCGCTCGGTCGCGGTCGACCTTCCGGGGCACGGGTTCGAGGCGACCTACGCCGCGGCCTACCAGGCACCGCAGGATCTCGAAGCGCTCGCCGGGGAACCGGGCAGGATCAAGGGCGTCACCCTCGCCGACAATGCCGCCCGCGTGATCGAGGTCCTGGAGCGAGCGAAGCGGAACGGCCCGACCATCCTCGTCGGTCACAGCAGGGGCGGCGCCACGATCACCGCGGTCGGCAATGCCCGGCCCGATCTGATCGACCGCATCGCCTACGTCGCCGCCTGGTGCCCGGTCGATCTGGATGTCAACGACTACTACGCCGAACCGGAGATGGCGTCCGTGGACCCGGGCGCCTTCGCTCCGGCGCTGGTCGGGAACCCGGCGGAGCTCGGTCTGCTCCGGGTCAACTTCCGGACCGCCGCGCCAAAGACGCTCGCCGCGATGAAGCAGGCCTTCGCCGCCGACCTCACCGATGATGAGTTCCGCACGTTCCTCAACACCTTTCAGCCCGACGAGAACCTCGATCTCGGCACGTCCGCCGACCGTACACAGGCCGCGTCTTGGGGCCGCATCCCCAAGACGTACGTACGCCTGACCGACGATGCCAGCATCACGCTCGCCACGCAGGACCGCATGATCCGCGAGGCCAACGCGCTCACGCCCGACAACCCCTTCGATGTCGCGACCCTCGAAGGCAGCCACCTGCGCTGGCTCGTGCACCCGAAGCCCGCCGCCCAGTTGCTCGCGAACCTCGCGAGCCCCGCGGCGAACTGACCGACAGTCCGCGACGCGTCATCTACTTGTCTTCCCGGCCGGAACGGCGGCCGGGAAGACAGTGACGGCCCGTCGGGTGTGAAGTGAACGCGTGGACCATCTCGAAGGCACGACGAGAACAGCGATCATCGCCGCCGGTGAACCTGAGGAACCGAACTCCACAGTTCGCGCAAGGCAGCGTTGACACTGGCGGGTCGCTGGGTGTGCGGGTAGTAGCCGGGGACGCGCAGCAGGCGGGCGTCGAGGGTGTCGGCCACGGATTCGGCGCAGGCGATCAGCGGCTCTCCCGCGTACCTGCGGTACGTCTCCGGCGCGTCCTGCCAGGTCCCGCAGATCACGAGCGTCGGCCACGGCGCGGCCCGCAGCGGTTTCAGGGGCACCGTCGCCTCCCACACGGGACGTTCGCGCATCGACGTCGCCACGGCGCGCAGGCGCTGCGGGGTGGGGTCGGGCATCGCCATGCCGAGGCCCTCAGTGGAGGCACGCAGATACTGTTCCGGCGTCACCGAATCCGGCACGCCCTCGCTGTCTCGCACCCGCTCCAGCATGGCCTCGACCACCGGGTGACCGGTGGCCGCGGAAAAGGCGGAGGGCTGAATCAGCGTCAGGGATCGTACGAGGTCGGGTCGGCGACCGGCTGCGAGCATGGCCGCCAGTCCTCCGTTGCCGTGGCCGACCAAGTGTGCCCCTGTGTCCTGCCGCGCCAGCAGTTCCACCAGGTCGTCTGCGTCGGTGTCGAAGTCGCTGCGGTCGGTGTCGGGGCTGCCGCCATAGCCGCGGCGGTCCGCCAGCAGCAGGCGGTAGCGGTCGGCGAGCGGCCGCTGGCCGGCGAACCCGTACGCCTCGTCGTTGCCCCACGTGAAAATGTTGTGGTAGAAGACCGCGGGGGTGCCCTCGCCACCGGTCTCGTCCCACACCGTCACGTGCATCGCGGTCATCGGCGAACTCCCTCTCTCGTAACGGCTTCCCTCGAGCGCAACCTACCCGGCCAATCAACTGTGCCGATTTCTCAGTGCGCTCAGGGCAGCAGCTCCGTGCAGGCCGCCGCGGTGGAGACGGGGTCGTGGCGCATGTACCACTCGGTGGAGAGAAACCGCTCCCGGTCGGCAGCGGGGAGGCCGGCGATCAGCCCTGGGGCGGCTCCCCGCTCCACCTCGGTGCGGTGAGCCAGCACCGCGGCGACCTTCCGCTCCAGCCAGGGCCCGACATCGACGGTCGCGGTGACCCACTCGTCCGGAACGCTGTGCAGCGCCTTGCCCGTTGCGGCCAGAAATCCACCGCTCGCCCGCACGGCCGAGTGCGGGTGCGTGGCCGAGTACAGCGCGCTCGGCTGCCAGGGCGCGCCCGCGTCCGGGTAGAGCCGCTCAAGTCCGGCCGCCTGGAGGGCGAGCATGGTCACCCGGTGCGTGTGCACGTGGTCCGGGTGGCCGGTGAGCCCGCCGTATGCGTCATGCGTGACCACGACCTCCGGCTTGAACTCCCTTAGGTGCGCGACCAGTTCGCGGGCCGTGTCGTCGATATGCGCATCACAGAACCGCACCTTGCCCGGCGCCGACTCCGGTACGCGCGCGTCCGCGTAGCCGAGCATGCGAGGTGGCCCGGCACCGAGGATCTGCAGCGCCTGGGCCAGTTCAGCGGCGCGTGTCGTGGCCGTGGCCCACGTCGTGGTGACAACCGCCGTGCGGGCTCCGGCAGTTGCGTGGCGGGCGAGCACTCCGCCCGCCCACAGGGACTCGTCGTCCGGATGGGCGAAGACGGCGAGCAGACTCGGGGCGGGCACGGGCTTCGCCTTCCGGTGGGGGGTGGGCCGGACAGCAGCGGTCAGTCGCCGAAGTAGGCCTTGGCGACGGCGTAGCTGTCCTCGTAGAGGTGGTAGCGGGTGATCCGCCCGTTCCGGACCCGGTCAGGACCACGTCGTCGCCCTCGGCGATGACCTGGCGGAGGTCGAACTCCTTGGCCTGCACGTGGGTCCGCAGCAGGTCGAAGAAGCTTCGCGTGCCCTCCGCCGAGTCGTCCGCGCCGGTGACTCCGCTGTCTTGGCGGTCGACTTTACAGGCCGCCTGACGGCGGGGGTCGCCGCCAAACAGCTCAGCGCGTCCGCGATGCGCCTGTACGGCTCAACGGGCCCCGCGGTCAACGGCCTTCACGGGTGCTGACCAGGACCTCGTTCATTCTCGGCGAGCCTGCTGGGTGACAGGTCCGTCGGGTCCTCGTCCGCTTCAAGGAGTGTGTCGGCCGGGCCGATGATGAGCGGATCCGCCTCGCCCACCGCGTCTTTGTCCATGGCCGCATAGTCGACACGCAGCAGCAGGTGCCGGATGGCCTCGAGGCGCCCGCGGCGCTTGTCGTTGAACTTGATCACCGACCACGGTGCGTGGACGGTGTCCGTGGTACGGAACATCTCCACCTTGGCGTGCGTGTAGGCGTCCCACAGGTCGAGCGAGGCCAGGTCCGTGGGCGAGAGCTTCCACTGGCGTACGGGATCGACCTGACGGATCGCGAAACGTGTGCGCTGCTCCGCCCTGGAGACGGAGAACCAGAACTTCACCAGCACGATGCCGTCATCGGTGATCATCTTCTCGAACAGCGGGGCCTGCTCGAGGAATTCCTGGTGCTGTCGCGGGGTGCAGAAGCCCATGACGGGCTCGACGCCGGCACGGTTGTACCAGGAGCGGTCGA
The DNA here is from genome assembly GCF_059026065.1 of Streptomyces sp. A18. Taxonomy (NCBI): domain Bacteria; kingdom Bacillati; phylum Actinomycetota; class Actinomycetes; order Kitasatosporales; family Streptomycetaceae; genus Streptomyces; species Streptomyces sp. A18. Next base: position 30,595 of record NZ_JBWLKL010000016.1, on the reverse strand, counting down.
AGAAGACGATCTCTCCCGCGGCAGGGAGTTGTGCGACGTAGCGCTGGAAGTACCACTCGCCCGCCTCCCGTTCGGTGGGCTTGTCCAGCGCCACGATGCGGGCTCCGCGGGGGTTGAGGCGCTCGGTGAAGCGTTTGATCGTGCCGCCCTTGCCCGCGGCGTCCCGTCCCTCGCAGACGACCACGATGCGTTGGCCCTGCTCTCGTACCGATCTCTGCAGCTTCAGGAGCTCGATCTGCAGGATCCGCTTCCTGCGCTCGTACTCCTTGCGCCTCAGCTTCTCGGGGTAGGGATAGTTCTCCCGCCAGGTCTGCAGCGGCTCCCCCTGCCCGTCGAGCAGCACCGGACGTTCCGGTCGGGCTTCGTCCACCGACAACCCGTCCAGCAAGCGGTCCCCGTCCTCGCCGTCCGACGCCACGCTGTCTCCTCTCCTGGACACGTGCCATCTTTCTATCCTGATCGAGCGCTACCACGCAGAAATGACGCAGCCCCCTGTTCTGTTTCCCTTTGAGGTCGCGCACGTCATCCGCACGGCTCGCCTCAGCGGCTGGGCGCCCCCCGTCTCCCGGCTCTCCCTTCCACGCGGACCAGCCAGAGGGCTTCGTATTACCCGGGGAGTACGGCAGCAGACATCAGCCGTAGGACGCGTGGTGATGACGGCGCGGGCGAGAGTGGAGAACGCCAAGCGGTTCTCTCGCGCCTTCATCCAAGGACGAGTTGCTCATGGGAGCCGTAGGTCATCGCCAGACAGCCGGCTTCGGAGCGGCGGTGCCTTGGTTAACCTGCACTCGTGACCACCGATCTGACCCTGCTGCCGCGTGTCGCCTGTCGTGGTCAGGAGGTCACCGCGCCCCGGCTCCGCGGGCTGCTCGCGTTGCTGGCGGGGGACGTGCGTGCAGGCTGCAGCAGCGAGCGGCTTGTGGCGGGGCTGTGGCCCGACGCCTTGCCGGAGCGGCCGGGGAAAGCGCTGCAGGTTCTCGTGTCACGGGCGCGGGCGCGGCTGGGCGCCGATGTCATCGTGAGCACTCCGACCGGATACCGGCTCGCCTTCACCGAGGATCAGGTCGACAGCTCGGCCCTCCTGCTGCACGCCGCCGCGAGCGCGGAGCGGGCCAGGGCCGGGGATCACGCCGGAGCGTTGACCGCTGCCCAGGCCGGGCTCGGATTGTGGGAGGGCACTCAGGGCGGGGACGGTGACAGCTACGACCCCGTGGCCCTGCTGCGTGCCGAACGTGCCCCCGTCCGCGGTGCGCTCGTACGCGCACAGGCGCTCGCGCTCGCCCGGCTCGGACGGCATGCGGAGGCGGCCGGCCCGCTGGCCGTGGCCGCCGCTGAGCATCGGCGCGACGAGGAAGTCCTCGCGGAACTGCTGCGCGGCGAGGCGGCGACCGCGGGGCCTGCTGCCGCACTCACCCGCTACGAGGCCTACCGCCGCGAGCTGCGCGAGGCGCTCGGCACGGACCCGGGCGCCGGGCTCAAGGCCGTGCAGCAGGAGTTGTTGCGGGGCGAGGCACCCGCGGCACGGCACGGTGTGCCGCATGAGCCGAACCCGCTCCTCGGCCGGGACGAGGACATCGCCGCGGTGGCGGGGCTGTTGCGCGCCTCGCGCGCCGTCACCGTCATCGGACCCGGTGGCCTCGGCAAGACCCGGCTCGCGCACGCCGTCAGCCGCCGGGCCGCGCAGCGCGTGGTGCGTTTCGTGCCGCTCGCCGCCGTCACCGCCGACGAGGACGTGGCCACGGAAGTGGCCGCTGCACTCGGCGCGGGCGAGGGGCGGCACGGCGTCGTGAGCGGTCACGCCGCCGCCGACCCGGTGTCCGGCATCCTCGATGCTCTCGGGTCCGGGCCCGCTCTCCTGGTGCTCGACAACTGCGAGCAGGTCATTCGCGGCGCCGCCGACCTCGTACAGGCGCTGGTCTCCTCATCGCGGGAGCTGCGCGTGCTCGCCACCAGCCGGGCGCCGCTCGACCTCACGTCGGAGGCGGTGTACGCGCTGCCGGAGCTCGGTCTCGACACCTCGGTCGAGCTGTTCACGCAGCGGGCGCGGGCCGCCCGGTCCGGCGTGGAGCTGCCGCCGGACGCGGTGGCCGAGCTGTGCCGCCACCTCGACGGGCTTCCGCTGGCCGTGGAGTTGGCCGCGGCGCGGGTGCGGGTCCTATCGGTACCGGAGATCGCCCGCCGCCTCGGCGACCGGTTCGCGCTCCTGCGCGGCGGGGCACGGGACGTGCCGGAGCGTCACCGCACGCTACACGCGGTCGTGGAGTGGAGCTGGAACCTGCTGGCGCCGGAGGCAAGGGCGGCCCTGCGCACGCTGTCCGTCTTCCCCGGCGGCTTCTCGGGCGACGCGGCCGAGCGGGCGCTCGGCGAGGACACGAAGACGGATGCCGCTACCGACGCCCTGTCCCTGCTCGAGCAATTGGTCGGTCAGTCGCTGCTCACCGTTGCCGACACCCCGGTCGGCGTGCGGTTTCGGATGCTGGAGACCGTACGGGAGTTCAGTGCGGCCCGCCGCTCGGAGGCCGGTGAAGACGACGAGGCCATCGGCCGGTTCCTGGCCTGGGCACGGGAGTTCGGGGTCGCGTATCACGACGTGCTCTTCGGGGCGACGACCTCCCCTGGTTCGCGGCTTCGCGCCGGAGCAGGAGACGCCATCGCCGCCCGGGAGCGGATCAGAGCCGAGCAGGACAACCTCGTGCCGGCCCTGCGGTACGCCTTGGCCCGAACCGACGGCCCCACGATCGCCTCCCTGACCTCGGTCCTCGCCGCTCTGTGGTCCACCGACTCCAACTACCCCCGCCTCGCCGCCCTCGCCGCGGACACCGGCCCCCCGCTGTCGCACTACTACCCGGCTCCCGAGTACATCGAAGTCGCCCGCGCCGCAGCAGTGTTGTGCGCGGCGGGCCTGTTCATGAACCACGGCTCGCATGGCGAACGCCACCTCATCACCCTGCGGCGGCTGCCCCCGGCCCCGCCCGACACATTGCCGAGCGCCGCCGCCGTCGTACTCAGCGCGGTCCCCGAGATGCGGCCTCCCCACTACGACGTACTGCGCCGCCTCTGCGACAGCAGGAGTCCGCTGGTCGCCGGCATCGCCGAGTGCGTCGCCACCTACGTATGGGAGTACGAGCACGACATCGACGGCGCACTGGCCTCGGCCCGCCGGATGATCGCCGCGCTTACGCCGGTCGACAACCCGTTCCTGCAGCTCATGGGCCACTCCCGGCTGAGCGAGCTGAGCCTGCGGACGGGGCAGGGCGATACCGCGTACGGACACCTCAGGACGGCCCTGAAGACGCTGCCGCTGCTCGGCGACGAGCACGACTACATCGGCATCCGCTCGGGTCTCGTCCTCGCCTGCCTGCAGCGCGGCGACCCCGACGAGGCCGAGTACTGGCTGCGGCAGACGGAGGGCGGCCACACCGCGCAGGAGGACACCTTCTACAGCCCCGACCTCGGCAGCCGCGCCGAGATCGCGCTCACCCGGGGGCTGACGGAGGTCGGCCTCGGCCTGTGGCGCGACGCCATGGAGCGGATGCCCGAGGCCGGATCACAGCACAGCGGCGACCCCTGGCTCGATCCGTGGTCGCTTCAGATCCAGTCGGCGGCGGTGACGGCGCACGCGCACGCGGGCCGTCTCGGGTTCGTCGCCGAGCCGGTGGAACGGCTCCGACAGCTCCTGGGGACTCTGCTGGACGGCCCGCCCCGCTCGCCCATGGAGCTCCCCGTGTTCGGGGCGGTGCTGCACGCTCTCGGCATGGCCGGTCTCGCGTCCGCGGACGCATCCGCCGTACGGATGATCGCGCTGGCCGAACGGCTGGGCGTACCAAGGGAGTTCCAGCCGACGATGTCCGAGGGACGCGCGCGGCGGGCGGCCGAGGACGCCGACGGGGCGGCGTACGCCGACGCGGTGTCGAAGTACGCCGCCCTGAAGCGGGACGAGCTGTGGGAGGCGGCCCAGGCGCTTACTTCGGGTCGCGGTTGAACAACGACGTCGACCAGCGGTAGCCGAGCGCGGTCAGACCCAGGCACCAACCGACCGTGATCCACCCGCTGTTGCCGATCCCGCTGCCCAACAGCAGACCGCGCAGCGTCTCGATGGCCGGAGTGAACGGCTGGTACTCGGCGATCGGCCGGAACCAGCCCGGCATCGAGTCGACAGGGATGAAGGCGCTGGAGATGAGCGGGAGGATCATCAGCGGCAGCGCGTTGTTGCTGGCGGCCTCCGGGTTAGGGCTGGCCATGCCCATCCCGACCGCGATCCAGGTGAACGCCGTCGCGACAAGGACGAGCAGCCCGAAGGCGGCCAGCCACTCCAGGGGCGTGGCATCCGTGGACCGGAAGCCGATGGCCACGGCGACGGCGCCGACCAGGACGACGCTGAGGATCGCCTGCAGCACGCTGCCGACGACGTGCCCGATGAGCACCGAGCCGCGGTGGATGGCCATCGTGCGGAAGCGGGCGATGATGCCCTCGGTCATGTCCATGGAGACGGACACCGCGGTCCCGGCCGGGGTGGCCCCGAGGGTCATCAACAGGATGCCCGGGACGAGATAGGCGATGTAGTCGGAGCGGTCGGCGCTGCCGCCACCGATGCCCGCGCTCATCACGTCGCCGAAGACATGGACGAAGAGCAGCAACAGGACGATCGGCGTCAGGAGGATGTTCAGGGTGAGGGACGGGTAGCGGCGCGCGTGCAGGAGGTTGCGGCGCAGCATCGTGGACGAGTCGCGTGCGGCCAGGGAGAGCGAGCTCATCGGACGGCCTCCTTGGACGGGGTGGGGACGGCGGTGCCGCCGGTCAGGGCGAAGAAGACGTCGTCGAGGTCGGGGGTGTGCACGGTGAGTGCGTCCGCCTCGATGCCGGCGGAGTCCAGCCAGTCGAGGATGGAGCGCAGTTCGCGCTGACTGCCGTCGCTGGGGATCTGCAGGGTCAGGGACTCGTCGTTGCCGGTGACGTCGCGCAGTGCCAGGGCAGCGCTCTGATAGGCGGCCGGGGCGGTGAAGCGGAGGCGGACATGCCCGCCGGGGATGAGCCGCTTCAACTCGTCGGCGCTCCCCTCGGCGGCGATCTTTCCGTCGCTCAGGACCGCGATGCGGTCGGCGAGCTCGTCTGCCTCCTCCAGGTACTGGGTGGTGAGGAAGACGGTCACACCGCCGGAGACCAGCTCACGGATGATGCCCCACATGTTGTGGCGGCTGCGTGGGTCGAGTCCGGTGGTCGGCTCGTCGAGGAAGATGATCCGCGGGTCGCCGACCAGCGTCATGGCGAGGTCGAGGCGGCGCCTCATGCCGCCCGAGTAGCTCTGGGCGGGCTTCTTCGCTGCGTCGGCCAGATCGAAGCGCTCCAGCAACTCCGCTGCCACCCGGCGGCCTTCACGGCGGGAGATGTGGTGCAGGTCCGCCATGAGGAGCATGTTCTCCTCTCCGGTGATCAGGCCGTCGACCGCGGAGAACTGCCCGGTGACACCGATCGCGGCACGCACCGCCTGCGGGTCGGCGGCCAGATCGTGGCCGCCGACGCGCAGCTCCCCCGCGTCGGCGGAGATGAGGGTCGAGAGGATCTTGACGGCGGTGGTCTTGCCCGCGCCGTTCGGACCAAGAAGGGAGAAGACGGTACCGGCCTGCGCCGCCAGGTCGATGCCGTCGAGGACCGTCTTGTCCCCGTAGGCCTTGCGCAGCCCCGTGGCCGCGATGGCCAGGGCGGGCGATGTCGTTGTCGTCATGCCGCAGAGGGTGCGGCAGGGCGCATTCAGCGTGGTTTCACAACGGTTTCAGTGCCCCGGAACCGGAGCCTGCCCGGGTCCGCCGGAGCGCGACGCCATCACCGGGGGCTCAGCCCGGTAGCTCCTCGATGCGCTGCCGGTTGAGCAGATACGTGGGCAGGTCCGGCTGCGGCAGCGCGACGGGGAACACGTGGTGGTCGTACGCCAGACTCGCCATCGCCATCAGTCCCAGCGCAACCTGGGCGCGCGGCGCCGCCGATCCGCCCCAAAAGGGCGACCCCGTCCGGGAGCGACTCGCCGGTGACCGTCCGGACCACCTCGGACGGGAACAGCGCCTTGTTCGCGACGAACGGGGAGTCGCCGTACAAGGAGTGCGGCAACGCCCGTCCCCCGATGGACATGCACACCACGAAGGAGGCTCGCCATCACGGCCTGTCCCCGGACCAGTCCCAGCGGCGTCGGCCGCCGGGGCGCGGGTCGCCGGGGCGCGGGTCGTACATCGCCCGCCCGCCGGCGCCGAAGTGTCCCAGCTCCGTGGGCAGGGCGACGCCCGTGTCCATCTCGCCCTTCGTCCAGCCGGTGATGTCGAGCAACAGGCCGTCCAGCGGGCCGCCGACCAGCTCGGCGTAGTCCCGCCCCGGCTGCGGGCCCTGCCGGGGGTCGTCGTGGTCCTGGCCGTAGACCCGGCCGCGCAGCAACTCCTCATCCCTGTCCATACCTCCCACACTCCCAGCCACCACTGACAATCCGGGGTCTGCGCGGGCTCGCGTGCAGCAGGCGAGCGGAACGGCAGGCGGGCGGTTGGGACGCCCGCGCCGCAGGTCCGGGGCACGCCCGTACCCTGAGGGTGCTTGTCGCCGCGCCACACTCCAGGAGACCACTTTGCTGACCACACCACTCTCGTCGCTCCTGGAGGAGTACCCGGTCGTCGCCAGCGTCAAGGACGAGGACGATCTCGACGCGGTGCTGCGCTCCGACTGCCGCATCGTCTTCCTGCTCTACGGCACCGTCCTGGATCTGCCGTCGATCGTGCGGCGGCTCAAGGACGACGGCCGGGTCGTGCTCGTCAACGTGGACCTGCTCGAAGGCTTCGCCGCCAAGGAGATCGTCGTGCGCTACGTCAAGGAGCAGACGGCCGCCGACGGGATCCTCAGCTCCAAGGCGTTCATGCTGCGGGCGGCCCGTGAGCTCGGGCTCCACACGGTGCACCGCTTCTTCCTCATCGACTCGATGTCGTACCGCAACCTCGCCCCGCAGGTGCGCATGTCGAAGGCCGACTGCGTGGAGATCCTGCCGGGCTGCATGCCGCGGGTCATCTCCTGGGTCGTCGCGGACATCGACGTGCCCCTCATCGCGGGTGGCCTGGTCTGCGACCGGGACGACGTGTTCGCCGCGCTGAAGGCGGGAGCGAGCGCGATCGCCTCGTCGAACCATGAGGTCTGGGCGATGTGAAATCGGGGGTTGACACTGCCGACACCCTCGATTTACTTTTGCGGAGCGGTCCGCGGAAGGGCCGCCACAGACTGCACCACAATCGCATATCGGCTTCCGGAGCAAGGGTTCAACGAACCTCTGTTCCGGGGCAGTTACTAGAGACCAGAGAACAGTAACTCCACCCGACACCGGGAGAGTTGCTGTTCTTTTTTTGTGCCCTTTTGCGGGCACACCCGCCCGTTCCTTCCTGCCCTGCATTTCCACAAAGAGGTGGTGAGCGCCGTGACCAAGTCCCAGAGATGGGTCAGCTTTCTGATCCTGTCGATGACCTGCGGAATCATCTATCAGGTCGCGTACATACGGTTTGTGTTCCTGGGACCCACGGCACGGGCCCTCGATCTCTCGGCACAGGACTACGCCAACATCATCTCCATCTTCGGCGTCGTCGCCATGGTGATGTACTTCTTCGGCGGATGGTTCGCCGACAAGTTCCGGCCCAAGTCCCTCGTCGTGACCGCGCTCATCGGCACCGGTGTGGCCGACCTGTACCTCGGGACCGTCCCGGGATACTGGGGAATTCTCGCCGCGCACGTCCTCATGGCCGTCATGGGAATGGGCCTCTACTGGGCCGCTCTGGTGAAAGCCATCGGAATGCTGGGCGATTCCTCCGAGCAGGGCCGCCTGTTCGGTTTCCTGGAGGGTGTGCGGGGTGTCACGTCGACGATCGTCGGCTTCGTGGGGACGGCCGTCGTCGCGGCGAGCGTCGCCGAGGCGGCGGGCGTGCTGTGGCTGATCCGCATCTATGGCGTCCTGTGCTTCGTCTACGCCGTACTCGTGTGGCTGTTCGTCAAGGGCGACGAGCGGCGCCTCGCCGACCTCGGTTCGAGCACCATCACCCTGCACCAGCTGTGGCGCGCCGCGCGCAACAAGTACACGTGGCTGATCGGCGGCACGGTCATGCTGATGTACTGCTTCTACACCACGCTCGGCTACTTCTCGCCGCTCCTGGAGCACCAGTACGGGATGGCCGCCGCGCTCATCGGCGTCATCGGCGTCGTCCGCACCTACGTCTTCCAGTTCGTCGCCGGTCCCGCCGGTGGAGTCGTCGTGGACAAGGTCACCCGGTCCACGCCCCGCTTTCTGCGCTGGATGTTCGCGGGGTGCGCCGCGATCGCCCTGATCTTCCTCGTCCTGCCGCGCGACGGCACCTTCAAGTGGGTGGCGCTTGCCCTGATGTTCGCGCTGTGCCTGGCCGTGTTCGCCAGCCGAGGCGTCTACTGGGCGCAGGTCGGCGAGGTCGAGATCCCGGAGAACGAGCGCGGCGGCGTCATCGGCCTCGCCTCGGGGCTCGCCTATCTGCCCGACGCCTTCCTGCCCACCGTGTGCGCCTGGTGGATCGGCGACCCGGCCGCCACGCCCGCCGTGCCCGAGCACGGCGGCGGATACACCACCCTCTTCGTGTTCCTCCTGGCCATGGCGCTGCTCGGCCTGGGGCTCACCACCCTCACCACCCGCGTCCGGGGCCGCGACCTGTCCGCGCGCACCGCGCCGAGCGCTCCGGAGGCGGTGTCCGTGACCGCCTGAACCGCCGACCTGGACCCCTTGCCCGCAGCGCACCACGAAAGAGCGAACTCCCATGGACATCACCGAGTTTGACCGCGACTTCTTCTCCCTCGACGGCAAGAACGCCATCGTCACCGGCGGCAACACAGGCCTCGGTCAGGCCTTTTCGCTGGCCCTGGCCAAAGCGGGGGCGAATGTGTTCGTGCCGTCCGTCGCCGACGACGACGGCACGACGCGCAAGGTCATCGAGGCCGAGGGACGCCGCATGGAGTTCCTCGAGGCCGACCTGACCGAGCCCGGTGTGCCGCGGCAGATCGTCGAGGGGTGCGCGGACGCCTTCGGGTCGGTCGACATCGTGGTGAACTCGGCGGGCATCTGCAATCTGGCCGAGGTGGAGAAGTTCGGGCGGGCCGAGTGGGACCCGATGATCAGCGTGAACCTGACGGCGCCGTTCGAGCTGAGTCACGAGGCGATCCGGTTCATGATCCCGCAGCGCTCCGGCAAGATCATCAACATCGCGTCGATGTTCTCGTTCCTCGGCGGCCAGTTCTCCCCGGCCTACGCCGCCACCAAGCACGGCATCGCCGGCTTCACCAAGGCCTACTGCGACGAGGTCGCCCAGTACAACATCCAGGTCAACGCGATCGCGCCCGGCTACTTCGCCACGAAGATCACCGAGGCGACGCGTGCGGACCCCGAGACCAACCAGCGCGTCCTGGACCACATCCCGGCCGGCCGCTGGGGCGACGTCGCCGACCTGATGGGGACCACGGTCTTCCTGGCCTCCCGCGCGTCGAACTACGTCAACGGCCACGTACTCCCCGTCGACGGGGGCTACTTGGTCCGCTGAGCCCCACGACTCCGCCCGCCCCTCCCCCAGACACCTGCAGCACACCCCTCACACCGCACCGAACGAGGTAGATCACCATGGCCCAGTCGCTCTCCAAGCTCACCCGTGAGGACATCGTCGCCCGCCTCACCGATCTGCTCGCCGCCGAGCAGATCGTCACGGACGAGGAGCAGCTCAAGCTCGCGAGCGTCGACCGGTTCAAGAAGTACCAGTCCGTGCACGGCATCTTCGACGGCCCGATCCCGGCGGCCATCGTCAACGCACGCTCCACGGAGGACATCGCCAAGGTCCTCGCCTTCGCCAACGACAACAGGATCAACGTCGTCGCCCGCACCGGCCGCACCGGCACCGAGGGCGGCCTGGAGACCGCGGTCGAGGACACCCTCGTGCTCGACGGCTCGGGCCTCGCCGAGATCATCAAGATCGACCCCGAGAACATGCAGGTCACCGTCCAGTGCGGCGTCCCGCTGCAGCTCCTTGAGGACACGCTGCGCGAGCAGGGCCTGACCACCGGCCACTCCCCGCAGTCCAAGCCCCTGGCCCAGTACGGCGGTCTGGTCTCCACCCGCTCCATCGGCCAGTTCTCCACCCTGTACGGGGCGATCGAAGACATGGTCGTCGGCCTGGAGGCGGTCTTCCCCGACGGCACCGTCACCCGCATCAAGAACGTGCCGCGCCGCTCGGCCGGCCCGGACATCCGGCACATCGTCATCGGCAACGAGGGCGCGCTGTGTTACATCACCGAGGTCACCGTCAAGATCTTCAAGTACCAGCCGGAGAACAACGAGTTCCACGGCTTCCTCGTCGACGACATCGCGACCGGCGTCAAGGTCATCCGCGAGGTCGTGACGAACGGGTTCAAGCCGTCGGTCGTACGGGTGTACTCGCCGGAGGACGCACGCCAGCACTTCTCGCACTTCTACGACGGCAAGGTCGTCGTCGTCTTCGTCGCCGAAGGCCCCAAGGGCATCGTGCGCGCCACGAGCGAGGAGATCGAGCGCGTCATCGGCCAGTACGCGCACGAGAAGGTCGACCCGTCCCTCATCGAGGCCTGGTTCGACAACCTCAACTGGGGCGTCGACAAGATCGAGGCCGAGCAGCGGGTCATGCTCGAGCAGGCCGAACTCGGTTACACCACCGAGGTGTCGGTCGACTGGTCGCGCACCGTCGAGCTGTACGACAACGTCATGCACCGCATCCGCACGGAGTTCCCGGCGGCCGACGACCTGGTGATGCTGGGCGCCCACTCCTCGCACAGCTACCAGACGGGCACGAACCTCTACTTCGTCTACGACTACAAGATCAACTGCGAGCCGCGCGAAGAGATCGGCAAGTACCACATCCCGCTCAACGCGATCATCGTCGAGGAGGCCCTCAAGGTCGGCGGCTCGATCGTCCACCACCATGGCATCGGCAAGTACCGCGCGCCGTGGACCACGCAGGAGCACGGCAGCGCGTACGCGATCCTCGCCAAGCTCAAGGAGACCTTCGACCCGAACGGGATCATGAACAAGGGCACCATCTTCCCGATGGACGCCTGAAGTCCCTTGTCCGCGGCCCCGGTCGGCCCTCTCCCGGCGACCGGGCCGCGCCCCTTCTCCTCCTCGCTCTCCTTTTCCGCGTACGACCTGACCGGAGTGGGCATGACCAGCACCCGTCCCCGCTACTTCATCGGCATCGACAACGGCTCCCAGTCGTCCAAGGTGACCGTCTTCGACGCCCACGGCCGTGCCGTCAGCGAGGGCCGTGCCGCCCTGCGCCCCTACGACACCCCCCGGCCCGGCGTCGTGGAGCACCCGGACGACGACCTGTGGACGTCGATCGGCGAAGCGAGCCGCGCGGCCATGGCGGCCTTCGGCGGGGACGTGGCGGACATCGCGGGCGTGGGCCTGTGCACGATCCGGTTCTGCCGCGCGATCCTCAAGCGGGACGGCACCCTCGCCCAGCCGGTCATGAGCTGGATGGACGAGCGGGTCTCGATGCCCTACACGCGGACGAACCCCGAGGCTGCCTACGTCACCACCTCCTCCGGCTACATCAGCCACCGCATGACCGGCGCCTTCCGTGACACGGCGGCCAACTACGCAGGCATGTGGCCCCTGGACTCCGACACCTGGCAGTGGACGGACGACGACGCGGAGCTCGCCAAGTACGGCATCCCCCGCGACATGCTCGTCGAGCTGGTGCGGCCCGGCGACACGCTCGGCACGGTCACCGATGCCGCCGCGGCCCACACCGGCATCCCGGCCGGCATCCCCGTCGTCGCCACCGCCAACGACAAGGCGGTCGAGGCCCTGGGCTGCGGCCTGCGCACCCCGGACATACTCCTCGTCTCCCTGGGCACGTACGTCGCGGGCATGACGACAGGACCGCGCAATGTCCGGAACGCGAGCGACTTCTGGACGAACTACGCCTCCGAACCGCACTCCTACCTCTATGAATCGCACGGCGTACGGCGCGGCATGTGGACGGTCAGCTGGTACCGCGATCTGCTCGGTGAGGAAGCCGCCGCGCACGCGCGTACGGCGGGGCTCTCCGTCGAGGAGTACCTCAACTCCGAGGCGGCGAAGGTCCCTCCGGGCTCCGACGGCCTGATGACGGTCCTGGACTGGCTCGCCCCCGGCGATGCCCCCTTCCGCAAAGGCTCCATCCTCGGCTTCGACGGCCGCCAGGGCCGCTTCCACATCTACCGCTCGATCCTCGAGGCCCTGGCCATGACCATGACCATCCATGACACCGGCGCCCGGATGGCCGGTGAACTCGGCACCGAGTACCGCGAGGTCATCGTCTCCGGCGGCGGCGCACGCTCCGACCTGATGATGCAGATCCACGCCGACGTCCACGGCATCCCCGCCCGCCGCGCCGAGGCGTCGAGCACGGCCGGGCTCGGCTCCGCGATCTGCGCGGCAGTGGGTCTTGGCGCGTACGCGGACTTCGACGAAGCGGTGGCCGCCATGGTCCGCCCCGGCGAGATCTTCCTGCCGAGCCAGGCCCACCACCAGCTCTACCGGCGGCTGGAGAACGTCTACCGGGACGTACGAGGCCACACCGACGCGATCTACCGGCGGAGCTCCGACATCTTCGGGTAGTCACTCCCCGCCCGGCAGCGGCAGTTCCGGATGGTGGCGCAGGGCCTCCAGAACGGCGCGGACCGCAGCGCGCGGCGGTGAGCCGCGGCGGATCGCCGCCGTGATCGTGCGGGTCACCGGAGTGGCGAGTTCCCTGGTGGCCACGCGATAGCGGCCGTCGACCGCCAGGCCGGGCAGCAGCGCGATCGAAAGGCCGGCCTCGACGTGCTGCAAGGTCATCATGTAGTTGCTGAAGCGGCAGACCACCCGCGGCTCGAAACCCGATTGCCGGCACAGACGCAGCGCGAGGTTGGCCATGTAGGACTGCGGGATGTCGAAGGCCCACGGCTCGTCCGCGTAGGCGGCGAGGTCCAGGGCGCCTCGCCCGGCCGCGGGGTGCCCCGGCGGGACCACCAGCAGGACCGGGTCCGTGGCCAGCCGCACGATGTCGATGTCCGGGCCAAGCGGCAACTCGTCGAAGTCCGTGGTCGTGATGATGATGTCCGCGTCGCCGCCCTGCAGTGCCGGCATGCTCGCGTGCGGCTCCAGCTCGAGGAGCTCCACGTCGAGGTGCGGATGCTCGCGCGCGAGGCGGCTCACCGCCGGCACGGCCATGGTGTGGATCGCACTCTGGAACGCCCCCAGGCGCACAAGACCGGCCGGTTCCTCGCCGAACCCGCGCAGCTCCGCCTCCACGCTGTTCATGTGGTCGAGGATCGCCCGCGCCCGGCGCGCGAGGATCAGTCCGGCCGGGGTCAGCCGCACCCGCCGTCCCGTGCGCTCCAAGAGCTGCGTACGCGTCTCGGTCTCGAGCACGGCGAGCTGCTGGGACACGCTCGACGGGCTCAGGTTGGCGGCCTGGGCGACCGCACGGACGGTGCCCAGCGTGTCGAGCTGGCTCAGGAGCCGCAGCCTCCAGGGGTTCATCACGCCCCCATTCTTGTGCGGTTTTCCCGAACAGGAAAGCCGGAATCGTGAGATGGACGTGTCGCTCGACCGCCGCCTACCGTCGGCTGCATGACCGCTTCGACGACCGCTCCCGCGTCCACCGACACCTTCTGGGCCGATGCCGACCGTCATCTCGTGCGCTACGGCGGCGAGTTCACCCACGAGATCATCGAACGTGCCGCCGGAAGCTTCGTGTTCACCGCGGACGGCCGGAAGATCCTCGACTTCACCTCCGGCCAGATGAGCGCGATCCTGGGCCACTCGCACCCGGAGATCGTCGCGACCGTCCAGCGGCAGGTCGCGTCCCTCGACCACCTCTTCAGCGGCATGCTCAGCCGCCCCGTGGTCGACCTGGCCCGGCGCCTCGCCGACACGCTGCCCGCGCCGCTGGAGAAGGCGCTGCTCCTGACGACCGGCGCCGAGTCCAACGAGGCCGCCATCCGGATGGCCAAGCTCGTCACCGGCAAGCACGAGATCGTCTCCTTCGCGCGCTCCTGGCACGGCATGACGCAGGCCGCCGCGTCCGCCACCTACAGCGCGGGGCGCAAGGGGTACGGGCCGGGCGCACCCGGCAACTTCGCCATCCCCGTGCCCAATGCGTACCGGCCGGACTTCACCACGGCCGACGGCTCGCTCGACTGGCGCCGTCAGCTGGACTTCGCCTTCGACCTGATCGACGCCCAGTCGACCGGCAGCCTGGCCGCATGCCTCGTCGAACCGATCCTCAGCTCCGGCGGGATCATCGAGCCGCCGGCCGGATACTTCGCCGCTCTGCAGGCCAAGTGCCGTGAGCGGGGCATGCTGTTGATCCTCGACGAGGCGCAGACCGGCCTGTGCCGCACCGGGACCTGGTACGCGTTCGAGCGCGACGGCATCGTGCCCGACATCCTCACGCTCTCCAAGACCCTGGGCGCGGGACTGCCCCTGGCGGCCGTGGTCACCAGCGCCGAGATCGAGCAGGAGGCGTACGAGCGCGGGTTCCTGTTCTTCACCACGCACGTCGCCGACCCGCTGGTGGCCGCGGTCGGCAACACCGTCCTCGACGTCCTGATCGACGACAAGCTCGACGAGCGCGCGCGGTCGCTCGGCTCGTTCCTCCACCAGGGCCTGGCGGACATCGCCGAGCGGCACGCGGTCGTCGGGGACATCCGCGGCCGGGGTCTGCTCGCCGGTCTTGAACTCGTCGCCGACCGTGAGACGAAGCAGCACTCGAACGAGCTGGGGGCACAGGTCACCCGGCGCTGCCTCGAACTCGGGCTGCACATGAACATCGTCCAACTCGCAGGCATGGGCGGTGTGTTGCGCATGGCTCCGCCGCTGACGGCCACCGAGGACGAGCTGTCGATCGGCCTCACGATGCTGGACCAGGCGATCGGCGAGGCCTGCGCCGCGCTCTGAGGCCCGGCTGACCGCAGCGGCCCGTACAGCCGCCGCACTATGGTTGGCCGACCATGCCTGATCTCCTCGGAATCAACCATCTGACCCTGTCCACGACCGATCTCGACCGCCTCGTGGCGTACTACACGGAGCTGCTCGGAGCGACGGTCGCCTTCGAGCGCGCCGCATCCCCTTCCGACCCTCGGATCGCAGTCATCGACGTCGGCGGCGACGACCACCTGATGGTCGTCGAAACCACTGCCGCCCCCGCCACCGACCTCGACCCACTGGGCAACGCGGGCTGGGGACTGCGCGTGGGGACCCACGAGCAACTGTGTGCGGTGCGCGAGCGGATTCTGGCCGCCGGCCGGCCGGTCGGACAGATCGAGACGCTACCCACGCAGTGGACGATGACAGCGCGTGATCCCGACGGCCGCCCCGTGGACGTCCGGGCCCATCGCCCCCGCCCGGAGGGAAGCACTCCCCCTGTAGGTACCTAGTTGGC
This sequence comes from Streptomyces sp. A18, assembly GCF_059026065.1. NCBI lineage: Bacteria > Bacillati > Actinomycetota > Actinomycetes > Kitasatosporales > Streptomycetaceae > Streptomyces > Streptomyces sp. A18. The sequence goes on along the minus strand of NZ_JBWLKL010000016.1, from coordinate 15,128 downwards.
ACCGTGGGTGCATGCCGTCTCTGAACGTGACCTTCACCGATGAGGAGCTCAAGGGTGTCCGCGCGGCCGAGGGCAAGAGCCTCAAGCAGTACCTGCACGATCTCGGAGTCCGTGAAATGGAGCGCCAGAAGTTGGACCAGTCCGGCGAGGGCATCGATCCGCCCTACGGCGCGCTGTCCGATCTCGTCCGAAAGATCCGCGAGAGCCGTCTCAGCGTCTACGTGGTGGCCGACCAGATCAGGTCCTGGAAGGTCTGATCAGACGGACCGGCCGTGATCCGTGTCAATTGCTGTCAATTGCCCCCTGCCGCGGCCGTCCCGGAGACAGCGAACACACTGCTCCCCAGCGACGACAGCAGGTGGGCGGTGTCGTCGTACACCTCCGCCGCTCCTGCCCGGGAGAGGTCCTCGCGGGGGATACCACCGCTGAGCACGGCCAGGGGTGTGACCCCCGCGCGTCGTGCGGACTGCATGTCCCAGACCGAGTCGCCGACGAGCACGCTGTCCCGCGCGTTCGCGCCGACCAGTTCGAGCGCGTGAGCGACGGGCTCCGCAGCGGGTTTCCCCTCGTCCACGTCGTCCGCGCTGGCCGTCGCGGCGATCGCGTCGTCCGCGTCGACGGCGGCGCGCAGCGCGTCGAGTTCGGCGCCGCCCGCGGAGGTGACGAGGACAATGGTCCACCCCTCCCCCGCGAGGGAACGCAGCAGCTCGCCCGCGTTCTCGAAGGCTTCGAGCCGGTCGAAGTGGGTGCCGTAGAGCGTCTTGTGCGAGTCGCTGATGGATTGGTCTTGGTCCCGATCGCGGGTCTCGCCCAGGAGACGCGCGATCAGGTCGGTGCCGCCCAGGCCGATCGCGTGGTGCACGGCGCGCATCGGCACCCGGTGACCGGCCTGCCGGAAGGCCTCCCACCAGGCCGTGACATGCAGGTAGTTGGTGTCGACGAGCGTTCCGTCGACGTCGAACAAGGCGGCACGTGCCACGGGAGGGCTCCATTCACGGGGTTCATGGGCGTTCACTGGAGTTCACGGGGGTTCACGGGGGGGCACGGAGGTTCACGGGGGTTCACGGCGATTCGTGTGCTTTCACCGTAATGAACACGCGTGCAGATGTCCGCGCGAACCCTCAGCCACTCCGGCGGGCATTGAGCCTGGCGGCCTGGCGCGTCAGGTGGTCACGCTCGGCGAGGTTGGGGGCCTCCTTGGCCGCCTCGGCGTACAGCCGTGCCGCCGTCGTCAACTCGCCGTTCCGCTCGTGGAGGTACGCCGCCACCGCGCGGTGGCGGGGCAGTGAGTCGTCCAGCTCCGCAAGCGCCGTCAGGCCCGCCCGCGGCCCGTCGGCCTCGCCGACGGCCACCGCGCGGTTGAGCCGGACGACCGGGCTTTCGATCAGGCGCACGAGCTCGTCGTACCACTCGACGATCTGCACCCAGTCGGTCTCCTCCGCGGTGGGAGCGTCGGCGTGGAGCGCCGCGATGGCGGCCTGCGCCTGGAACTGGGCGAGGCGGTCGCGGGCGAGGGCCGCCTGCAGGATCCGGATGCCCTCGGCGATCAAGGCCGTGTCCCACCGGCTCCTGTCCTGCTCGGCAAGCGGAACCAGGCTGCCGTCCGGCGCGGTCCTGGCCGCACGCCGGGCGTGGTGGAGCAGCATGAGGGCGAGCAGCCCCGCCACCTCTGGGTGGTCGATCGCCGCCGCGAGCTGCCGGGTGAGCCGGATGGCCTCGGCGGAGAGGTCGACGTCGCCGGAGTAGCCCTCGTTGAAGACCAAGTAGAGGACGCGCAGCACGGTGGCGACGTCTCCGGCCTTGTCGAACCGCACGGTGGAGACCGTGCGCTTGGCCCGGCTGATGCGCTGCGCCATGGTCGCCTCGGGCACCAGGTAGGCCTGGGCGATCTGCCGGGTGGTGAGACCGCCGACCGCTCGCAGCGTGAGCGCGACCGCGGAAGACGGCGTCAAGGAGGGGTGGGCGCACAGGAAGTACAGCTGGAGCGTGTCGTCGACGGCGGGAGCAGGACCGGGGGCCGGCTCCTCGTCGACCCGGTCCTCGCGCCTGCGGCGGGCGGTGTCCGCCCGCGTCGCGTCGATGAAGCGGCGCCAGGCCACGGTGACCAGCCAGCCCTTCGGGTCCCGGGGCTGCTCGTCCGGCCAGACGCGCACGGCCTCGACCAGCGCGTCCTGGACGGCGTCCTCGGCCGCCGCGAAGTCGGCTCCGCGGCGGACGAGGGTCCCGAGCACGCTCGGTGTGAGGCTCCTGACCAAGGCCTCGTTCATCCGCGAGGTCACTCCGTGATGCAGGGCGAGGCAGCCAGGAACGGGCGCAGCTCCAGCCACTCGTGGATCGGCTTCCCGCCCGCCCCGGGGGCGGCCGACAGCTCCCCGGCCAGCTCGACGGCGCGCTCGTAGCTGTCGACGTCGATGACCATCCAGCCGGCGATGAGGTCCTTGGTCTCGGCGAAGGGTCCGTCGGTGACCGGCGGGCTGCCTTCGCCGTCGTACCGGACGAACGTCCCCTCGGGGGCGAGCGCCTGGCTGTCGACGAACTCGCCGGTCTCCACGAGGCGGTCAGCGAAGTCACTCATGTACTTCATGTGCGCCGAGATCTCCTCCGGCGTCCACTGGTCCATGGGGGCGTCGTTCACCGATGCCGGGGCGCCGCGGTAGTGCTTCAGGAGCAGGTACTTGGCCATCGTGTTCTCCTCGGTACTGGTGCGACCCATTGTGGTCGCGTTCACTACGGGGACGGAGCCGGTCACCGGTTCTCGACATCGCCGTCGACATTCTTTTTGAGATCTCGCGCAGGGATCATTCTTTGTGAGATCTGGCCGTGCTGCCCGGGCACCAGCGGTACGTGGCCGGAGGCCGGGCCTCGTCCGGGACGGCGCATGGCGCGGGGCGCGCCCCGTTGACCAGAACCAGGCCGGAGCCGCGTAGTGAAGACCACCCGGGGTACCCGGACGTTCACTCTGCCACCGGAATCCGGAGGTCCCATGCTGTCCCGAACGGTCACCGTGCCCAACGGCGAGGGGGCACTCATCGGTGAACTGACCTTGCCGGAAACAGTGTTCGGCGTCGCCATCCTCGCCCACGGCCGCGACAGCTCGCGGCGCAGCCCCCGCAGCCGGGCCGTCGCCGGCACCCTGCACGGCACCGCACTCGGGACGCTTCTCATCGACCTGGTCACCGCCGACGAAACGGCGGACGAAACGCCCGCCGACGGATCGACCGGCCGCTTAGCGGGCGGCGACATCGATCTGCTGACGCACCGGCTGATCACCTCCGTGGACTGGCTCGCGGCCCACCTCACCGATCTGCCGCTCGGACTCTTCGGCCCGAGCACGGGAGCTGCGGCCGCGCTCGGCGCCGCGGCCGCCAGGCCCGGCCTCGTGGACACGGTGGTCTGCCCCGGCGGACGCCCCGACCTGGCCGGAGACGAGGTGCTCGGCCATGTGCACGCGCCTGTCCTGCTGCTCGCGGGGGGACGCGACACCGAGGCCCTCCGACTCAACCGGGAAGCGGCCAACCGGCTACGCACCCTCAGCCGACTGCGCGTGATCCCCGATGCCACGCATCCCTTCGAGGAACCGCGAGCGCTGGACGAGGTCGCCGCCGTGTCGGCCAGGTGGTTCGTCGGCATGGGGCAGGTGCACTTCTGAGCGCCCCTGTCGGCGGCCCCATGGCCGGCCACGGGCTGACCGCACGGCTGCTCGGACCAGCATCGGCAACGATCAGACGATGCGTTCTTCGTGGTGCACGTGACCACCCGCCCAAGATCTTTCTCATTCGCGGCCGGGCCGAGCCGGATGTCGTCGACGGCATTTCGGAGGAGTACCTCGAGTCGAACGGAACCTACGAGATGACGCCCGAGCAGCGGGCCGCCTGGGAGGCGGAGGCGCGTTCGCCGCACGACGGCATGGTCCGGCTCGTCGTGACCCCGATGTGAGTGCCGAGCCCTCCCGCCTGACAAGACATCAAGTGGCGCCCGGAGAGCGGCACTTGTGCGCCCTCCGCCATGCACCCGATCAAGCTACCGGCACACGATCAGAATGTGACTGGCATCACAGTGCGCCATCCCACATCCTCAGGTCATCATATGACCCGATCGCCGCACGGATTCAGAGCCGGGCCGCGCCCCGGACGGCACAGCACAGCGAGACGAGGATGGGCATGAACGACCAGGACAGGCCGGCACGGCCGCGCGTAGGCGTGGTGGGGCTCGGAGCCATGGGGCTCGGCATGGCCCGCAGCCTGCGTAACGCGGGCTTCGACGTGGGCGTCCACGATCTGCGCCCCGAAGCCGCCTCGGCCTTCGCCGAGGACGGCGGCACGGCCTTCGCCTCCGCCGGTGAGCTGGCGTCCTCGGTCGACGTGCTGGTCGGCGTCGTGGTGAACGCGGCCCAGGTCGAGTCGGTCCTCTTCGGCCCCGACGGCGCCGCCGAGCGGCTGCACCCGGGCTCCGTCTACGTCATGTGCTCCACGGCCGACCCCGCCTGGTCCGCCGAACTCGAGCGGCGCCTGGCCGAGCGCGGTGTGCTCTATCTGGACGCTCCCATCTCCGGAGGCGCCGCACGGGCGGCCGTCGGCGAGCTCACCATGATGACCTCGGGCGCCCCCACCGCGTACGCGGTCGCCGACCCGGTGCTCGAAGCCATGAGCAGCACGGTCTACCGCCTGGGCGCCGAGGCCGGGATCGGCTCCAAGGTCAAGATCGTCAACCAGCTCCTCGCGGGCGTGCACATCGCCGCGGCGGCCGAGGCGATGGCGCTGGGCATCAAGGCGGGTGTGCCCGCCGACGCGCTCTACGAGGTCATTACCCACAGCGCGGGCAACTCGTGGATGTTCGAGAACCGCATGGCGCACGTGCTCGCCGGGGACTACACGCCGCTCTCCGCGGTCGACATCTTCGTCAAGGACCTCGGTCTCGTGCTCGACGCGGCCCGGCCGGAGAAGTTCCCCCTTCCCCTGGCGGCCACCGCCCATCAGATGTTCCTTCAGGCGTCCGCCTCCGGTCTCGGCGGCGAGGACGACAGCGCGGTGATCAAGATCTTCCCGGGGATCGAGCTGCCCGAGCAGGAAGAGGCCTGACCCATGGGAATCCGACTCGGTTGCATCGCCGACGACTTCACCGGCGCCACGGACCTGGCCAACAACCTGGTGCGCGCGGGCATGCGCGTGATCCAGCTGATCGACGTACCGGAGGCAGGTGCCGAGCAGCCGGTCGACGCGGATGCCGTCGTCATCGCGCTGAAGTCGCGGACCGTCCCGGCCCCCGATGCCGTTGAGGCCTCGCTGCGCGCGCTGGAGTGGCTGCGCTCAGCGGGCGCGGAACAGATCTACTTCAAGTACTGCTCGACCTTCGACTCGACGCGGGCCGGCAACATCGGCCCCGTCACCGAGGCCCTGATGGACGCCCTCGGCACTGATTTCACGGTCGCGACCCCGGCGTTCCCCGACAACGGGCGCACCGTCTTCAAGGGGCATCTCTTCGTCGGCGACGTACTGCTCGGCGAGAGCGGCATGCGCCATCACCCGCTGACGCCGATGACCGACTCCAACCTGGTGTCCGTGCTCGGCGCGCAGACCGCCCGCCCGGTCGGTCTCATCGACCACACCGTGGTCGCCGCCGGTGCCGGGGCCATCAAGGAGCGCGTCGACGCGCTGCGCAAGGACGGCGTCGGCGCCGCGATCGTGGACGCCGTCTCCAACGACGATCTCGTACGGCTCGGTGCGGCGGTCAAGGACCTGCCGCTGGTGACCGCCGGCTCCGGTCTGGCGATCGGCCTGCCCGCGAACTGGGGGTTCCGGCCGTCGCCTGCCGCCACCCGACTGCCCCCGTGCGGCGGCCGTCAGGCGGTCGTCTCCGGGTCGGTGTCCACGGCCACGAACGGGCAGGTCCAGGAGTTCCTGGGCGCCGGCCGGCCCGCGTTCAACGTGGACCCGCTGCGGATCGCGGCCGGCGAGGACGTGGCCGGACAGGCCTTGGCCTACGCCGCCGCGCATCTGGCCGAAGGACCGGTGCTCGTCTACTCCACCGAGGCACCCGACGCGGTCAAGAGCGTCCAGGGCCGCCTCGGTGTCGCCGAGGCCGGTGAGCTCGTCGAGCAGACCCTGGCCCGCGTCGCCCAGGGGCTCGTCGAGCTGGGTGTCCGGCAGCTCGTCGTGGCCGGCGGCGAGACCTCGGGCGCGGTCGTCCAGGCCCTTGGCCTTGCGGGCCTGCGCATCGGACCGCAGATCGACCCCGGTGTGCCGTGGTGCGCGGCGACCCTGCCCGGCGGGGACACCCTCCACATCACGCTGAAGTCCGGCAACTTCGGCAGCCCCGACTTCTTCACCACGGCCTTCGCCCACCTCGACGGGGAGAGCGCATGACCCAGATCCCCGCTCCTGCCATGGACGACGTGGACGCGGCGCGCGCCGAGATCGTCCGGGTGGGCACCAGCCTGTTCGCCCGCGGCTACGTCCACGCCAGTGCCGGCAACATCAGCGCGCGCGTCGGCGCGTCCCACCTGATCACGCCCACCGATGCCGCGCTCGGCTTCCTGGACGCCGACCGCTTGGCCCTGGTCGACGCCGGGGGCGAGCAGATCGCGGGCGACCGCGCCAGCAAGACCCTCACCCTGCACCGGCGTATCTGTGCCGCCGACCCCACGGCACGGTTCGTCATCCACACCCACTCCACGCATCTCGTCGCGCTCACCCTGGCCGGCGTGTGGAGTCAGGACGACGTGCTCCCACCCCTCACGCCGTACTACGTCATGAAGGTCGGGCACGTCCCGCTCATCCCCTATCACCGGCCGGGCGATCCCCGCGTGGCCGACCTGGTGACCGGCCATATCGCTGATCGTGCCGCGGGACGCACGCCGATCAGGGCCGTACTGCTCGACCGTCTGGGCCCGGTGGTCTGGGGCCCGGACGCCGCATCCGCTCTCGCCGTCCTCGAAGAACTCGAGGAGACGGCGCGCCTCTGGCTCCTGACCGACCGTCGCCCCGAGCCGCTCCCGTCCCCCGCTCTCGACGAACTCAAGGCCGTGTTCGGCGCCTCTTGGTGATCGCGCACCGCCCGTCGGAGAATCCCCTGAGCCGCAGTAAGGATTCCGCATGTCCACGCCCACCACCACGGTCGAGACCCCCGACCTCGCCCGTGAGAACGCCGTGTTCCGCAAGGTCGTTCTGCGTATCGTCCCCTTCTTGATCCTCTGTTACGTCTTCTCCTACCTGGACCGCGTCAACGTCGGCTTCGCGAAGCTGCAGATGTCGGACGACCTGGGTCTGAGCGAGGCGGCGTACGGCCTCGGTGCCGGTCTGTTCTTCATCGGCTACTTCCTCTTCGAGGTCCCATCGAACCTGATGCTGCAGCGCATCGGAGCGCGCACCTGGATCGCCCGGATCATGATCACCTGGGGTCTGGTCTCGGCCGCGTTCGCGCTCGTCACGAACGAGACGATGTTCTACGTGCTCCGCTTCCTGCTCGGCGCCGCGGAGGCAGGCTTCTACCCGGGTGTGATCCTCTACTGCACCTACTGGTTCCCCTCCCACCGCAGGGCCCGCGTGATCGCGATGTTCATGTCGGCGATCCCCGTGGCCGGCATCTTCGGCAACCCGCTCTCCGGCTGGATCATGGACACGTTCGACGGAGTCAGCGGATGGCAGGGCTGGCAGTGGATGTTCCTGCTCGAGGCGATTCCGGCGCTCCTCATCGGTGTCGCGACGGTGTTCTACCTCGACAACAACGTGCGCAGCGCCAAGTGGCTCTCCGAGGAGGAGAAGGACGTCGTCGAGGCGGCGATCGCCAGGGACACCGCGCACCAGAAGCACGGCCGCGTGTGGGACGGCTTCCGCGACCCCAAGGTGTGGCTGATGTGCCTCATCTACTTCTGCTTCGTGATGGGCCAGTACGCCCTGACCTTCTGGATGCCCACCTTCGTCAAGTCGACCGGCATCGACGACACCCTCACCATCGGCGTGCTCAGCGCCATCCCGTTCGTGGCCGCACTGATCGCGATGAACCTGTTCGGACGCTCCGCCGACAAGCGCCGCGAGCGTCGCTGGCACCTGGTCGTCCCCAGCCTCATGGGCGCCGTCGGCTTCTCCATGGCCGCCGGCGTGAGCGGGTCCACCGTGCTTTCCCTGATCGCCCTGTCCTTCGCCGCGGCCGGCGTGCTCACCTGTGCCCCGCTGTTCTGGTCGCTGCCCACCGCGTTCCTCGGCGGCACCGCCGCGGCGGCGGGGCTCGCCCTGATCAACTCGGTGGGCAACCTGGCCGGCTTCGTCAGCCCGTACATGATCGGCGGGCTCAAGGACGCCACCGGCTCGACCTCCATACCGATGTACGTCCTGGCCTTCAGCCTCGTCATCGGCGCCGGAGCCGTACTCACCACCAAGAAGAACGTCGTCAACCGATGACCGGGACTGGACCTGGCCGCCCTGGCCCTGGCCCCACCACAGGAGCAAGCATGCCGAGGTTCGCCGCGAACCTGTCCATGATGTACACCGAGCACGACTTCCCCGACCGCTTCGCCGCGGCAGCGGCGGACGGCTTCGAAGCCGTCGAGTACCTCTTCCCCTACGCCTACGAAGCCGCCGAACTGTGCCGCCGGCTCGACGAACACGGCCTGCGCCAGGTGCTGTTCAACGCTCCTCCCGGCGCCTGGGAGTCCGGTGAGCGCGGCATCGCCTCGCTGCCCGGCCGCGAGGCCGAGGTCCGCGCCGGGATCGAGCAGGCGCTGGAGTACGCCGCGGCGCTCGGCTGCGGCCAGGTGCACGTGATGGCCGGTCTCCTGCCGCCGCAGGCGACGCCCACCCAGCAGGCCGCGCACCGCGCCACCTACCTGGCCAACCTGGCCTGGGCCGCCGGGCGGGCCGCCGCCGTGGACGTCGACATCCTGATCGAACCGATCAACGGCCGTGACATGCCGGGCTACTTCCTGCACCGGCAGGCCGAGGCCCACGCGATCGTAGGCGAGGTGGGCGCATCGAACCTGAAGGTGCAACTCGACCTGTACCACTGCCAGATCGTGGAGGGCGACCTCACCACGACCCTGCGACGCGACCTGCCCACCGGCCGCGTCGGCCATCTGCAGATCGCGGGCGTGCCCGACCGCCACGAGCCCGACCGGGGCGAACTCGACGTACGCCACCTGTTCGACGTCATCGACGAGCTGGGCTTCGACGGGTGGATCGGCTGCGAGTACAACCCACGGGCCGGTACGAGCGAGGGACTCGGCTGGCTCAAGAACTACCGAGGAGAACGCGCATGAGGATCGTCATCACCGGTGGCTTCGGCTTCCTGGGACGGCAGGTCGCCGACGCCCTGCTGCGGCGGCGGACCCTGTGCGGTGCACCCATCGACCGTCTTGTGCTCGCCGACCGGTTCGTGCCGGCCGGGGCGCCGCTGACGGCCGACCCGCTGGTGGACGTCGTCCAGGGCGACCTCAGCGAGCACCTCGACGAGATCTTCGCGCAGCCGGTGGATGTCCTGATCCACCTGGCGTCGGCGGTCTCCTCCGAGTGCGAGGCCGACTTCGACCTCGGCATGAGCGCCAACCTGGACACCACCCGCGCACTGCTCGACGCCGCCCGCGCGCAGACGGCCGCCGGCGGCCCCCTGCCCCGTGTGGTGTTCTCCAGCAGCGTCGCGGTCTACGGCTCCGACGCCGCGCTGCCACTGCCCGAGGTCGTCAGCGAGTCGACGGTGCCCACGCCGCAGTCCAGCTACGGGACGCAGAAGCGCATCTGCGAGCAACTGGTCGCCGAGTACACCCGCCGCGGCTTCGTCGACGGACGCGTGGCGCGCCTGATGACCGTGTCGGTGCGGCCGGGCAAGCCCAACGCGGCGGCCTCCAGCTTCCTGTCCGGCATCATCCGCGAGCCCCTCGCGGGACTGCCGGCCACCTGCCCGGTCAGCCCCGACCTGCGGGTCGCCCTGGCCTCGCCGCGGCGCACGGTCGAGGGGATCCTGCGCATCACCGAGGCCGAACGCGGCAGCGGCCCCGGCAGTCTCGTGGGCGGGATTCCGGTCAACCTGCCCGCGCTGACGGTCACGGTCGCGGAGATGCTCGACACGCTGCGCCGGGTGGCCACAGACGCCGTGGCCGACCTCGTGACCCTCGCGCCCGACCCCGCCGTCGAGGCCATCGTCGGTTCGTGGCCGGCTGTCTTCGACAACGCGCGCGCCACGGCGCTGGGCCTGCGGCCGGACGAGAGCTTCGAGTCGGTCGTCCGCGCGTACGTCGAGGACCATCCCGAGGCCGTCGCGGGCGGTGCGCTGCCCGCGGCCGGGTCGGTCAGGCCCTGACGGATAGACTGACGAGCATGTTCTCCAAGGTGAGTGGCCCCATACGGCTCGCGGACCGGGTCGCCGCGATCCTCTCGGAGGAGATCGAGTCCGGACGTCTCGCGGAGGGCGACAAGCTGCCGACCGAGGTCGAGTTGGTCAAGCAACTGGGCGTCAGCCGCACCGTCATCCGCGAGGCCGTCTCCCGGCTGCGCAACGCGGGCCTGGTCGAACCGCGCCAGGGCCGGGGCGTGTTCGTCATGCCCCGGCGCACCCGGCCGCTCGACCTGGAGGCCGAGGCCTCCGGCACCAAGTCCAAGGTCATGCAGATCGTCGAGGTCCGCCGCGCCATGGAGGGCGAGGCGGCCTCGCTGGCGGCCACCCGGGCCACGCCGGACGACGTCACCCGGATGCGCCAGTCGCTGGCCGCGATCGACGAGGCGGTCGCGGGCGGCGGTGACGGCGTGGACGAGGACCTGGCGTTCCATCAGTCGATCGCCGAGTCGACCGGGAACCCAGTGATGGTCTCGACCGTGCGGTATCTGGGTGAGGTCATGCGCGGCGGCATCCGCGTCACGCGGGCCAACGAGGCGCGCCGCGACGACTTCATCGAGGCGGTCCGGGTGGAGCATCACGCGATCCTGGCGGCCATCGAGTCCGGCGACGCGGGCGCGGCCCGCAGCGCCGTACGCCGTCACATGAAGCACGCCGCGTCCCGACTGCAGGACGCGGACGAGGGCTTCTGGACGCAGACGGACGACCTCGAAGTGGACTTGGACCACCGGTGACCCGCCCCCGTCACCTGCCCGGGGGACGGGAGAGAATCACCAGGGACCGCGGGCCCACACTCAGGGTCGTCTCGGCCTTGTGCTCCGTCTCGTCCGGCAGGCCGCTGGACTCGGTCGTGTCGAGCAGCGTCGTCCAGGACGATCCGTACGCGGCGTCGGGAAGCCGGAACTCCATCGGCTCCCAGTAGCAGTTGAACAGGACGAGAAATGAGTCGTCCACGACGGGCTTGCCGACGCGGTCCGGTTCCGCGATGGCATCGCCGTTGAGGAAGACGGCGACCGCGTGCGCGTCGGGCCGTCCCCAGTCCGCCGTCGTCATCTCCGCGGCGTCCGGACGCAGCCAGACCAGGTCCGGCAGCGGCTCGCCCCGGCGCGTGACGGTGTCGCCACGGAAGAAGCGGCGGCGGCGCAGGATCGGATGTGCGGTGCGCAGCGCCACCACACGGCGGGTGAAGTCCAGCAGTTCCGCGCGTTCCTCGTCGAGGTCCCAGTCGATCCACGCCGTCTCGTTGTCCTGGCAGTACGCGTTGTTGTTGCCGAGCTGGGTGCGGCCCAGTTCGTCGCCGTGACCGAGCATCGGAATGCCCTGGGACAGCATCAGCGTCGCGAGGAAGTTGCGCTGCTGCCGGGCGCGCAGGGCGCGGACCTCCGGATGGCGCGTGGGGCCTTCGGCCCCGCAGTTCCAGGACCGGTTGCTGCTCTCACCGTCCCGGTTCCCCTCGCCGTTGGCCTCGTTGTGCTTGGTGTCGTACGAGACCAGGTCGCGCAGCGTGAAACCGTCGTGGGCGGTGATGAAGTTGACGCTGGCGCGCGGACGGCGCCGGTCGCGCTGGTAGAGATCGGCGGAGCCCGTGAGCCGTGAGGCGAACTCCGCGAGGGTTTGGTCGCGCCCGCGCCAGAAGTCCCTGACGCAGTCTCGGTACTTCCCGTTCCACTCGGACCACAGGGGTGGGAAGTTGCCCACCTGGTAGCCGCCGTCGCCGAGGTCCCACGGCTCGGCGATCAGTTTGACGCGGCTGATCACGGGATCCTGCTGGATGAGGTCGAAGAAGGCCGAGAGCCGGTCCACCTCGTGGAACTGCCGGGCGAGGGTGGCGGCCAGGTCGAAGCGGAATCCGTCGACGTGACATTCGGTGACCCAGTAACGCAGTGAATCCATCAGCAGCTGAAGGACGTTGGGGTGACGCATCAGCAGGCTGTTGCCCGTCCCCGTGGTGTCGTAGTAGCGGCTGAAGTCGTCGTCGGACAGCCGGTAGTACGACGCGTTGTCGATGCCGCGGAAGGAGAGGGTGGGGCCGTTCTCGTTGCCCTCCGCCGTGTGGTTGTAGACCACGTCGAGGATCACCTCGAGGCCCGCCGCGTGCAGGGCCTTCACCATGGACTTGAACTCGGTGACCTGCTGCCCCAGCGTTCCATGGGCCGCGTAGGTGTGATGCGGCGCGAAGAATCCGATCGTGTTGTAGCCCCAGTAATTGGACAGGCCCTTGTCGAGCAGGAACCCGTCCTGCACGTACTGGTGCACCGGCATCAGCTCGACCGCGGTGACCCCCAGGGAGGTCAGGTGATCGAGGACGGCCGGTGTGGCCAGGCCCGCGTAGGTGCCGCGGAGCTCTTCGGGCACGTCTGGGTGCGTGCGGCTCAGTCCGCGTACGTGCGTCTCGTAGATGACCGAGTCGGCGTAGGCGTGCGAGGGCGGTCTGTCTCCGGTCCAGTCGAACGCCGGATCGACGACGACACCGCACAGCGCGGCTTGCCCGACGCCGTCGCGGGACGTCGCCCCGTGGGCGGGCGCGTCCTTCGGCGGCCGGTCGTCGCAGAGGTCGTCGCGGAGGTCGTGCACCGCTCTGGCGTAAGGGTCGAGGAGGAACTTCTCCGGGTCGCAGCGATGGCCGGCGGCGGGCATCCACGGGCCGTGCACGCGGTATCCGTAGCGTTGCCCGGGGCCGACGTCCGGCAGATACGCGTGCCAGACCGAGCCGTCGGCCTCGGTGAGCGTCACGGTCCGCTCGGCGCCGCCCTCGTCGAGGAGGATGAGGTCGACCTGTTCCGCCACCTCACTGAACAGGGCGAAGTTCGTCCCGTCACCCTCATAGGTGGCACCCAGCGGGAAAGGGCGGCCGGTCCACACGCGCACAAGGTCTCCCGTCGTCGTCCCCTGGTCGTCCCCTGGTCCGACCATCGGGCATGCGGCGGGTGCGCGCCCTTTCGGGAGCGCACCCGCCGCACATGACCCGGTCAGGCAGGTTCGGATTCGGCGACCTCGATGAGCTCGGTCCGCTCCGGCACGCCCACGCCGACGGGCTCCGGAAGGGCGCGGGGCAAGGGCCGCGCCTCGATCGTGATGGGCGCGGGGCCCTTGGGGACCAGGGGTTCGCGAAGCTCCGTACGGCTGCGCAGCGAGAACCACACGATGTGCTGATCCTCGGCGGTGCAGCTGCCCCACCCGTCGCTGAGCGCCGCGATCTGGCTCAGGTGGTGCGGGTCGACACGGTGTTCCCCCGCAGCGGCCGGATCGTCGTGTGAGACGGCGGTGATCAGGTGCTGGCCGGTCCACCATGTCTCGATCGCGGTCCGTACCGCTGAGGTGTTCCGTGCGGCCGGTTCCAGCAGGAGACCGAGCCCACGGGACACGTCGGGTACGAGCTGTTCCAGCCCCCAGTACCGCAGGTGGGCGGCCAGGATGCGCCGCACGTGAGCGACGCGCTCAGGCATCAGGTCCACGTCGATGTGGTAGTAGCGGGGCACTGCGTGGTGGTTCATCGTTCTTGCTCCTCACCGCGGAGCTCGCGCTCCGTCGCTTCGGACGAGCCATGCGCACGGAACGTGAGCGGAGATCGCTTGAGAGTCAGCAACCAGCCTCACCCCTCTACTCCATTCGTGCAACACGAGAGTGATCGGTCGGTCACTACGCGCTCAACAGGACGGGACCCGCTTCACCTCGCACCATGAGTGAGGGAGAGAACCTGCTGTGACGGATCACTCCCCCTCCGTGACCGGCCCCCCGAGCCCACCCGGTCTCACCGCCACGGAGCCCAGGAGGCGATGGTGCGATGCGACCGGAGCGCGCCACAGAAGACGTGGATCGGCAACTGGTGAGGTACCGCGCCTGGCAGCGCCGTTTCCTCGCCTCCCCCGACGATCCGGCGGTCCGGGCCCGTTTCGAGGACGCCGTGGCCGCGCTCTGCGCCGCGACGAGCGCGCGCTGCGGACGGGAGGCGGCCGAGGCCGCGGAACACCCGCCGCGCCCCGCCCGGGGACGACTGACGCGATGAACGAAGCCGCAAGGAACGAGAACGCACGGAACGAAGCCGCGAGGCCCAACGCGCACCGGACGACCCCGGAGGTGGACAGCATGTCGGTGGACCCCAGTCATGTCCGCATCCCCATCGAGGATGTACGGCCCTGCGTCCACCGGGGCGAACGCCCCGCGAAGGCGGTCGTGGGCGAACCCGTCCAGGTCACTGCCCTCGTGTTCGTCGAGGGCTCCGGCGTGGTCGGCGCCGATGCGGTCCTGCGCGCACCCGACGGCCACACCACGCGGCGCCGGGCCATGCGGGAGCCGACGCCGGGCACGGACCGCTGGGCCGCCGAGGTCACGCCTGACTCGATCGGCCGCTGGACGTTCACCGTCGAGGCATGGACCGACCCCATGGCCGCCTGGCAGCGTGACGCGGTGATCAAGGTGCATGCCGACGTGGACACAGGCGTCACCCTCGAAGAGGGGATCCGGCTCTTCGACCGTGCCGTCACCCAAGCGCCCGACGACGCGGCGCGCTCCACCCTGCGCGCGGCGCTCGGCTTGCTGTGCGACGACGCCCGCACCCCGCTGGACCGTCTGGCGGCGGCCACGGCGCCGGAGGTGCGCGCGCTCCTGTCGGCCCACCCGCTGCGCGAACGCCTCACGGAGAGCGCTTCGTTGCCGCTGCTGGTGGAGCGGGAGCGGGCGCTGTTCGGGGCCTGGTACGAGTTCTTCCCGCGCTCGGAGGGTGCGATCGTCCGCGAGGGCGCGCCGCCCAAGTCAGGCACCTTGCGCACCGCCGCCGAGCGGCTGCCCGCCATCGCGGCGATGGGGTT
>NZ_JBWLKL010000015.1:0-173821 GCF_059026065.1 Streptomyces sp. A18 | reverse complement strand
GGACATACCGGCGCGGCCCCGCCCCCAGGACGGACCAGTACCGTCGGCTACTTCCGCTTACCGCCCAGGACTTGACCCAGCAGACCCCCTAGCCCGCCCCCGCCCCCGCCGCCGCCCCCGCCGCCCCCGCGGCCCGCGGCACCCGCCCCCGCCCGCTTCGTCAGTACCGTCAGCAGCACCGGAATCAGCAGCTCGATCACGCGGGTCACGGACGCCGCCGGCAGCCCCGTCTTCTTCGCCACCGCGTTCGCCACCGGCCTGCTCATCTTCGCCAGCACCCCTGACAGCATTCCGCCCGCCGCCAGCCCCCCCCGAAGCCACCGAACCCGGCGATCCCCTGCGGAGGCGACGCCTCGGCGAGGGCCTGTTCCACTTCTTCCGCCTCCGCGGGGTCCTCCGCCTTCTCCCGCAGGTTTCCCGACAGTTCGGTCACCGTGGTGCCCACCACGTCCTGCGCCCCCGCGGCATCCGTACCGAGCAGCCCCGCGATCTCCTGAAGCTTGTCGTCGCCGAGTTCGTCGAGGACGTCCTTCTTCAGTGAGTTCTCAGAAGATTCTTCACTCATGGGCGAAACGCTACTTCTGCCCGACTTCGTCGGCACCCCGAAAGAAAGATGCCTTGCCCGTGCAACCCTTCCCGCCCCACGCGGGTCGTACTTTGCGTCGGGACTTCCGTGGGGGGGATCTGGGGGGATCGCGGAGTACCGACAGGGGAGGGGAGACCCGTAGGGGCCCGGCCGACAGGCACGGGCCCCTACGGGTCTCCCCTCCCAGGGGTATCCATGGGTATCCACGGGTGTCCACGTCTCCCCTCCCAGAGTTATCCACAGGCCCCCACGCTGTCAGCGCCGAGCGGTAGCCTCGGATCATGTCGAGTCCAGCCGCGGCAACATCCGCGTCCGCAGTGGTCGAAGGCGTCCTGGAGCGGATCACGTACGCCAACGAGGAGAACGGGTACACGGTCGCCCGCGTGGACACGGGCCGCGGCGGCGGCGACCTCCTCACCGTCGTCGGCGCACTGCTCGGCGCGCAGGTGGGAGAGTCCCTCCGCATGGAGGGCCGCTGGGGCTCCCACGCCCAGTACGGCAAGCAGTTCACGGTGGAGAACTACACCACCCTCCTCCCCGCCACCATCCAAGGCATCCGCCGCTATCTCGGCTCCGGCCTCATCAAGGGCATCGGCCCCGTCATGGCCGACCGCATCACCACCCACTTCGGCGTGGACACCCTCGACATCATCGAGAAGGAGCCAGGGCGCCTCGTCGAAGTCCCCGGCCTCGGCCCCAAACGCACCAAGATGATCGCCGCGGCCTGGGAGGAACAGAAGGCCATCAAGGAAGTCATGGTCTTCCTGCAGGGCGTCGGCGTCTCCACCTCCATCGCCGTCCGCATCTACAAGAAGTACGCGGACGCCTCCATCTCCATCGTGAAGAACGAGCCCTACCGCCTGGCCGCCGACGTCTGGGGCATCGGCTTCCTCACCGCGGACCGCATCGCCCAGTCCGTGGGCATCCCGCACGACAGTCCGGAGCGCGTCAAGGCAGGCCTGCAGTACGCACTCTCGCAATCCACCGACCAGGGCAACTGCTATCTCCCGGAGGACCGCCTCATCGCGGACGCGGTGAAGCTGCTCCAGGTGGACACGGGCCTGGTCATCGACTGCCTCGCGGAGCTGGCCAAGGAGGAGGAAGGCGTCGTACGCGAGGTCGTCCCGGGCCCCGCCGGGGAAGAAGACGTCACCGCCGTCTACCTCGTCCCCTTCCACCGCGCCGAACTCTCCCTCTCCGCCCAGCTCCTGCGCCTCCTCAGGACCCGGGAAGACCGCCTGTCCGCCTTCCGGGACGTTGCCTGGGACAAGGCCCTCTCCTGGCTCGCCACCCGCACGGGCGCCGATCTCGCCCCCGAGCAGGAGGCGGCCGTCAAGCTCGCCCTGACGCAGAAGGCCGCCGTCCTCACCGGAGGCCCCGGCTGCGGCAAGTCCTTCACGGTGCGGTCCATCGTGGAGCTGGCCCGCGCCAAGAAGGCGAAGGTCGTCCTGGCCGCCCCCACGGGCCGCGCCGCCAAGCGTCTCGCCGAGCTGACCGGCGCCGAAGCCTCCACCGTGCACCGCCTCCTGGAGCTCAAGCCGGGCGGAGACGCGACGTACGACAGGGACCGTCCGCTCGATGCCGACCTCGTGGTGGTCGACGAGGCGTCCATGCTGGACCTGCTCCTGGCCAACAAGCTGGTGAAGGCCGTCGCCCCCGGCGCCCACCTCCTGTTCGTCGGCGACGTGGACCAGCTGCCGAGCGTCGGCGCCGGTGAGGTCCTGCGGGACATGCTCAGCGAGCAGAGCCCCATCCCCGCCGTCCGGCTCACCCACATCTTCCGCCAGGCCAAGCAGTCGGGCGTCGTCACGAACGCCCACCGCATCAACTCCGGGGTGCCGCCCATCACCCAGGGCCTGAACGACTTCTTCCTCTTCGTCGAAGACGAGACCGAGGACGCGGGACGGGTCACCGTCGACGTGGCGGCGAACCGCATTCCGGCGAAGTTCGGCCTCGACCCCCGCCGCGACGTCCAGGTGCTCGCGCCCATGCACCGCGGCCCCGCGGGCGCGGGGAACCTGAACGGCCTGCTCCAGCAGGCCATCACCCCCAGCAGACCGGACGTGCCGGAGAAGCGCTTCGGCGGCCGGGTGTTCCGCGTGGGCGACAAGGTCACCCAGATCCGCAACAACTACGAGAAGGGGCAGAACGGCGTCTTCAATGGCACCGTCGGAGTAGTCACCTCGCTCGACGCCGACGAGCAGCGGCTCACGGTCCTGACGGACGAGGACGAGGAGATTCCGTACGACTTCGACGAACTGGACGAACTGGCCCATGCGTACGCCGTCACCATCCACCGCTCCCAGGGCAGCGAGTATCCGGCGGTGGTGATCCCGGTGACCACGGGGGCATGGATGATGCTGCAACGGAACCTGCTCTATACGGCGGTCACGCGCGCCAAGAAGCTGGTCGTCCTGGTCGGTTCGCGCAAGGCTCTGGGACAAGCGGTGCGCACGGTCTCCGCGGGCAGACGCTGTACGGCCCTGGATTTCCGGCTCGCCGGAGGATCCTCCGGAAATTTTGATCGATCAAACGAGTAGGAAAGGTCACAGAGCACTTCCGCAACCGGGGCACAGGGGGCAGGATGAGTAGGTTGGCGGCACTGAGTGCCGCCAATAGGCCCATTGGTCGACCCCGAGTGCACTCTCCAGGGCCAAATGGGGGATGGTAGAGACAGTCAGGGCACCTCGAAGAAGAGGCACAACGTCGGTGAGGGATGACGTGAGCGACAACTCTGTAGTACTGCGGTACGGCGATGGCGACGAGTACACCTACCCGGTGATCGACTCAACTGTCGGCGACAAGGGCTTCGACATCGGGAAGCTCCGCGCCCAGACCGGTCTGGTGACCCTGGACAGCGGCTATGGCAACACCGCCGCCTATAAATCCGCCATCACCTACCTCGACGGCGAGCAGGGGATCCTCCGGTACCGCGGCTATCCGATCGAGCAGCTGGCAGAGCGCTCCACCTTCACCGAGGTGGCGTACCTGCTGATCAACGGCGAACTGCCGAAGGTGGACGAGCTCGCCGGCTTCAAGAACGACATCACGCAGCACACCCTGCTGCACGAGGACGTCAAGCGGTTCTACGACGGCTTCCCGCGCGACGCCCACCCGATGGCGATGCTGTCGTCCGTGGTCAGCGCGCTGTCGACGTTCTACCAGGACAGCCACAACCCGTTCGACGAGGAGCAGCGCGACCTCTCGACGATCCGCCTGCTCGCCAAGCTTCCGACGATCGCGGCGTACGCCTACAAGAAGTCCGTGGGCCACCCGGTCGTCTACCCGCGCAACGACCTCGGCTACGTCGAGAACTTCCTGCGCATGACCTTCTCGGTGCCGGCCGCCGAGTACGACCTCGACCCGGTCGTCGTCTCCGCGCTGGACAAGCTCCTGATCCTGCACGCGGACCACGAGCAGAACTGTTCGACCTCCACCGTGCGTCTGGTGGGCTCGTCGCAGGCGAACATGTTCGCCTCGATCTCCGCCGGCATCTCGGCCCTGTGGGGCCCGCTGCACGGCGGCGCCAACCAGTCGGTCCTGGAGATGCTCGAGGGCATCAAGCAGGACGGCGGCGACGTCGACACCTTCATCCGCAAGGTGAAGAACAAGGAAGACGGCGTGAAGCTCATGGGCTTCGGGCACCGCGTCTACAAGAACTTCGACCCCCGGGCGAAGATCATCAAGGCCGCGGCGCACGACGTCCTCTCGGCTCTCGGCAAGGACGACGAGCTGCTGGACATCGCCCTCAAGCTCGAAGAGCACGCGCTGGCCGACGACTACTTCGTCGAGCGCAAGCTCTACCCGAACGTGGACTTCTACACGGGCCTCATCTACCGCGCGATGGGCTTCCCGACCGAGATGTTCACCGTGCTGTTCGCGCTCGGCCGCCTTCCCGGCTGGATCGCGCAGTGGCACGAGATGATCAAGGAGCCGGGATCCCGTATCGGGCGCCCGCGCCAGATCTACACCGGTGAGGTTCTCCGGGACTTCGTCCCGGTCGAGGGTCGCTGACCTTCGCATCACCCCCAGCGAAAAGCGCCCCGCCGCCGATCCCCCCACGGGTCGACGGTCGGGGCGCTTTCCTGTTTCCCGGTGCGGATTCCCCCCACGGGATCCGGCCGGGCGTCTGTGGTGGCAGCGCGCCAGTTGTCCTGCTCGTACTGCCTGTACCGCTCGTGCTGCGATCTGCCGGGACGCGTACGTGTCGGGAGGGCCGCTCAAAGCTCCCCGGTGCACGTGCCCCGGCCAACGCATTCCTAGGAACATCCCCCAAGATGTCCCCGATGTCTAGAGACGTCCCCCAAGACGTCCCTGGCATCGCCCTCTTAGACTCGCGAGCCCCCCGAATGGTTACGTTCGGATCGCTGTGATCTGCGTCTCCTGCATATGTCCTGTACATGCGCAAGAGGTCCGATATGTCGATCGGGACTCAGGCGTGAGAATGCTGCAACCACTATGTGAAGAGTCTATGTGAAAGTCCTGAGACGGAGACTGTTCGTCACGACGAAAACCGACGAGAACGCCATCGCGGCGCCCGCGATCATCGGGTTCAGGAGCCCGGCCGCGGCCAGCGGCAGCGCGGCCACGTTGTAGCCGAAGGCCCAGAAGAGGTTGCCCTTGATCGTGGCGAGTGTCCTACGGGAGAGCCTGATCGCGTCGGCGGCCCCGCGCAAGTCCCCACGCACCAGCGTCAGATCGCTCGCCTCTATCGCCGCGTCCGTCCCCGTGCCCATCGCGAGGCCCAGATCGGCGGTGGCGAGCGCCGCCGCGTCGTTGACCCCGTCCCCGACCATCGCGACGACCTTGCCCTCGCGCTGCAGCCGTCGTACGACATCGACCTTGTCCTCGGGCAGGACCTCTGCGTACACGGCGTCGGTGTCGATGCCGACGGCCTTCGCCACCGCCTGGGCGACGGCCCGGTTGTCCCCGGTGAGCAGCACCGGCGCGAGCCCCAGGGCGCGCAGCTCGCGGACCGCTTCGGCGCTGGTGTCCTTGACGGTGTCGGCGACGGTGAGGACACCGCGTGCCTGGCCGTCCCAGGCGACCAGGACGGCCGTACGTCCTGCCGCCTCGGCCTCCGCCTTGAGCGCGGCCACCGAGGCGAGCCCCTCGACCCCCGCGTCCGTGAGCAGCCGCTCGCGCCCCGCGAGGATCGCGTGCCCTTCCACTGTGCCGCGCACGCCGGTCCCCGCGACGTTCGCGAACCCCTCCACGGCGGGCAGCGCGCCCGCCTCGATCCCCAACTCCGCGGCGGCGCCCGCCGTGATCGCCCGCGCCACGGGATGCTCGGAGGCGTGCTCCAGGGCTCCCGCGAGCCGCAGCAATTGCTTCTCCTCGGTCCCCTCGGCGGCGTGCACGTCCCGCAGCGTCATGCGCCCCGTCGTCACCGTGCCGGTCTTGTCCAGGACGACGGTGTCCACCCGGCGCGTGGATTCCAGGACTTCGGGGCCCTTGATGAGGATGCCGAGCTGCGCGCCGCGCCCCGTGCCGACCATCAGCGCGGTCGGCGTCGCCAGGCCGAGCGCGCACGGACAGGCGATGATCAGGACGGCGACGGCCGCCGTGAACGCGGCGGTCACATCGCCGGTGGCGCCGAGCCAGCCGCCGAGCGTGGCGGTGGCGATCATCAGGACCACCGGCACGAAGACCCCGGCGATCCGGTCGGCGAGGCGCTGCACCTGGGCCTTGCCGGTCTGCGCGTCCTCGACGAGCTTGGCCATCCTGGCCAGTTGGGTGTCGGAGCCGACACGCGTCGCCTCGACGACGAGCCGCCCCGAGACGTTCGCGGTCGCCCCGGTCACCGTGTCGCCCGCGGCCACGTCCACCGGGACGGACTCGCCGGTGAGCATGGAGACATCGACCGCGGACGCGCCGTCGACGACGGTTCCGTCGGTCGCGACGGTCTCCCCCGGGCGTACGACGAAACGGTCGCCGACGGCGAGACGCGCGACCGGTATGCGGACCTCCGCGCCGTCGCGCAGCACGGCCGCGTCCTTGGCGCCCAGTTCGAGCAGGGTGCGCAGGGCCGCGCCCGCCTTCCGCTTGGAGCGGGCCTCCAGCCAGCGGCCGAGCAGGATGAACGTGATGACGCCCGCGGCGACTTCGAGATAGAGCGTCGAGGACGCCTGCGCACGCGACACCGTGAACTCGAAGCCGTGCCGCATCCCCGGCATCCCCGCGTCCCCGAGGAAGAGCGCCCACAGCGACCAGCCGAACGCGGCGAGCGTGCCCACCGACACCAGCGTGTCCATGGTCGCCGCGCCGTGCCGCAGGTTCGTGAACGCCGCCCTGTGGAAGGGGAACCCGCCCCACACGACGACGGGCGCGGCCAGGGTCAGCGAGAGCCACTGCCAGTTGTCGAACTGGAGGGAGGGGACCATCGCGAGCAGGACGACGGGCAGCGAGAGCGCCGCGGAGCCGATCAGGCGCTGGCGCAGGGTGTCGGGCTCGGTGATGTCGGCGGTGGTCGCCGGCGCCTCCGGCTCGGCGGGGGCCGGGACGATCTCCTC
This sequence comes from Streptomyces sp. A18, assembly GCF_059026065.1. Lineage (NCBI taxonomy): Bacteria > Bacillati > Actinomycetota > Actinomycetes > Kitasatosporales > Streptomycetaceae > Streptomyces > Streptomyces sp. A18. The sequence continues at coordinate 166,723 of NZ_JBWLKL010000015.1, read as the reverse complement.
CGCCGTGTAGCCCAGCTTCTCGACCGTCGCGATCAGCTGCGCGACCTCGGTCCCTTCCGCGTACGAGACCTTCGCCTTCTCCGTGGCGAGGTTGACCGACGCGGTCACGCCCTCCACGCGGTTCAGCTTCTTCTCGATGCGGGCGGAGCAGGAGGCGCAGGTCATTCCGCCGACGGCGAGTTCGACTTCGTTCATGGCTCTTTCGTACGTCCGGTGTGAAGCGGCTGCGGGCCCTGTGACGGTGTCACAGGGCCCGGGGTACCCGGCAGGGGGAGGGTCAGGCCTTGCTGACACCGGCGAGTTCGTAGCCTGCCTCGTCGACCGCGGCGCGGACCGCGGCCTCGTCGAGCGGGGCCTCGGAGATCACCGTCACCTGACCGGTGGCGGCGACGGCCTTGACGGAGCTGACGCCGTCGATCTCCGAGATCTCGCTGGAGACCGCGCCCTCGCAGTGCCCACAGGTCATGCCGGTCACCTCGTACACGGTCGTCACGGCACCCTGCGACGCCTCGGCGGCGCCGTCGGAGTGGCAGGAACCGCTGGGGGAGCAGCAGGAGCCGGTGGTCTCGGCCTGCGGGAGCTCGGTCTGGGCGCTCATGTCGTTCTCCTCGGTGAGGGTGCGGCGTGTGTGCGTGTGTATGCGTCGTAATGTGCAGGAGAGGTCCCGGTGTTCCCGGGCGTCCCCTGACACTCACCACACTATACCCCTAGGGGGTACGCCTCAATGGGGTCAGTCCTTGCGCCCGCGGTTACGCGGCCTGGAGGCGACCCAGGTGCGGATGGTGTCCGCGTACCAGTAGGGCTTGCCCGACTCCACGTGGTCGGGATCGGGGAGCAGGCCGTGCTTGCGGTAGGAGCGCACGGTGTCGGGCTGCACCCGGATGTGTGCGGCGATCTCCTTGTACGACCAGAGCCTTCGGTCCGTCATCAGTGGCACCTCCCTGCGGGCGCCACAGGGGCGGCTCGGGGGGAGCCGACGGGGGAGCTGCGGCGCGACGCTGGCGATCACTCAGCCTGTGCCCGGTGAACGACGCGGAGTGAGCGCAGGGAGGCGGCTGTCGCCCGGCTGTGACGGAAGACCCGCGTAGGCGGGACATGTGTGACAGGAGGAGGTTGTTTGTGACGCTTGTGATGCATGCGGCGGCGCGGTGGCGCGGCGGGCGCACGACCGCACCGCGCGGCCGTCTCGCCCGGGTGCGCCCCGCCGCCGGCATCCGCCGCGCCCGCTGGAGCCGCCGGGCCGGGTTCGGCGTCGCGAGCGTGCCCTCTCAGCCGTCCGCCGGCCCGTCGTCCACCGGACTAGGCGCCGCAGGAGCGCAGGTACCGGCGCGTGCGGCGGGCGATGGGCAGGGGCTTGTCCGGCGGGCACGGGTACATGTCCTGCTCGACGATGGCGAACAGGTCGACGCCCAGCTTCTGGGCCGCGGCGAGGACCGGCTCGATGGGAGGCACCCCGGTCGGCGGCTCGCACATCACGCCGCGGGCCACGGCGGGTCCGAACGGCATTTCCTGGGCGCGGACTTCGGCGAGTACGGCCGGGTCCACCTGCTTGAGGTGCAGATAGCCGATGCGCTCGCCGTAGGTCTCGATCAGCTTGACGTTGTCGCCGCCGCAGTAGGCGTAGTGGCCCGTGTCCAGGCAGAGCGAGACGAGGTCTGGGTCGGTCGCGTCCAGGAAGCGGGTGACGTTCTCCTCGTCGTCGATGTGCGTGTCGGCATGAGGATGCACGACCACGCGCAGGCCGTAGCGTTCGCGGACCTCGTGGGCCAACCGCTCGGTCTGGAGCGTGAGCTGACGCCACTGCTCCGCGGTGAGTGTGCGGTCCTCCAGGACCTCGCCGGTCTTGTCGTCGCGCCAGAAGGACGGGATGACGACGAGGTGCTCGGCGCCCATCGCCTGCGCGAGCGCGGCGTTGTCGGCCACATGGGCCCACGTCTTGTCCCATACGGCGGGTCCGTGATGCAGGCCCGTGAAGACCGTTCCCGCCGACACCTTCAGGCCGCGCCTCTGGGTCTCGGCGGTCAGGACGGCCGGATCGCTCGGCAGATAGCCGTACGGACCGAGCTCGATCCACTCGTAGCCGGAGTCCGCCACCTCGTCGAGGAAGCGGCTCCAGGGGACCTGGCCCGGATCCTCGGGGAACCACACGCCCCACGAGTCGGGTGCCGAGCCGATCCGGATGCGTGACAGCGTCGTCATGTCCGCCAGCTTTCAGGGCGCCGCGGAACGGTGTCAAGGAGTAGTCCGAATGTAAGGACAATGTGTTGACAGGGTTCGTGGGGCGGAATAGACCTAGGGGAGGATTCACGGGGCGATGCCTAGGAGGAGTGCAGGGTGACCGATCCGAACGACGCCGGCGATCCGTACGACGTGATCACGATGGGCCGGATCGGGGTGGACCTTTATCCCCTGCAGGCCGGGGTGCCCCTCGCCGAGGTCAGCACGTTCGGCAAGTTCCTGGGCGGCTCGGCGTCGAACGTCGCCGTCGCCGCGTCCCGGCTCGGCCGCCGGGCGGCGGTCGTCACACGCACCGGCGAGGACCCCTTCGGGGAGTATCTGCACCGGGAGCTGAGGCAGTTCGGGGTCGACGACCGCTGGGTGAGCGGGGTGGCGGGGCTTCCGACCCCGGTGACCTTCTGCGAGATCTTCCCGCCGGACGACTTCCCGCTCTACTTCTACCGGCAGCCGAAGGCGCCCGACCTGGAGATGTATGAGGCGGAACTCGACCTCGGCGCGATCGCTTCCGCGCGGGTGTTCTGGATGACGGGTACGGGGCTCTGCGCGGAGCCCAGCCGGTCGACGACGCTCGCGGCGCTGCGGCGGCGGGCGAAGGCGGGGCTCACGGTCTTCGACCTCGACTGGCGGCCCATGTTCTGGGAACGGGCCGATGACGCGCGCGGCTGCTACGCCCAGGCGCTGGCTCACGCCACCGTCGCGGTGGGCAACCTCGACGAGGTCGAGATCGCCACGGGGGTGCGTGAACCGGAGGCCGCCGCACGCGCGTTGCTGGACTCCGGGGTCGAACTCGCCGTCGTCAAGCAGGGGCCCAAGGGAGTTCTCGCCATGAACAGCGAGGGCGAGCGCGCGGAGGTGCCGCCGCTGCCCGTGACGGTGCTCAACGGCCTCGGTGCCGGGGACGCGTTCGGGGGTGCGCTGTGCCACGGGCTGCTCGCCGGCTGGGATCTCGAGCGGATCATGCGGTACGCGAACGCGGCGGGGGCGATCGTCGCGTCGCGCCTCGAATGTTCGTCCGCGATGCCGTTCCCCGCCGAGGTCGAGGCGGCGCTGGCCGCGGGAGCCGTGACACATGATTGACGTCGCCGAACTCGCAAGGACCCGGGCCCGGCACCCCGAAGCCATCGCCGAAGCCGCCGTCCGGCGCCCCCGGCGCCCGCTCCTCGGTGACAGCGGGCGGCTGATGATCATCGCTGCCGACCACCCGGCCCGCGGCGCGCTCGCCGTCGGCGGGGACAAGCTGGCCATGGCCAACCGCGGGGACCTCCTGGAGCGGCTCTGCCTCGCGCTCTCGCGCCCCCGCGTGGACGGCGTGCTCGCCACCGCCGACATCCTGGAGGACCTCCTCCTGCTCGGCGCCCTCGACGGCAAGATCGTCATGGGGTCGATGAACCGGGGCGGGCTCGCGGGCGCCTCGTTCGAGCTGGACGACCGGTTCACGGGCTACCGGGCCGAGGACATCGACCGGCTCGGGTTCGACGCCGGGAAGCTCCTGTTGCGCGTCGACCACGAAGACCCCGGCTCCCTGGCCACCCTGTACTCCAGCGCCCGTGCCGTCGACGCCATGGCCGCCCGGAAGCTGCCCGTCTTCGTCGAGCCGTTCCTCTGCCGCCGCGCCCCCGAGGGCGGTCCGCCGCGCAACGACCTGAGCGCCGGGGCCGTCACCACCTCCATCGCCATCGCGTCGGGGCTCGCCGGGACATCGGCGTACACCTGGTTGAAGGTGCCCGTGACCGAGAACCCGGACGACATGGCGCGCGTCATGGAGACCTCGACCCTGCCCGCCGTCCTCCTGGGGGGCGACCTCGGCGACGACAGCGACGCCGCGTACGAGAAGTGGCGCGGCGCGCTGCAACTGCCCACCGTGCACGGGCTCGTCGCGGGGCGCACGCTGCTGTACCCGGCCGACGGCGACGTGGCGGGCGCCGTCGACACCGCCGTCGGACTGCTGTAGGAGGGCCACATGACGTACGTACCGAAGGGCAGTGCGGCCGAGGGGCCGTACGCACTCGAACTCGATCCCAAGCGGTCCGGCCTGGTCTATTCCGCGCTGCGCGTGGTCGACATCGAACCCGGCGCCACGCACTCCTTCGCCACCGGGGAGAGTGAATGGATCGTGCTCCCGCTGACCGGCGGCTGTACGGTGCACGCGGAAGACGAGATCATCGAACTGCTGGGCCGTCGATGCGTGTTCAGCGGAGTGAGCGACTTCGCCTACGTGCCCCGTGACGCCCACATCCAGATCGCCTCCGGCGCGGGAGGCCGCTTCGCCCTGGCAGGAGCGAAGTGCGAGCGTCGACTCCCCGCCCGCTACGGCTCCGCGCCGGAGGTTTCCGTCGAGCGGCGTGGCAGCGGCAACTGCGCCCGCGAGGTCCGCAACTTCGCGTCCGCCGACGCCTTCGACTGCGACCGCCTCATCGCCGTCGAGGTGATCACGCCCGGTGGCAACTGGTCCTCGTACCCCCCGCACAAGCACGACGAGCACCGCCCCGGCGTCGAGGCCGAACTCGAAGAGATCTACTACTTCGAGATCGAGGCCGCGCAGGGAGGGCAGGAGGGCTTCGGATACCAGAGGGTCTTCCCCTCCCGGCCCGGCGGCACCGATGTCCTCGCCGAGGTCCGGACGGGCGACGCCGTGCTCGTTCCCGACGGCTGGCACGGCCCGTCGATCGCCCAGCCGGGGCACAGCATGTACTACCTGAACGTGATGGCCGGTCCCGGCGACGAGCGGGAGTGGCGGATCTGCTTCCACCCCGATCACACGGAGGGATACCGATGACGGCGGAGGGATACCGATGACAGTGGAGGGAATTCGATGACCTCGATCAGGCTGACCACCGCGCAGGCCCTCGTCCGCTTCCTGTCCCGGCAGTTCACCGAGCGCGACGGCGAGCGGCAGCGGCTCATCGGCGCCACGTGGGGCATCTTCGGGCACGGAAACGTGGCGGGCATCGGCCAGGCGCTCGTCGAGTACGGCACTGTGTCTTCTGGGGGGACACCCCCCAGCCCTCCCGTGATGCCCTTCCACCAGGGCCGCAACGAACAGGCGATGGTGCACGCGGCCGTCGGGTACGCCCGGCAGTCGGGCCGCCTGTCCACGCACGCCGTCACGACCTCCATCGGCCCCGGCGCGACCAACCTCGTGACCGGCGCCGCACTCGCGACCATCAACCACCTGCCCGTCCTGCTCCTGCCCGGCGACATCTTCGCGACCCGGCCCGCCGACCCCGTGCTCCAACAGCTCGAAGTCCCGTACGCGGGCGACGTATCGGTGAACGACTGCCTGCGCCCGGTGTCGAAGTACTTCGACCGGATCACCCGCCCCGAGGCCCTGATCCCGGCCGCGCTCGCCGCGATGCGGGTCCTCACCGACCCGGCGGACACCGGCGCCGTCACCCTCGCGCTGCCGCAGGACGTACAGGCGGAAGCCTTCGACTGGCCGGAGGAGTTCTTCGCGGAGAGGGTGTGGGGCGTACGCCGTCAGGCACCCGATCCGCGTGAACTGGCCGCCGCCGCAAGGACCGTGCGCGAGGCGCGGCGCCCGCTGATCGTGGCGGGCGGCGGAGTCCACCACAGCGCGGCCGAGGACGCGCTGCGGGACCTCGCGGACGCGACCGGCATCCCCGTCGCCTCCACCCAGGCCGGCAAGGGTTCCCTGCGGTTCGACCACCCGGCGGACGTCGGCGGCATCGGGCACACGGGCACGGCCACGGCCGACGAACTCGCCTGCACAGCCGACCTGGTGATCGGCGTCGGGACCCGCTACAGCGACTTCACCACCGCCTCCGGCACGCTCTTCGCCGAGCCCGGGGTCCGCTTCCTGAACCTGAACATCACCGCGTTCGACGGCCACAAGATGGCGGGCGCGCCCCTGATCGCGGACGCGCGCGCGGGCCTGGAGGCACTGACCGGCGCCCTTGAGGGGTGGCGTGTGCCGCCCGCGTACGTCGCCGAGTACACGGAGGACAAGGTCCGTTGGGAACAGCGCGTCGACGCGGCGTACGCGGCCGACGAACCCGACCTGCGGCCCACACAGCTCCAAGTCCTCGGCCTGCTCGATGAGTTGGTGGCCGACGAGGATGTGATCATCAACGCGGCGGGGTCTCTGCCCGGAGATCTCCACAAGCTGTGGAGGGCACGCTCGCCCCGGCAGTACCACGTCGAGTACGGCTACTCCTGCATGGGATACGAGATCCCCGCGTCCATCGGCGTCGCGATGGCGGCGCCCGACCGCCCCGTCTGGGCGCTGGTGGGCGACGGGACGTATCTGATGATGCCCACCGAGATCGTCACGGCCGTCCAGGAGAACATCCCGATCAAGGTCGTGATCCTGCAGAACCACGGGTACGCCTCCATCGGCGGGCTCTCCGAGTCCGTGGGCGGCGAGCGGTTCGGCACCGCCTACCGCTTCCGGGCGCCCGACGGCACGTACACGGGCGCACCGCTGCCCGTGGATCTCGCGGCCAACGCCGCCTCGCTCGGGATGCGGGTCATCCGCGCCAAAACAGTGGCTGACCTGCGCGATGCCCTCGCCGAAGCGCGGGCGGCAGACCGTCCCACATGTGTCTACGTGGAGACGGAAACGGCAGACACAGTGTCGCCCCCGCCCCCGGCGCAGGCGTGGTGGGATGTGCCCGTGGCCGAGACCGCGGACCGACCGTCCGCGATCAAGGCCAGGAAAGAGTACGACCGGCACGTCTCAGCCCGACGCCGCCACCTGTGAGAGTGCCGCCACCTGTGAGAGTAGGGATGCTTGTCATGACGAAGACCGTCAATCACTGGATCGGTGGGAAGACCGTCGAGGGTGCGTCGGGGACGTACGGTCCGGTGACCGACCCGGCGACCGGCGCCGTCACCACGCAGGTCGCCTTCGCATCCGTGGACGAGGTCGACGCCGCCGTCGCCGCCGCGCGCGAGGCGTACGCCACGTGGGGCAAGTCGTCCCTGGCCAAGCGCACCTCGGTGCTCTTCGCCTTCCGCGCGCTGCTCGACGCCAACCGTGACGCGATCGCCGAGCTGATCACCGCCGAGCACGGCAAGGTGCACTCGGACGCGCTGGGCGAGGTCGCCCGTGGCCTGGAGATCGTGGACCTCGCGTGCGGGATCACGGTCCAGCTCAAGGGCGAGCTGTCGACCGAGGTCGCCTCGCGCGTCGACGTCTCCTCTATCCGCCAGCCGCTCGGCGTCGTCGCGGGCATCACGCCGTTCAACTTCCCGGCCATGGTGCCGATGTGGATGTTCCCGCTCGCCATCGCGTGCGGCAACACGTTCGTCCTGAAGCCTTCGGAGAAGGACCCGTCGGCCGCGATGAAGATCGCGGAGCTGCTCTCGGAAGCGGGGCTTCCGGACGGCGTCTTCAACGTCGTGCACGGCGACAAGGTGGCCGTCGACCGCCTCCTTGAGCACCCGGACGTGGCGGCCGTCTCCTTCGTCGGCTCCACGCCGATCGCCCGCTACATCCACACCACCGCGACCGCCAACGGCAAGCGCGTCCAGGCGCTCGGCGGCGCCAAGAACCACATGCTGGTCCTGCCGGACGCGGACCTCGACGCGGCGGCCGACGCGGCCGTCTCGGCGGCGTACGGCTCGGCGGGCGAGCGCTGCATGGCGATCTCGGCCGTGGTCGCGGTCGGGTCGATCGGTGACGAGCTCGTCGCGAAGATCAAGGAGCGGGCCGAGAAGATCAAGATCGGCCCCGGCAACGACCCGACGTCGGAGATGGGCCCGCTGATCACCGCGGCGCACCGCGACAAGGTCGCCTCGTACGTCACCGGCGCCGCGGCCGAGGGCTGCGAGGTCGTCCTCGACGGCACCGGCCACACGGTCGACGGCTTCGAGGACGGCCACTGGATCGGGCTCTCGCTCCTTGACCGCGTGCCGGTGACGGCCGACGCGTACAAGGACGAGATCTTCGGCCCCGTGCTCTGCGTCCTGCGGGTCGACACGTACGAGGAGGGCGTGGCGCTGATGAACGCCTCGCCGTTCGGCAACGGCACCGCGATCTTCACGCGCGACGGCGGCGCCGCGCGGCGCTTCCAGCTGGAGATCGAGGCCGGAATGGTGGGCGTGAACGTCCCGATTCCGGTGCCGGTCGGCTACCACTCCTTCGGTGGCTGGAAGGACTCCCTCTTCGGGGATCACCACATCTACGGAAATGACGGGACGCATTTCTACACCCGCGGCAAGGTCGTCACCACCCGCTGGCCGGACCCGTCGGACGCGCCGGAGGGCGTGGACCTCGGTTTCCCGCGCAATCACTGACGGCGCACAGGGGCCCGCGTACCGCGACGGCGGTACGCGGGCCCTTTTGTCTACTCCCCAGGTAGTCAACCGGGTTCAACCCACCGGCTGCCTCGGTTGTCGGACCCCGCCCGTACCGTTGACGCATGGATCTACGACTGCCCAAGCTGCCCAAGCGCAGACTGCTCGCCGTGGTGGCCGCCGTCGCGCTGCTCGCGGGCGGGGGTACCTGGACGGCGGTGGCCTCGGACGACGGGCCCGCCGTGCACCGCGAGGACCGCATGATGCGGATGACGGGCGCGGGCGGCGCGAAGATCGACACTTCGTACTTCACCGCGGGTGACCCGGCCGAGAAGCGCCCCGCGGTTCTCATCGGCCACGGCTTCGGCGGCAGCAAGGACGACCTGCGCGCCCAGGCGGAAGGCCTGGCAGAGAAGGGGTACGCGGTCCTGACCTGGTCCGCCCGCGGCTTCGGCAAGTCCACGGGCAAGATCGGGCTCAATGATCCGAAGGGCGAGGTCGCCGACGCCACCCACCTCATCGACTGGCTGGCGAAGCGGCCCGAGGTGCAGCTCGACAAGAAGGGCGACCCGCGCGTGGGCATGACCGGCGCCTCGTACGGAGGCGCGGTCTCCCTCCTCGCCGCCGGGTACGACGACCGGGTGGACGCCATCGCCCCCCAGATCACGTACTGGAACCTCAGCGACGCCCTCTTCCCCGACGGGGTGTTCAAGAAGCTCTGGGCCGGTCTTTTCATCAACACCGGCGGCGGCTGCGAGCGCTTCGAGCAGCGGCTCTGTGAGATGTACAACCGCGTCGCGGTGAACGGAAAGCCGGACGCCGAGGCCCGCGAGCTCCTCGCCGGGCGCAGCCCGCAGGCCGTCGGCGACCGCATCGACGTGCCCGCCCTGATCGTGCAGGGCCAGAGCGACTCCCTCTTCCCGCTGGGCCAGGCCGACGCGACGGCCAAGGCGATCCGCGCCAACCACGCGCCCGTGTCGGTCGACTGGATCTCGGGCGGCCATGACGGCGGCGACCGTGAGATCGGGCGCGTGAACGCCCGTATCGGGTCGTGGTTCGACCGCTACTTGAAGGACGACGAGGGCGCGGACACCGGCCCCGCGTTCCGCGTGACGCGCACAGGCGGCGTCGACTCCACCGACGGCGCCGCACAGCTGCGGGGCGCCAGCGGCGACACGTACCCCGGCCTGGAGAACGGGCAGCGGGACATCGCCCTCAGCGGCCGCGAGCCACAGCGCTTCGAGAACCCCGCGGGCGCCGCGCCGCCCGCCATCTCCGCGCTCCCGGGTGCGGGCGGCGGCGGGCTCAACCAGCTGTCCTCGCTGGGCGTCGGCGTCTCCCTCGACTTCCCCGGCCAGCACGCCGCGTTCCAGTCGGCGCCGATCAAGGACGACCTGCGGGTCACCGGATCGCCGAAGGTGCGGGTGCACGTCAAGTCCGACAGCGAGGACGCCGTGCTCTTCGCGAAGGTGTACGACGTGGGGCCGGGCGGCACGCAGAAGGTGCTGCCCTCGCAGCTGGTCTCGCCGGTACGGGTGGAGGGTGCCAAGGCGGGCAAGGACGTCACCCTCACCCTGCCCGCCGTCGACCACGACCTGCAGAAGGGCCACCGGCTCCGCCTCGTCCTCGCCTCGACGGACCTGGGCTATGCCTCTCCGACGCAGCCCGCCACGTACACGGTGTCCCTGAAGAGCGACCTGTCGGTGCCCACGGCGCCCGGCGTGAAGACGGCGGCGGCTCCGCTGCCCGCCTGGGTGTGGTGGCTCCCCGCGTCCGGAGCGGTGATCGCGGCGCTCCTGCTGCTCACCGCGCGGCGGCGGACGACGGCGCCGGCGCCGGACCCGGCCTTCGCGGAAGTACCGCTGAAGATCACGGACTTGAGCAAGCGGTACGCGAAGTCGACGGACCGTTACGCGGTCCGTGACGTCTCCTTCAGCGTCGAGAAGGGGCAGGTGCTCGGCCTCCTGGGCCCGAACGGCGCCGGCAAGACGACGACGCTGCGCATGCTCATGGGGCTCATCCGGCCCGACGCGGGCGAGATCCGTGTCTTCGGGCAGGCGATCCGGCCGGGCGCTCCGGTCCTCTCCCGGGTCGGCGCGTTCGTCGAGGGCGCGGGCTTCCTGCCGCACCTCTCCGGGCGCGAGAACCTGGAGCTGTACTGGAAGGCCACCGGCCGCCCCGCCGGAGACGCCCGCATGGACGAGGCGTTGGAGATCGCCGGGCTCGGCGACGCTCTCGCCCGCGCGGTGCGGACGTACTCGCAGGGCATGCGGCAGCGGCTCGCGATCGCCCAGGCCATGCTCGGCATGCCGGACCTGCTGATCCTCGACGAACCGACGAACGGCCTCGACCCGCCACAGATCCGCGAGATGCGCGAGGTCATGATCCGGTACGCGGAGGGCGGCCGTACGGTCATCGTCTCCAGCCACCTCCTCGCCGAGGTCGAGCAGTCCTGCACCCACCTGGTGGTCATGGACCGCGGCCGGCTGATCCAGGCGGGCCCGGTCTCCGAGATCGTCGGTTCGGGCGACACGCTCCTGGTGGGCCTCGCGGCGGACATCGCCGACCCGATGGTCGACAAGGTGGCCGCGCTGCCCGGCGTCGCGTCGGCTGCCCGCGCGGACGGCGGCCTCCTCGTACGGCTCGACGGCACGGAGGCGGGCAGCGCCGCACGGCTCCTTCCCGAACTGGTGCGCCTGGAGCTGCCGGTGGAGTCCATGGGCCCGCACCGCCGCCTCGAAGACGCGTTCCTGACCCTGATCGACGGAGGCACCGCATGACCGCCACAGCCACGGAGCCGGGCACGGAACGCGCCACGGCTCCCGGATACCGCCCCGGCCGCACGCTGCCGCTGCGGGTCGAGGCGGTCCGCCAGCTGAAGCGGCGCCGGACCCTGGTCATGGGCGGGGTGATGGGCCTGCTGCCCTTCGTCCTCGTCCTCGCGTTCACCATCGCCGGTTCGCCGGAGGGCCGCAGCGGCCGGGTGACGCTGATGGACACGGCCACGGCGTCCGGGGCGAACTTCGCGGCGACGTGTCTGTTCGTGTCGGCGGGCTTCCTCCTGGTCATCCCCGTCGCGCTGTTCTGCGGGGACACGGTCGCATCGGAGGCGAGCTGGTCGTCACTGCGCTACTTGCTGGCGGCACCGGTGCCACGGGCTCGCTTGCTGTGGTCGAAACTGACGGTCGCACTGGGCCTCAGCGCGGCGGCGATGATCCTGCTCCCCTTGATCGCGCTGGCGGTAGGTACGGCGGTGTACGGCTGGGGACCACTGCAGATCCCGACCGGCGGCGCGCTGCCCGCCGGGACGGCGGCCCAGCGCCTGGTGATCGTCGTGGCGTACATCTTCGTCTCCCAACTGGTCACGGCCGCGCTGGCGTTCTGGCTCTCGACGAAGACGGACGCGCCTCTGGGCGCGGTAGGCGGCGCGGTGGGCCTGACGATCGTCGGCAACGTCCTGGACGCGGTGACGGCCCTGGGCAGCTGGCGCGACTTCCTGCCGGCGCACTGGCAGTTCGCCTGGGCGGACGCGATCCAGCCACGCCCCGAGTGGGGCGGGATGATCCAGGGGTCCGCTGTGTCGGTGACGTACGCGCTGGTGCTGTTCGCGCTGGCGTTCCGGGGGTTCGCGCGGAAGGACGTGGTGTCGTAGGGCCGGTCGCGGCGCCCCTTTCGTAACCCCCGCTGTTCCCTCATCGAGACTCTTCCGCAACGTCCCCGAGCGATCGTCCGAGGCACCCCGCGCGTCACAGTCATGAAGACGGACGACCCGAGGGGGACAAAGATGGGGACCCGGAAGATACGGCAGGGACTGCTGGCCGTGGTCATGGCGGGCGGGATGCTGCTCACCGGATGCAGTGGTGGCGGCAGCGACAACGTGGACCGCGCCACCGACAGCAGCGGCAAGGAACGAGGCGGCACCGCACCGCTGCCCGCACCGGGCCCCGCCTCGCCGGGCAGCGGTGACGCCGCCACTCCCGGCGAGCAACAGGACGGCAAGGAACGCGACTTCGCCCCGCCTCCCGACTACCTCTCCACTTTCGCCCTGGACGTCGACACCGCCTCCTACGGCTTCGCCCGCCGCACCCTGGGCGCGGGGAGCCTCCCAGACCCGGCGACCGTACGCCCCGAAGAGTTCGTCAACAGCTTCCGCCAGGACTACCCGCGCCCCGAGGGCGACGGCTTCTCCGTGAACGTGGACGGCGCCCGCACCGACGAGGACGGTTGGTCCCTGATGCGGGTGGGGCTCGCGACCCGCGGGGAAGGCTCGGAGGCCGAACGCCCGCCCGCCGCCCTCACCTTCGTGATCGACGTCTCCGGTTCGATGGCGGAGCCCGGCCGCCTCGACCTGGTGAAGGAATCCCTCGGGATCATGACCGACCAGCTCCGCGACGACGACTCCATCGCGCTCGTCACCTTCAGCGACAGCGCGGAGACGGTGCTGCCCATGACCCGCCTCGGTGACCACCGGAGCAAGGTGCACTCGGCCGTCGACGCGATGGAGCCGACCCAGTCCACCAACCTCGAAGCGGGCATCCGCACGGGGTACGACACCGCGGTGGGCGGCCGTCGCGACGGCGCCACCAACCGCGTCGTGCTCCTCTCCGACGCTCTCGCCAACACCGGCGAGACCAGCGCCGACGGCATCCTGGAGCGCATCTCCGACGCCCGCCGTGAACACGGCATCACCCTCTTCGGGGTGGGCGTCGGCAGCGACTACGGGGACGCGCTCATGGAGCGCCTCGCCGACAAGGGCGACGGCCACACCACGTACGTGTCGGACAGCGAGGAAGCCAGGAAGGTCTTCTGCGAGCAGCTCCCGGCAAACATCGAGCTGCGCGCCCGCGAAGCGAAGGCGCAGGTCGCCTTCGACCCGCAGACCGTCAAACAGTTCCGGCTCATCGGCTACGACAACCGCCAGGTCGCCGACGACGACTTCCGCGACGACAGCGTGGACGGCGGCGAGGTCGGGCCCGGACACACCGTGACCGCGCTGTATGCCGTACGGATGAGGCCCGGCGCGAGCGGGCACGTGGCGACGGCCAACGTCCGCTGGCTCGACCCCGACAGCCGCGCCCCGCACGAGGAGTCGAACCAGATCGAGTCGGGTGACCTGGAGGGCAGGCTGTGGGACGCCGATCGCGGACTGCGGACCGCCGCGGTCGCCGCGTACTTCGCGGACGCGCTGCGACACGGGACGTCCGCGCGGAGCGAGCCCGGCGACCCCGCCGTGCGGCCCAGCGGCGGAACGTCGACGACCGGCCCCGAACCGATGTCCACCTCCACCGGGTCTCCCACCTGGCAGCCCCTCCCCGGCGCACCCTCGCTGTCCGAACTGACGCGTAAAGCAGCGGAGTTGTCCTCGGACGGCGACGACAAGTCCCTGCGTGACCTCGCCACCGCCGTCCGCCAGGCCGACCGCCTCACCGGCGGCTACGGCGACGGCGGAGGCGGGGGAGAGGGCGAGGGCGAGATCCGCTAGCGGTTGCCGCAGAGCTGCCGCTCGGCCCGTACCGGGTCGTTGGGGAAGCGGAACGACGTCCGCTCCCACACCCCGGTGACATTGCGCAGGAAGCGCCCCGGCGTCATCGGATCCCGCGTCGCCGCCCGCAGCTCGGCCAGCGGCCCGCAGTCGAGCGCCCTGCGGGCCGCGGCGACACCCGCGGGGTCGAGGCCATCGGGGAGCGGGCCGCGGCCCCGGTCGGCGAAGATCCAGGTGTCGGGGAGCCGCTTGTCGTGGCCCACGCGGCCGTTGATCCGCTCGGAGTGGGCGGCCAGCGGGTAGGCCAGGCCGATCGGGTCGAGGGCGGCGCCGTCCAGGGGCACCACCGTGCCGCTGAAGCCGAGGGTCATGTAGACGCCGGTGACGCCGGGGGAGTTGGCGGTGGCGGGGGTCCTCGCGAGGAACAGGCTCGACGTGTCCGCGTGATCGGCGTCGCGTACGAGACGTGCGTAGGCGACGTTGCTCGGGTAGCCCGCGAAGTCGTGGTGGAGGGGGTGGGGGGCCGCGTTCTGCTGGACGTACACCCCGCGCTCGTCCGCGACACCGCCGGGCCCGATCCGCCCCTCGTACGGAATCCGCAGCCAGCTCGCGCAGGCGAGCGCCCAGATGCCGATGCCCACCGCCGCGATGGCCCACGCGCGCGTGAGGGGCACCAGGAAGACCGGCAGGAGCATGAGAAGCAGCCCCGGCAGGAACATCCGGCCGTGCATGAAGTCGCCGCCCACCTTGATGACGTAGGCCCAGCAGAGGAGCCCCGCGACGACGGGCGCCAGCGCGGGGACCAGGAACGTGGCGTCCCGCCGCGTCGTCATCGGTGGCAGCAACGCCGCGAGCAGGAACAGCGCGGGCACCCACAGCAGATAGGGCCCCGCGAAGTCCGCGAGGTAGTCGAAGCCGCGCCCCCACAGGCTCAGCGAGGCCTCCTTGGTCACGCCGGGCAGCGGCATCAGCTGCCCGTAGTACCCGACCCGGAAGATCTCGTACGCGACCGGCAGCGCGAGGGCGGCTCCGAGGCCGCCGAAGGCGGCGCGCCGCGAAGGACCCACCATCAGCCACTGCGCGCCGAGGAAGACGGCGGACACGAGCGCCAGGTCGGGCCGTACGAGGGGGCCGAGCCCGATGACCACGCACGTGGTGAGCGAGTGCGCCCGCGAGACGAGCAGCAGCCAGGCCCCGGCGATCCAGCAGGTGGCGAGGCCGGTCTCCAGACCGGAGGTGGCGAAGTCCCAGACGGGCGGCAGCGCGAGCAGGACGAGGCAGCCGAGGGGAAGAACTGCCTTGTCCGCGTAAAGGCGCAGCGCCCCGAGCGACGCGAGCGCGAACCCGGCCGCGGTCAGCAGCAGCCCGCCGTACATCGCGGCCCGCGCGATGTCGATGCCCGGCAGCCCCGCGAGCACGAGCAGCCACTGCCAGAGGGTGCCGGTGGAGGACTCGGCGCGCTCGCCCGCGTTGAAGACGGGGCCGTTGCCGGCCAGGATCTGGCGGACCGTGCGGACGTAGATGTGCCCGTCGTCGGACATCCAGCGGCGCTGGAACCCGGCGAACGCGATGACGCAGGCCGGCAGCAGACACAGGACGCCGCGCCGGAGACCGCGCGCGGCGTCGTGTCTGCTGTTGAGCAGCCCGAGGACGGCGTCGGGCTCGCGGAGGGAGAGTTGCGTCGACGTCATGATCTTTTCATCGGCGCAGGTCAGTCGTGGCTTGAGGGCGGTGTCTTCGGGGGGACCCCCGCGATGGGCTGAAGCCCCCTTATCGGATCTGCCGCCCCGAAATCGCCCGAGCGATCACCAGCCGCTGGATCTCGCTCGTCCCCTCGAAGATCGTGTAGATCTTCGCGTCCCGGTACATCCGCTCCACCGGATGCTCCCTGCTGTACCCCGCGCCCCCAAGGACCTGCACAGCCTTCTCGGTCGCCGAAACAGCCAGCTCACCGGCGCGCAGCTTGGACATCGAGCCCTGCCCCGCGTCGAACGCCTTGTCGTTGCGTGCCATCCACGACGCCTGCCAGATCAGCAGCCGCACCGCCTCGATCTCGGTCCGCAGATCGGCGAGCGCGAAGGCGATGGACTGGTTCTCGATGATGGGGCGGCCGAAGGCGACCCGGGAGCCCGCGTAGTCGAGCGCGTACTCGTACGCGGCCCGCGCGATGCCGAGCGCCTGCGCGCCCACCGTCGGCCTGCTCACCTCGAAGGTCGCCATGGCGGCCTGTCCGCGGCCCCCGGAACCGGCCTTCGTCCCCTCACGGGCACGGGCGAGCCGGGCGTCGAGCCGCTCCTTGCCGCCGAGCAGGCAGTGCCCCGGCACGCGTACGTCGTCCAGGAACACATCCGCGGTGTGCGAGGCCCGCAGACCCAACTTCTTTATCTTCTTGGCGCCTTCGAGGCCCCGCGTGCCGGGCGGCACGATGAACGCCGCCTGCCCGCGCGAGCCGAGGGCCGGATCGACGGACGCGACCACCACATGGACGTTCGCGATGCCGCCGTTCGTGATCCACGCCTTCTGGCCCGACAGGGTCCACTCGTCGCGGGCCGCGTCGTACGTCGCGCGCGTCCGCATCGCCGACACGTCCGAGCCCGCGTCGGGCTCGGAGACGCAGAACGCCGCGACCTTCGGCTCGGCCTCGTCGCCGAAGCACTGCGGTACCCACTCGGCGAGCTGGTCGGGCGTGCCTGCGGAGAAGATCCCGGCGACCGCGAGCGACGTGCCGAACAGGGCCATCCCGATGCCCGCGTCGCCCCAGAACAGCTCTTCGTTGGCGATCTGCAGCGAGAGGCCGCTGGGGTCGCCGAACAGGTCGGCGAGGGACTCGAACCCGTACAGGCCGATCTTCGCGGCCTCCTGGATGACGGGCCAGGGCGTCTCCTCGCGCTCGTCCCACTCGGCGGCTGCGGGCCGCACCACGTCGGCGGCGAAGCCGTGCACCCAGCCGCGCAGGTCCCGCTGTTCCTCGGTCAGTTCGAACGAGAAGGCCATGGTGTTGTCGTCCCCTTCCGGAACTCGGTGTGTCGGTCGGTGTCCGTCAGGCCTTCGGGATGTCGAAGTAGCGGGTCAGCCCCGCGGCGAACGCCACGTCGCCCGCGATCTTGAGCTTGCGCGTCATGAACATCGTCACGGGGCTGGAGTTGCCGGAGACCAGCTTGAGGAACTCGGCGTCGGCCATGACGAGCGTGACGCGCGGTTCGGCGTTCGAGCGGCCCTCGCGGACGGTGCAGGTGCCCTCCGAGATCTCCGTCTCGTAGACCGCCTCGTCGACGCCCGTGACCTTCCAGCGGATCAGGGCCTCGACGCTGCCCGCGGCCTCCGGCTTGAACTGCCGGCCCATCCGCCCGAACACCTCTTGCAGGACGCGGGCGCGCAGCCCGGCGTCCTGGGCGATCTCGGTGATCTCCTTGCCGGAAAGACCCTTCACGATCTTCGCGAACTCCTCGGGAGTCACGCTCGCGAAGTCGAGGCCGGCCAGGCCGTCGGCGCCGCCGATGCCGTCCGTCATGGCAATCTCCTTACTCAACAGTAAACTTACTAAGGGGTAAGGTAGCCCCGAGTCTGGGAGGCTGCAAGGGTGACGGTCAACGGGAGAACTGAGGGACGGCGTCGGCGCGTGCCGCGCCAGGAGCGCGAGCAGCAGATCATCGATGTGGCGGTGACGGTCTTCGCCAAGCGCGGCTATCACGCCGCGTCCGTGGACGAGATCGCCGAACTGGCCGGAATCTCGAAGCCGATGGTCTATCTCTATCTGGACTCCAAGGAGGGGCTCTTTCTCGCCTGCCTGCGGCGCGAGGCCGATCGCCTGGTCGCCGCCTTCCAGGGTGCGGCGCAGGCCGGAGGCGGTGCGCCCGAACTGCGCCTGCACGCGGGCCTCTCGGCGTTCTTCGCCTTCGTCGCCGAGCGTCGCGACAGCTGGGTCGTCCTGCACCGTCAGGCGTCGGAGCTGAGCGAGACGATCGCCGCCGCGGTGGCCGACGCGCGGCGGGCGGTGATGGCGCAGGTGGCGGGCCTGGTGAGGGACGGCATCTCGGAGAGCGGGGGCGGCTCCCGACTCGACGCGGAGGACGCGGACTTCGTCGCGTACGCGCTGGTCGGCGCCGCGGACTCGCTCACGGACTGGATGGCGGGCCACCCGGGGCAGTCGCCGGAGGGTGTCACGCTGCGGCTGATGAACATGGTGTGGGTGGGGATGGGGCGGGTGCTCGAGGGGGAGGTCTGGGTGCCGCGGGGCTCTCCCTCCTCGCAGGAGTGAGCGCTCTCCTCGCAGGAGCGAGTGCACTTGTCGCCGAAGCGAGTGCTCTTGTCGCCGGAGTGAGGGCCGCCCGCTGACTTCTTCGCTGCCGACCCCATTGAACTTTCCCTACGCTTGAGTAAGTTGACCTCCCAGTAAGTACGCACCGCAACACCTCTGCATGACCTCTGCACGACTGCATGACCTCTGCACGTCAGCTGGTAGCCGGGAGCCGGGAGCCGTCATGGGCGTACGCAAGGATCTGAAACGGGCGCAACGCCACAGCGAGTTGGCAGAGCGCGCCCCGGTGGAGCTCGTCCGGGACGAGCACGGCGTCGTGCGCGAGGCGCGCACGCCCCGGCTCGCGGCGAAGGCCACCGCGGGCAGCATCGCCGACATCCCCTTCACCAATGCCGCGGAGGCGCCCGACGCGGTCGTCCTGCGCCGCAAGCAGGGCGCCCAGTGGCGTCCGGTCACCGCGGCGGCCTTCGCACGCGAAGTCACCGCGGCGGCCAAGGGGTTGATCGCCGCCGGTCTCGAGCCGGGCGGCCGGGTCGCGCTCATGTCGCGTACGCGCTACGAGTGGGCCGTACTGGACTTCGCGATCTGGGCGGCGGGCGGGCAGACCGTGCCCGTGTACGCGACATCGGCGGCGGAACAGATCGAGTGGATCGTGCGGGACTCCGGCGCGACGCTGCTGATCGCGGAGACGGCGGAGAACGTCGCTACGGCCGAGACGGCGACGGGCAGCCTGGCCGAACCGCCGCGCGTCCTCTGCGTGGACGACGGGGCCATGGTGGAACTCGCCTCTCGGGGCGCGGAGTTGTCCGATGAGGAGGTGACCAAGCGGAGGTCCGCCCTCACCCCGGAATCCGTCGCCACGATCTGCTACACATCGGGCACGACCGGGAAGCCCAAGGGCTGCGTCCTCACCCACGGCAATCTGCACGCCGAGGCCGCGAACACCGTCGACCTGCTGCACCCGATCTTCAAGGAGATCACGGGCCAGGTCGCCTCCACACTGCTCTTCCTGCCGCTCGCCCACATCCTGGGCCGCACCATCCAGATCGCCTGCATGCTCGCCCGCATCGAACTCGGCCACTGCCCGAGCATCAAGCCGGACGAACTACGGCCCGAACTACGCTCGTTCAGGCCGACGTTCGTCGTCGGCGTCCCGTACCTCTTCGAGAAGATCCACGACACGGGGCGCGCGACCGCGGAGAAGATCGGGCGCGGGGCGTCCTTCGACCGGGCCGAAGGAATCGCGGTGCGGTTCGGGGATGCGTACCTGAACAAGTTCCTGGACGGGGGGAAGGCCAAGGGGAACGGCAAGGGCACGCGAGGGCCCGGCCCGTCCGTCGGCCTCTACCTCGGCTGGGCGCTGTACGAACTGCTGGTGTACCGCCGCATCCGCAAGGAGGTCGGCGGCAGGCTGCGGTACGCGATCAGCGGCGGCTCGCCCCTCGACCGGCGCCTCAACCTCTTCTTCTACGCCGCCGGGATCATCATCTACGAGGGGTACGGCCTGACGGAGACCACGGCCGCCGCGACCATCACGCCGCCGCTGAAGCCACGCCCCGGCACGGTGGGTCTCCCGGTGCCCGGCACCGCGGTGCGCATCGCGGACGACGGGGAGGTGCTCATCAAGGGCGGCATCGTCTTCGGCTCGTACTGGAACAACCCGGCGGCGACGGACGCGGTGCTGCGGGACGAGTGGTTCGCGACCGGTGATCTGGGCGCCCTCGACGCCGATGGCTATCTCACGATCACCGGGCGCAAGAAGGACATCATCGTCACGTCCGGGGGCAAGAACGTCTCCCCGGCGATCCTCGAGGACCGGCTGCGCAGCCGGGCGCCGGTCGGGCAGTGCATCGTCGTCGGCGACAACCGTTCGTACGTCGCCGCGCTCATCACGCTGGACCCGGAGGCCGTCGAGCACTGGCTCGCCGTACGCAAGCGCCCGAAGGACACCCCGCTCGCCGAACTGTGCCGGGACCCGAAGATGATCGCCGAGATCCAGAAGGCCGTGGACTACGCCAACACGGCGGTCTCGCGGGCGGAATCCATCCGCAAGTTCTCGTTGGTCGAGGGCGAGTTCACCGAGGACAACGGGCTGCTCACGCCCTCACTGAAGATCAAACGGCATGCGGTGGCGGCGGCGTACGCGGGCGAGATCGAGGCGCTCTATGGGGAGTGAGGCGGCAGAGGCTCCGCAGGAGGCGTACGACTTCGATGTGCTGGTGGTCGGCTCCGGCTTCGGAGGTTCGGTCGCCGCCCTGCGCCTGACGGAGAAGGGCTATCGGGTCGGCGTCCTGGAGGCCGGGCGCCGCTTCACCCGCGAGTCGCTGCCGCGGCACTCCTGGGACCTGCGGAACTACCTGTGGGCACCTGCCCTCGGTCTCTACGGCATCCAGCGCATCCATCTCCTGCGCAACGTCATGGTGTTGGCGGGCGCGGGGGTGGGCGGCGGCTCGCTGAACTACGCGAACACCCTCTACGTCCCGCCGCCCGCCTTCTTCCAGGACAAGCAGTGGGCGGGCATCACGGACTGGCAGGCGGAACTCGCCCCGTACTACGACCAGGCGCGGCGCATGCTCGGCGTACGCCAGAACCCGACCATCACGGAGGCCGACGAGCACCTGCGGGCGGCGGCGGACCGGATGGGCGTGGCGGACACCTTCCGGCTGACGCCTGTCGGGGTGTTCTTCGGCGACGGGGCGGACGCGGGTGGTTGTGGCGCGGCTGGGGGTGCGGGCGGTGGCGGTGGCGGTGCCGGTGGCGCCACCGGTTCCACTCCTTCAACGGCCGGAGAGGGCGCGGAAGTTCCCTCGCGCACGGAGGTTCCTTCGCGTACGCAGGTTCCTTCGCACGCGGAAGTTCCCGACCCGTACTTCGGCGGGGCGGGGCCCGCGAGGGCGGCCTGCACGGAGTGCGGGTCGTGCATGACGGGCTGCAAGGTCGGCGCCAAGAACACGCTCACCGAGAACTACCTGTACCTGGCGGAGCGGGCGGGTGCGGAGATCCGCGCGATGACGACGGTGGTGTCGGTGCGCGAGGTGGCCGGAGGCCACGAGGTGGTGACCGTCCCCACGGACAAGCGGCGCAAGGGCCGTATGGGCCGTACGGGTCGTATGGGTCGTAAGGGTGGCCGCACTGTCCTCCGTGCCCGCCATGTAGTCCTGGCGGCAGGGACGTACGGCACCCAGACCCTCCTGCACCGCATGAAGGACGAGGGCGCCCTGCCGCACCTCTCCGACCGGCTCGGCAGGCTCACACGCACCAACTCCGAGGCGCTGGTGGGCGCGGTGACGTTCCCGCGCCGCTACCGCAAGAAGCGCGGCGACGGCCGCCCCCTGGACTTCACCCGGGGCGTCGCCATCACGTCCTCCATCCACCCGAACCCCACCACCCACATCGAGAACGTCCGCTACGGCAAGGGCTCCAACCTGATGGCGCTGATCTGCGTTCCGCAGTACCGCCAGAACCTCCCCAAGCCCCTGGCCGCCGCGCTCGCCTTCCTCACCCACCCCTTGCTCGTGGCGCGCGTCGCGTCGACCCACCGCTGGTCGGAGCGCACGATCATCGGCCTCGTCATGCAGACCCACGACAACTCCCTCACCACCCGCCTGGGACGCCGCCGCCTGCTGACGGCGGAGCAGGGCCACGGTGCACCCAACCCGGTGCACATCGCGGAGGGCTGGGAGGCGGCAGGCCTGGTGGCCGACCGCATCAACGGCTTCCCCGGCACGAACCTGGGCGAGCTCCTCGACAAGCCTCTGACCGCACACTTCCTGGGCGGTTGCCCGATAGGCGATTCACCGGCCAAGGGAGTGATCGATCCGTACCACCGCCTCTACGGCCACCCGGGCATCTCCGTGGTGGACGGCTCCTCCGTCTCCGCGAACCTGGGCGTGAACCCGTCCCTCACGATCACGGCCCAGGCCGAGCGGGCGATGGCGCACTGGCCCAACAAGGGGGATCCGGACGGCCGCCCGGAGCAGGGCACGGGGTACGCGCGCATGCCGGCCGTCGCTCCGGGGGCGCCCGCGGTGCCGGAGGGGGCGTACGGGGAGCTGCGGCTACCGGAGTGACCCGTTCGCTGCCCCTCAGTCGATGCAGAACTCGTTGCCTTCGATGTCCTGCATCGGGATGCACGCATCATGGCCGTCGTACAGCGTCTGCACGTGTACGGCGCCGAGCGGGACCAGCCGCGCGCACTCGGCCTCGAGCGCGGCGAGGCGCTCTGGGCCCACGAGTCCGGTGCCGACGCGCACGTCAAGATGCAGCCGGTTCTTGGCGGCCTTCCCTTCGGGGACGCGCTGGAAGTACAGCCGCGGGCCCACGCCTGAGGGATCACTGCAGGAGAACGACGCATCCCGCTGCTCGGGCGGCTGCGAGAGCCTGAACTCCTCCCACGTGGCAAAACCCTCCGGTGGCGGCGGCACGACATACCCCAACACCTCGCACCAGAAGCGAGCGAGGCGCTCGGGTTCCGCGCAGTCGAAGGTGACCTGGAACTTCTTGATCGACACCATCCGGTCACCGTATTGGCGCGTGCCGCTCACGGAAACCCCGGCGTGCGCGCACGCTGACCTGGGGGCGTTACGGCGCTTACGCGCCCGCTACGTGGCGCCCGCTAGGGTCCCGTGACCAGTGAAAAGGCCCTCCCGGAGGGAGGGCCGAACAGGGATCGTGCGAAGCGCCCCCGGCAGGACTCGAACCTGCGGCCAAGCGCTTAGAAGGCGCCTGCTCTATCCACTGAGCTACGGGGGCCGGATGGTGGCCGGTGGCCTGGAGCCCGGGTGGGGACGAGCCGTGACCTTGCCGGGGACAAGGATAGGGCTCCCGGGTCCTTGTCCCTGGTGCTTCGCCTCCGAGGCGCTATGTGGAGGTTCAGTGAAGCGGTCCTGATAATCGCAGGCAGGTGCGAATCCTGCAGCGCTTTTGGCGTCTCACGCCCCGGGTGTTGTGCACTCGTTATGCCTGCGCCCCAGTCGCCCCTTCCGTCCCGTGTGTCCGATCGGCGCGCAGGGGTGCCCATATGCTTCAGAAAGCCGCCAAAATTGGGCATTCTTCGCATGTGGTGACCTTGGACGTACGGCCTCAACTGCTCGACGCACTCTCCGCCCTGCGCGAGCGTGTCGCCGCCGCACGCTTTCCGCTCCCCCTGGTGGGGGCGCCACGCGCGCGTGCCAACCGGGACGAGCTCCTTGCCCAGCTCGACGACTACTTGGTGCCCCGCCTGAGGGCCCCCGAAGCGCCGCTGCTCGCCGTGATCGGGGGATCCACCGGGGCGGGCAAGTCGACCCTGGTGAACTCCCTCGTCGGGCGGCAGGTCAGCGAGGCGGGGGTGCTGCGGCCGACGACACGGACACCGGTCCTTGTGTGCCATCCGGAGGATCATCACTGGTTCGCCGGCATGCGCGTACTACCCGACCTCACACGCGTGTGGGTGCCGCGTCCCGAGCCTTCCGACGTGGAGGACGACGAGGGCGACGGAAGCGACGACCTGCTGCCGATCGGGCCCGACGGCGAGCGTGCGCTGCGCATCGAGACCTCACCGACCCTGCCCCAGGGGCTCGCGCTCCTGGACGCCCCCGACGTCGACTCGCTCGTCGCCGACAACCGGATCCTCGCCGCCGAACTGATCTCCGCCGCCGACGTCTGGATCATGGTGACCACGGCGTCCCGGTACGCGGACGCCGTGCCCTGGCATCTGCTGCGTACCGCCAAGGAGCACGACGCCACCCTCGTCACGGTCCTCGACCGGGTGCCGCACCAGCTGGTGGCCGAGGTCTCGCGGCAGTACGGCGCCTTGCTCGCCAAGGCGGGCCTCGGTGATGTGCCGCGCTTCACCGTGCCCGAGCTGCCCGAGTCCGCGGGCGGCGGCGGGCTGCTGCCGTCCACCGCCGTCGCGCCGCTGCGCGCCTGGCTCGCCCACCGGTCCCAGGAACCCACGGCCCGCGCGCAGGCCATCGCGCGGACGGCACTCGGCGTCATCCAGTCCCTCAACGTGCGGGTCCCGGAGCTCGCGGGCGCCGTCGCCACGCAGTACGCGGCCGCCCTTCGGCTCACCTCAGCTGTCGACGAGGCGTACGCCAACGAGCACGCGCGCGTGCGGGAGCGGCTGCAGGCTGGGGCCGTCCTCGCGGGCGACGCCCTGAAGCGGTGGCGCAGCTACCCGCTGGACTGCGGCGCGGGCGAACTCCTCGACGCCGTCGCCGAGAGCCTGGAGGCACTGCTGCTGTGCGCGGTGACCGCCGCCGACGAGCAGATCGACGAGGCGTGGCGGCGTGAGCCCGCCGCGGCCGCCCCGGAACTCGGCGACCGTGACCGGGACGCCGAGAGCGCCGAGCACCGCATCGGGATGGCGGTACGGCGTTGGCGGCGCGTCCTGGAGGAGTACGCCGATGACGAGGTCCGCGGACTCGACAAGATCGAGAAGAACCTCATCCCCGACCCAGAGGCCGTGGCCGCCCTGCTCGCCACCGCCCTGCTGGGCGGGGCCCGCGGACGCTCGGCGGGCGAGACGCTCGCCGACCGGATCGGAGCCCACGGCGCGCTTCGGCTGCGGGACCGGGGCGGACGCCTGCTCACCACGTACCTGGACAACGTCCTCGGCGCGGAACGCGAGCGGCGCCTCGCGCCCCTCGACGCCCTCGACGTGAACCCCGAACCCCAGGCCGACCTGATCGCCGCGCTGTCCGTACTGCAGAAGGAGAGGTGACCGCGGTGACTGCTGTCACTGATCACACCGAGCACGAGCACGAGCACGAGCGTGAGGGCGAGGGTGAGGGCGAGCACGCGCGTGACGAACGTTCCGACGAGCGCTCCGGGGAGCGTTCCGGGGAGCCGAGGGACTCCGAGAGTGCCGCCGGGGACGCCGACAGCGGCTCCGAAGGCGTCTGGGACGACGGGCTGATCGCGCGGCGCGGCGGCGGTGGCGCGCGCGGTGGCGCAGGGCAGGGGAAGGGCTGCGGTTCCGACGCGTACGCACTGGCCGAGACTCCGTCCGTGGCGCCGTCCAGTACGCCATCCGGTGCTCCTTCCGGTACGTCGTCCGGCACTTCGACCGCGTACGAAGGGCCCTTGCGAGCCCGGCTCGACGCCCTGCGTGAACTGGTCGGGCTCTCCCGTACCCGCCTCGACAGCGCCACGCTCGCCGAGGCGGGCCGGGTCCTCGACGAGGCCGCCACGCGCCGCAGGCTCTCCGGCAGGCACACCGTCGTCGCCATCGCGGGCGCCACGGGGAGCGGCAAGTCGACGCTGTTCAACGCCCTGGCCGGGGTCACGATCTCGGACACCGGTGTCCGCAGGCCGACCACGGCGGCGCCCATCGGCTGCAGCTGGACCGACGGCGCCGCCGGGCTCCTCGACCGGCTCGGCATCCCGGGGCGGCTGCGCAGGCGCCCGCTCCAGGGGCCGGACGCGAGCACCCTGGAAGGGCTCGTCCTGATCGACCTGCCCGATCACGACTCGGCGGTCGGGGAGCACCGCGCGCACGTGGACCGGATCCTGGAGCTGGTCGACGCGGTCATCTGGGTGGTCGACCCCGAGAAGTACGCCGACGCGATGCTGCACGAGCGCTACCTGCGGCCCATGGCAGGGCACGCCGAGGTCATGTTCGTCGTGCTCAACCAGGTGGACCGGCTCCCGGGTGAAGCCGCCGACCAGGTGCTCGACGATCTGCGGCGGCTGCTCGACGAGGACGGCATCGCCCTCGGTGAGCACGGCGAACCCGGTGCAACCGTGCTTGCCCTCTCCGCGCTGACCGGCGACGGAGTCGGCGAACTCCGTGAGTCGCTCGGGCAGTTCACCAAGGAGCGGGGCGCCCCGGCCCGGCGGATCTCGGCCGACCTGGACGCCGCCGCCGACCGGCTGTGGCCGGTGTACGCCGCCGGGTCGAGCGGGGGCCGGGGCCGGACGAGCATCGGGCTCAGCGAAGAGGCGCGGGAGGAGTTCGCCGACCGGCTCGCGGACGCGGTGGGCGCGGCGGCGGCGGGGCAGGCGGCGGAACGGGCCTGGCGGCGCCACGCGGGCAAGGCGTGCGGCACCCCGTGGTTGCGGCTGTGGCGTTGGTACGAGGCCCAGCGCTCGCCGCGGAACGTCGGCTGGCCCGTGGCGCAGGCCACGACGGACGAGGAGGCCACGGCTCGGCAGCGCGTCGAGCACGCGGTGCGCACGGTGGCCGACGAGGCCGCCGCCGGGCTGCCCCAGCCCTGGGGTCTTGCCGTGCGGGAGGCGGCGGTGCGGGGCGCGGAGGGGCTGCCCGAGGCGCTCGACGAGCTGACGGTGACGGCCGGAGTGCCGGAGGGGAAGCCACCGCGGCCCGGGTGGTGGCCGGTCGCGGTCCTCGCCCAGGCGGCGATGACGATGCTCCAAGTCGTGGGCGGGCTCTGGCTCGTGGCGCAGATCATCGGGATCGCCCAGCCGAACCTGGGCGTTCCGGTGCTGTTGATGATGGCGGGCATCGTGGGCGGCCCCTGCGTGGAGTGGGGGAGCCGGATGGCGGCACGGGGGCCGGCGCGACGCTACGGCCTGGACGCGGAACGGCGGCTGCGGGAGGCGGCTGCCGCGTGCGGGCGGGCGAGGGTCCTGGATCCGGTGGCGGCGGAGCTACTGCGGTACCTGGAGGTCCGGGAGCAGTACGTGCGGGTGACGGGGGCGTCGGTCGGCTGAGGGGACGCGGCCGGGTGAGGGAGTTTTCCACAACTGCCCGGTAGCCCACAGGGCTCAGCGGGATCGGCGCGCCCGGTCCACTCTGAGATCGAAGCCGCGGGACGGATCACCGCGGCGGCGGAAGCGGAGTGGACGAGGGAGGGGTTCGGCATGAACGAGACCTTGGTGACGGTGGTGGGGAACGTCGCGACGACGCCGGTGTTCCGGGAGTTGCCGTCCGGACCGGTGGCGCGGTTCCGGCTCGCGGTGACAGCGCGGTACTACGACGCGGTGCAGAACGTCTGGGCGGACGGGCACACCAACTTCTTCACGGTGTGGGCGAGGCGGTCGCTCGGATCGAATGTGCAGGGCTCCCTGACGATCGGCGAACCCGTCATCGTGCAGGGGAAGTTGAAGGTGCGGGACGAGGAGCGGGGCGGCCAGCACTGGACGTCGGCGGACATCGACGCGATGACCATCGGCCACGACCTCTCGCGCGGGACGGCGGCGTTCCGGCGGGTGCTCAAGGCGAACGCGGCACTGACGGAACCGGCGGCGCTGCGTGAGCCGGAGCCCGAACCGGCGCCCGAACCGGTGGGGTGATGGCCCGTCAGGCGGGGCGCGCATCTCGGAGACCGATGTGCGGCTTATCGGTGATTGGGGGTCGTTGATTTGTCGATAAGCCCAGCTCGGCAAGGTTGTTGGCGATAACGATTCCGAGTCGGATCGGTTATCGAACGGTAGTACCGGGGATCGTGGTCTGTCGCGTACCTAGGATGCCGGACGTAGCTAACGGGGCAGTTGGTAGTGGATGCCACGCAGGTGGCAGGTGATTCTGCCCCCTTCAATCTGCTGGCGGGACCACCCCCCTCGAAGTGAACGGGTCCCGTCCGGAGGGGAATTCTGTGTCTTTTGCGCGTTCTGTGTTCGATGCGTTCTCTGCCCTCTCCGGGGGCCGCGCGCACGCTGCGCCGTCCCGGCGGAGACGAGGCGCCGCGCGCCTCGCCGCGGTGACGCTGGCGACCGGGGCCGTCGCGGCGGGCGCGATAGCCGCCGCGGGACCTGCCGCGGCGGAGGAGGTTCCGCAGCACCGGGGCGGAGCCGTCGCGACGCTGGGCGGGCTGCAGACGTACGCGCAGGCCGTCATCCGGGACAACGGGACGAGCCAGGAGGTGCCCGCCGGACTCTTCGAGATGTCCGTGGACGGCGGCGGCACCCTGCAGACGTACTGCATCGACGTCCTCAACCCGACGCAGAAGGACGCGAAGTACCAGGAGACCCCCTGGAGCGGCACGTCCCTGAACGGCAACAAGGACGCGGGCAAGATCCGCTGGATCCTGCAGAACTCCTACCCCCAGGTGAACGACCTCGCCGCGCTGGCCCAGAAGGCGGGCGCGCGAGCGCTCACCGAGCAGTCGGCCGCGGCCGGTACGCAGGTGGCGATCTGGCGCTACTCGGACGGCGCCGACGTGCAGGCGGTCGACCCGCAGGCCGAGAAGCTCGCGGACTACCTCTACAAGAGCGCCCGCGGTTCGGCGGAGCCCAAGGCATCGCTGACGCTCGACCCGCCCGCGGTCTCCGGGCGCGCGGGGGAGCGCCTCGGACCGGTCACCGTGCGGACCGACGCGGACGCCGTGTCGGTGACGCCGCCCGCGGACTCGGTGGCGAGCGGAGTGAAGGTCGTCGGCAAGGACGGCAAGCCCGTCACCTCCGCGGCCAACGGCAGCCAGCTGTTCTTCGACATCCCCAAGGGCACCCCGGACGGCTCGGCCGCACTCGCCGTGCAGGCGTCGACCACCGTGCCGGTCGGCCGGGCCTTCGCCTCCGAGAGCCGGAGCCAGACGCAGATCCTGGCGGGCTCCAGCGAGTCGACGGTCTCCGCGACGGCGAGCGCCACCTGGGCCAAGAAGGGTGCGATACCGGCGCTGTCCGCCGAGAAGAACTGCGCCAAGAGCGGCGTGGACATCACGGCGAGCAACAAGGGCGACCGGCCGTTCACCTTCCGCCTCATGGGTCTCAAGCACACCATCGAGGCCGGCACGTCGCGGACGGTGACGATACCGCTGCAGGAGGACCAGCCCTACGACTTCACGATCAAGGGCCCGAACGGCTTCGAGAAGCGCTTCAAGGGCGTACTCGACTGCCGGACCGAGGGCAGCACGATCGGCAACAAGACGGAGCCGGTGGCCGACCCGAGCCCCGCATCGGCGGGCGGCACCGGAACAGGCACCGGCGCAGGCGACCTCGCGGAGACGGGCGGCTCCAGCGCGACGCCGATGATCGCCGCGATAGCGGTCCTCATGGTCGTGCTCGGCGCTGCGGCGATGTTCCTGTTGCGCAAGAAGAAGGACCCGACGAGCGCGGAACCGCCGACCGAGGACTGAGGGCTGAGGTCTGAGGACCCGGAAGGGTGCGTGGGCCCCAGAAACGCCTGACGGTGACGGTCGGTGGGCGCTCGACTACCCAACTGGTCGGTGAACGTCCAGCTCATGGCCCCCCGGCCATACTGGTTTCCTCCGGGAGGTGGCCGTCAGGCAAGATGGGGTGTATCTGCCCACTCACTGATTGCCGGACGGTTTCTCTTGGCTGAGTACATCTACACCATGCGCAAGACGCGCAAGGCGCACGGCGACAAGGTGATTCTTGATGACGTCACCCTGAGCTTCCTGCCTGGCGCCAAGATCGGTGTCGTGGGCCCCAACGGCGCCGGTAAGTCCACGGTGCTGAAGATCATGGCCGGGCTCGAGCAGCCGTCCAACGGTGACGCGTTCCTCGCTCCCGGGTACAGCGTCGGCATCCTCATGCAGGAGCCGCAGCTCGACGAGTCGAAGACCGTTCTGGAGAACGTCCAGGACGGCGCCGCCGAGATCATGGGCAAGCTCAAGCGCTTCAACGAGGTCGCCGAGCTCATGGCGACCGACTACTCGGACGCGCTCATGGAGGAGATGGGCAAGCTCCAGGAGGACCTGGACCACGCCAACGCGTGGGACCTCGACGCCCAGCTCGAGCAGGCCATGGACGCGCTCGGCTGCCCGCCCGGCGACTGGGCCGTCACCACCCTCTCCGGTGGTGAGAAGCGTCGCGTCGCACTCTGCAAGCTCCTCATCGAGGCGCCCGACCTGCTCCTCCTCGACGAGCCCACCAACCACCTCGACGCCGAGTCGGTGAACTGGCTGGAGCAGCACCTCTCCCAGTACGCCGGCGCTGTCGTAGCGGTCACCCACGACCGGTACTTCCTGGACAACGTCGCGCAGTGGATCCTCGAGCTCGACCGCGGTCGCGCCCACCCGTACGAGGGCAACTACTCCACGTACCTGGAGAAGAAGGCCACCCGCCTCAAGGTCGAGGGCCGCAAGGACGAGAAGCGCGCCAAGCGGCTCAAGGAAGAGCTCGAGTGGGTGCGGTCCAACGCCAAGGGGCGTCAGGCCAAGTCCAAGGCGCGTCTGGCGCGCTACGAGGAAATGGCCGCCGAGGCGGACAAGATGCGGAAGCTGGACTTCGAGGAGATCCAGATCCCGCCGGGTCCGCGGCTCGGTTCCATCGTCGTCGAGGTCGAGAACCTGTCGAAGGCCTTCGGGGACAAGGTTCTCGTCGATGACCTGAGCTTCTCGCTGCCGCGCAACGGCATCGTCGGCATCATCGGTCCGAACGGCGCGGGCAAGACCACGCTGTTCAAGATGATCCAGGGTCTTGAGGAGCCGGACTCCGGCAGCATCAAGATCGGTGACACGGTCAAGGTCAGCTACGTCGACCAGGGCCGCGCCAACATCGACCCGAAGAAGACGCTGTGGGCCGTCGTCTCCGACGAGCTCGACTACATCAATGTCGGGCAGGTCGAGATGCCCTCGCGGGCGTACGTCTCCGCCTTCGGATTCAAGGGCCCGGACCAGCAGAAGCCGGCCGGTGTCCTCTCCGGTGGTGAGCGCAACCGCCTCAACCTGGCGCTGACCCTCAAGGAGGGCGGCAACCTGCTCCTCCTCGACGAGCCGACGAACGACCTGGACGTCGAGACCCTGTCCTCCCTCGAGAACGCGCTCCTGGAGTTCCCGGGTGCCGCTGTCGTGATCTCCCACGACCGGTGGTTCCTCGACAGGGTCGCCACGCACATCCTTGCCTACGAGGGCGACTCCAACTGGTACTGGTTCGAGGGCAACTTCGAGTCGTACGAGAAGAACAAGATCGAGCGTCTTGGCGCCGACGCGGCCCGTCCGCACCGTGCCACCTACAAGAAGCTCACCCGGGGCTGAGACTGACATGAGTCGCCATATCTACAGCTGCCCCCTCCGATGGTCGGACATGGATGCCTTCGGGCACGTCAACAACGCCGTCTTCCTGCGGTACTTGGAAGAGGCTCGGATCGACTTCATGTTCCGGCTCGCACCGGGGGACGGCAGCCCGTCGTTCTCGGGCGGGTCCGTCGTGGCCCGCCATGAGATCGACTACGTACGGCCGTTGGTCCACCGGCACTCGCCGGTGACCATCGAGTCGTGGGTGACGAAGATAGGCGCTGCCTCGCTCACCATCTCGTACGAGGTCAAGGACCCCGAGCAGGTGTACGTGCGGGCCACGACGATCGTCGTCCCGTTCAACCTGGAGGCACAGCGGCCGCGGCGGATCACCGCCGAGGAGAAGGCCGTTCTCCTGACCTACATGGACGACGACGGCGATCTCGCCGGAGGTTCGGAGGCGCTCGTCGCATGACGGCGCAGCTGCACTTCGCCGATGCCGGGGAGGCGGGGGATCTCGCCGCCTTCCTGGCCCGGCTGATCCACTACGACAAGGCTGCCGCGGTCCGGCTGCAGGCGGCGGGCGACACGCTCGCCGTGTTCGGCAGGCCGCCGTCGTTCGAAGTGCTCGCCATCCGTACGGCCCGGCTCGTGAAGCCGTACGAGCACGGGCTCGACTGCTCGCTCGACGTCACCGTCTCCGCCGGTGAACTCCTCGAATCCGTGGGGGAGTCGGCCCAGTCCGCCGTCGCGGACGGGGTGGCCGTCGTGCCGAAGGCCGTCACCGGACCGCCGTGGGCCGGGGTCCTCCCGCCACGGGGCGGCTGGCAGCCCGAGCGCGGGCTTCCGCCGATGGAGGCGGTGCGGGGTCTCGTGGCGGCCGCTGTCGCCGAATTCAAGTCCCGGGTCGAGGAGTTGCCGCAGGAGCGGCGGGTCCGGGCGGAGCTCGACCAGCTGGGCCGGGAGATCTGGTCAAGGACCGTCGGCGACACGGGCCTGCCCGTGCGGGCCGCGCACGCCGCGCAGGCCCTGGGGTTCCTGCGGGGGGACTCGCTCGACCTGCTGTCGTCCGGGGCGTGGCTGCGGCTGCGTACGGACTTCGGGTCGGTCGCCGTGCGCCGGGGTGGAGTCGGCGGACTCTCGGTGACGCCGGCCTAGGACAGGGCCTAGCGGTCCGCGTCAGTCGCCTGCGGGAGCGTCCGTGTCAGTCGCCCGCGATCGTCCGCGTCAGTCGCCTGCGTGACCGTCCACGTCACGTACGCGCCGATCGTCCGCGTCGCCCGCTTGCCGGTCGTCCGGCCATACCCCGATGTGATCCCGTTCGAGCTCCAGCGCCACCCTGTCCCGCATGTCCAGCGCCGCCGTGTATTCGGCGGGCAGTTGGAGGCGTCCCGCGCGATCCAGCATCGCGTACTCGCGGGAGGTCACGGACTCCTGGCCCGTCGACGCGTCCACCTCCGTGCGGCGCAGGACCTCCGTCGAGGTGCGGCCGTCACGGATGGCGACCGTGCGGCGGACCTCGGAGGCGACCGCCTGGTCGTGGGTGACGACGACGATGGTGGTGCCCAGCTCCTCGTTCGCCGTGCGGAAGGCGGCGAAGATCTGCTCGGCGGTGTGCGAGTCCAACTCGCCGGTGGGTTCGTCGGCGAGCAGGACCGAGGGGTTGTTGGCGAGTGCCACCGCGATGGCGACACGCTGCTGCTGGCCGCCGGAAAGCTGATGCGGACGCCGGTCGCGGATGTCGGACACCGCCATCAACTCCAGGAGCTGCGCGGCGTGTTCGGCCCTCCGTGCGCGGGTCGCCCGACGGCGCCCCCTCGCCCCTCCCTTCAACTGCATGGGCAGCGCCACATTCTGTGCGGCCGTCAGATACGGCAGCAGATTGCGTGCCGTCTGTTGCCACACGAAACCGACGACATCCCTGCGGTAGCCCAGCCGCTCCTTCGCGCCCATCGTCAGGAGATCGCGGCCCGCGACCCGTGCCGCGCCCGCGGTCGGCTCGTCGAGCCCGGCGAGGATGTTCATCAGCGTCGACTTGCCGCTGCCCGACGCGCCGACCAGAGCCATCAACTCCCCCTCGCGGACCAGGAGATCGAGTCCCTGGAGCGCCTGCACCTCGACGCCGTCCGTGGAGAAGACGCGGACCAGGCGATCGCAGGTGATCAGCGCGTCATGGCCGTACGCGGGGCGGTCGCGGTGGGCTGTGGCCCGCGCCTCCAGCTCCGCGAGTGACGACACGGTGTCCATGGAGGGTGTCCTGGCTGTCATCCGGTGTCTCCTGTCTTCGGCTCGGTCGCGGCCGTGCGCCGCGCGATCCACCACGCCTGTACGAAAGCGACCCCCGCCGTGAGGACCACCACACCCACGGCGGGCAGCAGCAAGGACCACGGATCGGCCCGCAGCGTCACATCGCCGAGCTCCGCGAGCCTGCCGCGGGCCGCGAGGGCGACATGGGCCAGGTCGACCCCGGGTGCGAGCAGGGTGATGGCGGCCACGGCCGACAGCACCCCGCCGCCCGCCGCGAGCAGCGCCTGCGGCAGCGACTCAAGGACCAGCAGGCGGCGGCCCTGGCCCCTGCTCAGGCCGATGGTGCGCAGCCTGGCGAGGAGCGCGGCCCGCTGCGGGGCGGAGTGCAGGAGGGCGAGCAGGACGGCAAGGACGGCGTACCCCGCGCCTGCCGCGACCGCCGCCGTGTAGATGCGCTCGGCGCCCGACTGGATCGGGGAGTCGGTCAGCGAGGCGCGCTCGGCGGCGCGGAACGTCGCGTCGACGTCGGCGCCCGCGGCCCGCGCCGACCTGGTCAGGGCCGCCGTGTCGATCCGCTGCCCGGAGGCGCCGGTGGCCAGGAGAGCGGTGTCCTCCGGGTGGTCGAGAACGCGCCGGTCGATCAGGAGGAACGCACTGCCGGTGGGGAGGGCGGGGGTGCCGTCCCGGACCGCTCCGACCGCCGCCTTGAAGGTCCCGGTGGGGGTACGGAAGGTGTGCGGGCCCTCGCCGAGCCTGCGGGCCACATCCGGCGACGCCACGGCGGGAAGGGTGGCGCGGCGGCCGCCGGGTGCCGCCGACCCGCCCTCGGGGCCCACCAACTCCCCCTGAGGTGCCGCCAATTCGTCCTCCCTGAGCGGGCCGAGACCCGTGGTGCGTGTGAGGCGTGCGTAGACGGCGGGGTCGACCGCGACCAAGGGGGCGGTCGACTGGTCCGGGAGCCGCAGATACCAGTCGATGTGGACGGCCGCGACCTCGCCCACGCCCGGCACCCTGCGGATCTCGCCGGCGAGCCCGGCGGGCAGGTTCCCGTCGGCGCGGTCGACGCGGACGTCCGCGCCCACCGCGAGGAGTGCCGTGCGGTCACGGGCGTCGGCGATGCCGGTCAGCACGGAGCCGCCGAACGCCGCCGTCGTCAGGGCGAGCAGCAAGGCGAGCAGCGGCAGTGCCTGAGCGGCGGACGCGCGGCCCGCGCTCGCCGCGGACAGGAACCCGACGGCGCCGCGGCGTCGTGCCAGTGGGCGCGCGAAGAGGCGCAAGGGCAGTGGATGGAGCCGGACGAGAAGGAGCGCGGCGACACCGCCGACGAGGAGGGGCGCAGCACTGACCAGCCAGCTCGCGGAGTCGCCCGCACCGCCTTGATCACCGGCGCCGCCCGCACCCGCGGAACCTCCGAGACCGCCCTGCCGCAGCGTCGCCACCGCCCCCACGGCCAGGACGAGCAGCACCAGTTCGGCCACCGTGCGGCGCCGCGAAGGGCGCGCCGCCACGAGATCGTCGCGGCCCCCGTGCGCCCGCGGCCTGCGGTGCGTGAGAGCCGCACGGACCGGGAGCGCGGCGCAGGCGAGCACGCACACCCCGGCCGCCGCCACCACCGGAGGCCACGCGCGGGCGTGCGGCACGGCGAGGAGCGCGAGCAGCAGCCCCAGCGCGGCGGCGGGCACCGCCACCACGGACGTCTCGGCGAGCAGCCGTACCGTCACACCGCGCACGGACGCACCGCGCGCCCGGAGCAGCGCGAGTTCGCTCCGCCGTCGTACGGCGGTGAGCGAGCAGGTCATCAGGAGGACGACGGCGGCCACCCCTCCGATGCCGTACGCGGCCACCGCGACGATCGGCGTCACGGCGCCGCGCAGCTCCTCGTACCCGGCCAGGACCTTGTCGAGGTCGGTGGAGACCAGCGCGTCGTGATGCGTGAAGCCGCGCAACTCGGCGCGCAACGGCCCGCCTTCGAGCGAGGCGATGCGCTGCTTCAGGGCGGGCAGCTCGCGGGAGGTCAGGGCACCGGGGTCGGGGGCGACGCGCCAGTACCGCTGCGGGTTCTGGTCGACGGCGGGCAGGAACGGCCCCGCATCGGGCGCGAGGAGCAGAGCGGCGTGCCAACGCCTCTTCGGCTCCTGGGCGTTGCCGCTCCGCACGTCGATCAGCGCGGGGCTGCGCAGGATCGGGTCGTACGACCAGTAGGCGCCCTTGGGCCGCCGGGGTTCGACGATCCCGGTGATCCGTACGGTGACGCGCTCGCCGAGCACGGAGTTCACATGGAGGGCGGAGCCGGTCCGAAGCTTCAGGGCGCGGGCGGTGTCCGCGGTCACCGCGGCCTCGACCCGGAGGCTGTCCGAGGTCAGCCCCTCGCCCTGGGGGAGCCGTCCTTCGCGTACGCGCGCGTGGGTGTTGACATCGGCCTGCGCGGCCAGGGTGAACTGCGGGGCGATCGAGTCGGGGCGGGGCAGCCAACGGTCCAGCCCCTCGGGCGGCTTGAGGGTCTGCGCGCCGTACGCGGACTGCGTGCGGTCGACGCGAATCGGCCGGGGCATGGCCGCCACGACCTTGCGGTACTGCCACTGCAGGCCGGTGGCCCGCAGCGCCTTCTCCCGCTCCCGCTGGTCCGCGTCGAGCCCGGGGGCTGGCGCGCCGAGCTCGATGCCGGTGCGCGCGGCCCCGGCTTCGGCGACCGCGCTCCGTACCCCTTTGCTCTCATACGTGTCGACGGCGCGCGGAAAGACAGCGGCGAGGAACGCGGTGGCGAACACGAGCAGCGCGAGCGCGAGTGCGGGCAGTGGCGCGGCGCGCAGGCGGGTGCGGGTCCAGGGGGCGACGGGGGCGGGGGGCACGTCAGTTGCCTCCGTCGTGGCGCAGCGACACCGTCGGGTCTCCCCGGCGCAGGGCGAGGGCCGTGATGATCAGGAGGGGCACGGCCGCCGTCGCCGCGAGGAGCGTGACCACGTGGGGGAGCGGCAGCTCCACCAGGACCGGCGGCACCGGCTGGGTGGCCTCGCCGGTGAGGACGATCAAGGGGACGACCGCCCGGGTCAGGACCGCACCGATGGCCACGCCCACCACCAGGGCGAGACCGAGCAGCAAACCCTGCTCCGCCGCGATCAGGCGGGCCAGTTGACGGCGCGGGGCGCCGAGCGCGCGCAGCACGGCGAACTCCGCCGAGCGCTCCCGCAGCGAACCCGCCGCGCTCACGGCGAAGCCCACCGCGGCCAGCGCGGCCGCCACCACCGCCACGGCGAGCAGTGCGGACTGCGGTCCCGCGCCCAGGGGGTCGTCGCGCAGCTCGGCCGCGATCTCGTCGCGGACCAGGACCTGTTCGGGGTCGATGTCGGGGCGGTCCCGCAGGACATCGGCCGCCTGCGCGGATGCGCCGGTGCGGGTGGTGAGCCACCATTCCGTGGGCAGCAGGGGCGCCTCACCGTCCTTCTTGAGCAGCGTGTTCACGCCCGGCAGGTCCAGGAGCAGAGCCCCGCCGTCCGAAGCGTCCGCGCCCTGAAGCCCATCGGCCGCACCCGTGGTCGGCAGCTCCGCCACGGCCTTGACGACGGTCACCCGCAACGAACGGCCGCCCAGCGGCACATCGACCCGGGAGCCCACCTCGGCCCCGCTGGAGCGCAGGAACCGCTCGGTGACGACCGCCCCGGGCTTCGGCGACCTCAAGGCCTCGGCCATCGCCTGCCGCTCCCCGCGGCCGGCACGGATCAGCAGCCCCGGCATCGCCCGCGCGCCGTCAAGCGCGAGCACGGTCGCCCGGCGGTTGTCCGAGAGGTCCATCATGGAGCGTGCGACGGGTGCGGCCTCCCGCACGCCCGGCAGGGACGCGTAGACCTCGGGCTGCCTCTGCTCCGGGACCCGGCTGCCGAGCACCCTGATCTGCGTACCGGCCCTGAAGTCCGCCTGGTCCTCCTGCGAGCGGTCCCAGGACGCGCTCTGGCCGATCGCCAACATGCCCATCGCCACGGCGAGAACCAGCAGCAGCACGGGACCCGCGCCCTGCAGCGGGCGGCGGCTCAACTGCCAGCCGGCGAGCGCTCCGGGCAGCCCGCGCCCCCGCGCCGCCTGCCGCTCGGCCAGCCGCGCGGCGGGCGGCAGCAGGCGCAGCGTCACGACCGTGCCCGCGAGGAGCGCGAGGGCGGGCGCGGCCACCAGCAGCGGGTTGATGCCCAGCGCACCCGCGCCGTCGCCGCTCAGCGCGCCCGAGCCGGATGTCCTGCCGTCCAACTGCCAGTAGGCCACCGCGGCGACCACCAGGAGGCCCACGTCGGCGCCCGCCCGCAGCGGTGCGGGCAGCGCGGCGGCCCGTGTCCGCCGCAACGACCCGGTGTCGGCCGACAGGGCGGGTGCGACCACGGCGAGCGCGCACCCGAGCGCCGCGACCACGCCGATCAGCCACACCTGGGCGCCCGCAGTCCCGTCGAGCCGCACTCCCGTCCGGGCCAGCGCGCCCTGCCCCGCGAGCAGTCGGGTCAGCGGGCCCGCGAGCAGCGGCGCGAGCAGCGCGGCCGGCAGCGCGAGGAGCAGTGCCTCTGCCGTGGCGAGCCAGACCACCCGGCCGCGCGAGCCGCCGCGCGCGAGGAGCAGGCCCGTCTCGCCGCCGCGTTCCCTGCCGAGCAGCCGGGCCACGAGCAGCAGCGCGTACCCGGCGAGCATGATCAGCTGCAGGGCGACGATGAGCAGCGTCGAGCGGGACACCAGGAGCGCGCGCTCGGCTCGGTCAAGGACCTCCGGGAGTGCGGTGCTCGCGTTCGGACTTCCGCCCAGGGAACGGGACTTCACCACGGCGGCCGGACCGCTCTTCGCCGCTTCCCGCAGTGCGTCGACGCGGTCCGTGGTCATGGTGCGGAAGTCCGCCGTGGCCAGCCACTGCGTACGGTCCGCCGAGACGTGCCCCAGAACAGTGGGGTCGGCCAGCAGCGGCCCGTACGTCAGGAAGACGCTCTCGCGCACACCGCGGCCGCCGAGGTCGTCCAGTTGCCAGTAGGGCTCGGTGGGGTCGGCAGGGCGGTACACGCCCGTCACCCGGACGGTGATCCGCGGTCCGGTGAGCCGGTCGGTGAGGGTGAGCGGGGCGGAGCCGGGGCCGAGCTTCAGACGGGTGGCGGCGGCTTCGGGGAGAGCCACTTCCACCGGTGCTCCGTGGTGCGACTTCGCGTACGGAGAAGGCCAACTCCCCTTCGTCAGAAGGACCCTGGACCGGTCGAGCGCCGCGAAATGGGTGAGGTCCGGTTCGGCGCCCCGCTGGGCGCCCGGCAGTGCGTAGGACCCCGAGCGGGCCAGGGAGCGCAGCCCCACCGGCAGCCCGTCGAAGGTGCGCCGCGCGGCGTCACGCACCGCCCGGTCCGCCGACTTCTGCGTGCCGGGCGGGACTTGGGCCCGCACGACGAGTGAGGCCTGTGCCGCCGAGCTCGTCCGCAGGCTGTGCCGCAGGGCCACGTCGCCGATGGAGCCGGAGAACGCCGTGAGCGTGGCCAGGACAGCCGTGGTCAGGAGCACCACGAGGAGCGCGGCGGCCAGCAGGAGCCGATGCGCGCGCACGCGCAGAAAAACGAACCCCGTCACAGCCCCGCGACCCCCCGTGCCCGTGCCGTACGCCTTTCGCCCCCGAAAGTCTGTACGGATGCTTTCAGAGTGCAGGCAGTACGGGAAGGGGGGCGGGGAGAGCGGGAAGAGCCGTCAGCCCTCGGAGTTGACCATGGACGCCGCCGCGTACGTCAGGTAGTTCCACAGCGTCCGCTCGTGCTCCTCGGAGAGCTTCAGCTCCTCGACGGCGGTCCGCATGTGCTTCAGCCAGGCGTCGTGCGCGGCCCTGTCCACGGTGAACGGGGCGTGCCGCATCCGCAGCCGGGGGTGGCCGCGGTTGTCGCTGTACGTTCGAGGACCGCCCCAGTACTGCATCAGGAACAGCGCGAGGCGCTCCTCGGCCGGGCCCAGATCCTCCTCCGGGTACATCGGCCGCAGCAGCGGGTCCTCCGCGACCCCCTGGTAGAAGAAGTGCACCAGGCGCCTGAAGGTCTCCTCGCCGCCGACCTGTTCGTAGAAGGTCTGCTCTTGAAGCGTGCCGCGCGGGATCTCATTCACACCGTCCATGGTCTCAGACGGGACGACCGAGGATGGAGGACTTAGGACCCACGGTCCGCACATCGGGATCTTCGGCTGCCGGATCGGGACCGATCTCCTCCGGATCGGTACGTCCTGCCGCTCGCATCGGGGGCCATACCGCAGCACAGTGGCTATATGGGACCCACAGTCGACCCCCTTCTCGCCGCGGAGGCCGGAGCCGCTCTGGTCCGCGAGATCGAGGCCAGCGGCGCCTGGGAGCGGGACCCCGAGCTGCGGGCGGCGTTCCGGCACGTCCCGCGGCACCTGTTCGTTCCGTACTACTACGTGGCCTCGTCGGGCGGTGGCCACGAACGCCTGTGGGGAGAGGACCCCGATCCCGAACGCCGGGCACGCTGGCTGCGCGGCGCCTACGCGGACGCCCCGCTCGCCACCCGCGTACGCGACGGCGAGCTGCTCTCGTCCAGCAGCCAGCCCTCCCTGATGGCGAAGATGCTGGAGGAGCTCGATCTGCGCGACGGGGACTGCGACGTCCTGGAGATCGGCGCGGGCACCGGCTACAACGCGGCCCTCCTCGCCCACCGGGTCGGCGAGGAGCACGTCACCACCGTCGACCTGGACCCGGAGATCACCGAGTCCGCGCGGCGGCATCTCACGGCCGCCGGGTACCACCCGGCCGTCGTCACCGGGGACGGCACCGCGGGGTGCCCCGAGCGCGCCCCGTACGACCGGATCATCGCGACCTGCACCCTGACCTCCGTGCCGCGGCCCTGGCTGGCCCAGAGCCGCCCGGGAGCCCGCATCCTCACCCCGCTCGCCACCGGTCTGATCGCCCTTACGGTGCGGGACGCCGAGCACGCCGAGGGCCGCTTCCTGCACACCCCCGCGTACTTCGTGCCGCTGCGCGGAGGCAGCAGAAGGGCCCCGCACGAGCAGCACCTCGGGGGGCTGCCGCGCAGGGCCCTGCAGAACGAGCTCTTCCGCTTCCTGCTCGAGCTGACGGCCGGGAGCCTCGATCCCTATGAGGTCCTCGCCCTGTGGCAGCGCGAGGACCGGCCGGTGCGCGAGCGGTTCGGCGTCACCGTCAGCGGGCCGCACGAGTGGGCCTGGCTCGACGACCCCGAAGGGCCGTACGCCTGGCCACTCGCGTGAGCCCCTGTGCGGTGATCCTCAGCTGTGCCGGATCGTGATCGTCGTCCAGGCGCCCACATGCACCCGGTCGCCGTCCTGGAGCGGCACCGGGACGAACGGCTGGATGGGCTCCTCGCCGTTGTTGACCGTGGTGCCGTTGGTCGAGTTCTGGTCGACGACCGCCCAGGTGCCGTCCGGCTGCTGGACCAGGACCGCGTGCTGGTGCGATACGCCCGGGTCCTCCGGCGGCACGGACAGGTCGATGTCCGGGGTGTCTCCGGTGGAGTGGCGGCGGCGGCCGATGGTGATCTGGTTGCCGGCCAGCGGGCGCTGCTGCTCGGGCGAGTACGCGGGCAGGTTCAGGCCCGAGGCCTCGGGGCCGCTGCGGTGCATCATCGCCATGAAGTACTCGCGGTCAGGACCGATCGTCGCCGACCAGGAGACCGTGCCGGTGCTGGGACCGGGCACCGCCTGGTAGCCGGGAGGGCCCTGCGGCGCCTGCGTCTGCCGGCCGGGCTGCTGACCCGGCTGCTGATGGCCCCAGCCGCCCTGGTCGGGGGTCTGCGGTGCGCCGGGGCCCGGAGCGGACGACGACGGCGGCGAGAGCACCCAGTCGTCGTCCGTGCCGAAGGCCGGGCCCGGAGGCGCCGACGGACTCGGCTGGGGCGCGGGCGGCGGAGCCCCCGTGTCCTGCGGGAACGCGGGCGGCGCCGGCGGGCCCTGCTGCTGGAACCCCTGCGGGGGCTGCCCTGACTGGTCGCCGCCGAAGGGCGGCACCGGGCCCTCGCCGTTGTACGGCGGGGGCACCTGGCCCGACGGGTTGCCGTTGCCGTTGCCGAACGGCGGGATCGGCTCGGCGGGCCGGTTCATCTGCGAAGGGCGCGAGCCCTGGTAACCGAACGGGTCCTGGCCCGGCTGGGTGCCCTGGGGCTGCTGGCCGCCGTGCTGCTGGAACTGCTGCGCCGGGTTCGACGCGGGCGGGTGCGGGGCGGCCGGGGTGTACGAGGTCGCCGTGTTCGTCAGGAAGTTCCAGCGGCACTCCTCGCAGAACGGCGCGTTCGCCTCGCGGGGCGTGCGGCACTGCGGGCAGAGCTCGGCCTCGGCGGCCTGGTCCGGGACCGCCGACAGGTGCGGCCGGCCGGGGGCCTGCTGCTGCGGGTATCCGGGGTCCTGCTGCGGATAACCGGGGTCCTGGCCGGGGCCCGGCGGCGGATAGCCGTAGCCGGGAGCGGCCGGGGGCGGCGGGGGAGGCGGCGGCACGGCACCGGCCATGCGGTGACCGCAGACCTCGCACCAGTCGTCGGAACCCGACTGGTGTCCGTTCGGGCAGGTCGGCATGTCGGCGCTTCCCCCTCTCCTTCTCCGGCCCTGAGGGCCGTACGTGCTGCTGTGGGGCTACTGATGGCTTTGGGTGGTGCTACTTCTTCACGCTGTTACTTCTTCACGCGAACAGTCTTCGTGGACCGTGTCTCGAGAGTCATCTCGTCGGCC
Source organism: Streptomyces sp. A18 (assembly GCF_059026065.1). NCBI lineage: Bacteria > Bacillati > Actinomycetota > Actinomycetes > Kitasatosporales > Streptomycetaceae > Streptomyces > Streptomyces sp. A18. The sequence goes on along the minus strand of NZ_JBWLKL010000015.1, from coordinate 124,683 downwards.
TCGGCGACCCTCGCCTTCAATCGAACAGTACCTGCCACGGCATCGACCACGTCGACCACCTTCGAAAGCAGCTTCGCGGTGTCCTCGTTGCCCGAGGCACTGGCGAGCTGAACGGCACGACCCAGTTTGGCCGTTGCTCCATCCATATCGCCCGACTTGCGCGCGTCGAGTCCCTGCTGGATCACCTGAGCCAGTTCCGCCTGGCCCGTGTAGTGCGCCACCTGAGGGTTGATCGACGTAGAAGCGGACATGTCGTCCGTCCACACGGCCCGCACCAGGCCCTGCGAGAGCGTCTGGGCGCTGCCGTCCGGCTGCGGGACGATCAGCGAGACACGGGCCGCGAGCATCTCCTGGCCGAGCTCGGCGTTCGGCACCTCGACACAGATGTGGTAGTCGCGGGACTCGTCGCCCCAGGACCCCGTGGGGTAGTCGCCCGCGCGCGGTCCCGCCTCCGTGCGGCGGTCGGTCAACTCCTCGACCGTGGGCGCCACTTGCTTGACGAACTTGATCTCCACGCCCAGCGGTGTCCACAGCCGCAGGCTGACGTCGGCGACCTCCTTGCCCATCGCCGCCTCCATCATCTGCGTGAAGTCGGCGGAGAGCCCCGCCGGGTCGGCGACGATGTCGGCGGTGCCGAGGAGCGCGGAGGCTATCCCTGTGACCTCCTTCACCTCCCAGTCCGTGCCGACACCGCGGGCGTCGCAGGTGAAGCGGCCCGCGCAGGCGTCCAGAGAGGCCTGCAGGTCCTCGGGTGACTCGTGTTCATTGCGGCCGTCCGTCAGCACGATTCCGTGCCGGATCGAGACGTCGGCCGAGGCCAGGAGCCGGTCGGCGAGGCGCAGCCAGGTGCCGATCGCCGTGCCGCCGCCCGCGCTGAGCTTGCGCAGGGCCTGCTTGGCCTGCCCCCGGGTCTCCGCGCCCGCGACCGCGAGGCGGCCGTTGCCCGGATAGACCTCCTTGGCGACATGGGTGCCGCCGATCACCGCGAAGTGGACTCCGTCACGTACGGCGTCGATCGCGGCGGACGTGGCGTCGCGGGCGCCGCGCATCTTCGTCGGCGGGTAGTCCATCGAGCCGGAGCAGTCGACCATGATCGCCACGGCCGCGTCCGGGGTCTGCCCCGCCGAGTAGAGGTGCGGGGCGCTCACCGCTGATCCCACCGTGCCGCCGCCGGTCGAGGTGACCGTGGCGATCGCGTTGACCTCGCGGCCGTCCTCCGGGAGGTACTCGTTCTGGTACACGTCGACCGAGAACTGCGGCACGTTCGACTTCGAGAAGTTGGCCATGGATCTCTGCTCCCCCTGTACGTTCTCAAGACGTTCCGTTCCCACCGGCTTCCCCAAGCCGGTGGGTGACGAGTGCGCGTGGGGGCCCGTCATGGGCCCTCCGCTAGGCCGATCCTGCCCCTTGCGGCACCACACGGAACGGCAGAATCGCCACTGTTACGTTGTCGTGGCCCCCGCCGTCCAGTGCGTGGCCGACCAGGACCTGGGCGCTGTGCAGCGGGCGCAGGGCGGAATCGACGGGCACGGCCCGTGCCATGTCCTCCACCGCTTCCGCGTAGTTCCAGAGCCCGTCCGTGCACACCACCACTACACCCGCACGGTCCGGCTTGAAGGAAGCGGTGTGCGGCTCCAGTTCGTACGCGTCGGCGCCGAGCCAGCCCGTGATGGCGTGCGCGCGCTCGTCCGCGTACGCCTCCGCCTCGTTCATCAGGCCCGCGGCCACCATCTGCGCCGCCCACGAATCGTCCTCGGTGAGACGGACGGTCGGGCCGGTGCGGTCGTCGGGGACCCAGTACGCGCGGCTGTCGCCGACCCAGCCGACGACCAGCAGGCCACCGGCGACGATCGAGCCGACGAGCGTGCACGCGGGCGCGTTCTGGTGCGGGGAGTGCTCCCTGGCCTGAGTGGGCTCCGCGGCAAGGGCGTTGACCGCGTCGGAGGCGGACAGGATCGCGTCGTGCATGGCCTGCTGCGGGTGCGTGCCGCGCGGCAGGGCGGCGAGCAGCGACTCGTTGGCCGCGCGTGACGCGGCGAGCGAGGCCTCGTCGGGGCGGGTCGCGGACGAGACGCCGTCGCAGACGATCGCGACGACGGCGGGGGAGCCGTCCGGCAGCGCCGCCGAGGAGATGGCGAACGCGTCTTCGTTGCGGTGGTGGCGCAGGCCGCGGTCGCTGACCGCGGCGACCGCGTCGAGCTCCTGCTCCATGTGGTCGCGCTCGCGCGGCTGGGCGTGCCCGCAGTTCTCGCAGTACCCGTCCGGGTCGACGCGGCCCGAACGGCACGCCACGCAGAGCTTGGTGCCCGCGGGCGGCGTGGGGTCGGACAGGACCGTGCGGGGGTCGGCGGGCTCGGGCTCCGGCGGGCCGCCGGGGACGCCGGGGGCCGGCAGGGGGTACTCGTCCGGCTCGACGGGGCGCTCGACGGGGGCGTCCGTCCGTACGGCCCGCGCGTCCCCCGCGTTCGGGGAGTGCTCGCCGCCCGACGACTCCGTGACCGGCAGGTCGGTGGGCAGGTGCACGGGCACCGGCATGTCGGAGCTGTCCACGTCCGGGGCGATGGGCCACTGCGACGACGCGTCGGGCGGTGGCGCCGACGACGAGCCGTTCATCGCGACGGTGGGGCGGTCGTCCGACCCGGCCGGCTGCGCCGACAGGTCGAACCCGCACGCGCCGCAGAACAGGTCACCCGATTCCAGCGGCTCTTCGCAGCCGGGGCACGTGGAACCTGCCCCGGCAGTCTGCTGGTGCATCTGCGACATCTTCACACCCACGTCCGAGGGCGGAAACGGTTGGCCCGTTCCACCAGTTCGATCCTCTCCTCGCCACCCTGTGCGAGCCGGGCAAGCGTTCGGTACGAGCGCTCCAGGCCGAACCTGAGGCCGCGCTCGTCCAGGTCGCTGCCGAGCAGCACGGTCCGCGAGCCGCCCGCCGGTGCAGCGGGTGCTGCCGGTGGAGCGGAGGCGTGACCAGAGTGCCTACCGGAGAGTACCCAGTCCAACGCGGTGCCAAGGACCTCGGTGGAGAGCCGCTCACGGCGTACCGCGTCAAGTCCGAAGCCCGCGAGGGCCTCGACCTGCCCCGCCGCCGCCGTCAGGTCGTCGAGGAAGGTGCTGCCGGGAGACGGCGCGGTGTCCAACGTCATACGGTGCCGCAGCCTCGCCCGCACCGCGGCGACGCGGGCCGCCGTGTAGTGGATCGAGGCCTCGGGCACCGACTCCAGGGTGTGCACGGCGCCGCGCCGGTCGTCCGACGCCAGCTGTACGCGGGCCAGGCCGAACGCCGCGCTGACATAGCTCGGGTCGGTGGCCCATACGAGGCGGTAGTACTCGGCCGCGTTGTCCAGCTGCTCCAGGACCTCCGCGCAGACGCCCAGCGCCAGCTTGGGCGCGGGCTCGCCGGGGAACGCGTCGTACACGGCGTCGAAGGAGAGCGCCGCGTTCTCGTGGTCACCGGTCGCCAGTGAGGCCACGCCCCGGTACCAGACCACCCGCCAGTCGTCCGGATGCTGGGCCTCCAGCTCGGTCAACGCCTCCGCGGCGGGCGCCGGTTCGCCCATGGCCAGGCGGGCGCGGAGCCCGCGCAGGCGCAGCTCCACGGAGTCGTTCGGCGCGGCCCCCAGCGCGGTGATCAGCTCGGCGGGCGCGGAGGCCATGAGCCCGGCGAGGAAACCGGCGTTCGGGTCGTTCGGGTCGACGCGCGGCACCGGCAGCGCCAGGGCCGTCGCGGGCGCGTCGAGCGGGCGGACGATTCGGGCCGGCGGGGCGGCCGGAGGAACGGCCTGCTGAATGCCCGGCTGTGTACCCGGCTGTGCACCCTGCTCAGCGGCGGGAAGCGCGGGCGGCGCCACGGGCGGCGGGAGCGCCGGGGCGCCGTTGGCCTGGCCCCGGCCGTTGCCCGCCGTCAGCTCGGGGCGGCCCTTGCGCCGCCCCGCGGGCAGCACGCGTACCCCGAACTGTGAGACATCACCGGTGAGTTCGGCGAACAGCTCCGTGTCCGTGACCTTCACCTCGGGCCCGAACAGCGTGGAGAGCGCGGGCCGCGGCCGGCCCGTCTGGAGGGCCACGACCTCCCTCAGGACGCCCGTGAGCTGCTCCGCCATCTCCTGCGCCGATGCGAACCTGCGGGCCGGGTCCGGGTCCGTGGCGCGCACCAACAGCCGGTAGAACGACTCGTACGTACGGAAGACCTCGATGTTGTCGGGGTCCGGCAGGGAGTCCACGAAGACGTTCGTGTAGCCCTGGAAGTCGAAGGTGAGCACCGCCAGGGTGCGCGCCACCGTGTACAGGTCGGAGGCCACCGACGGGCCGAGATCGGCTACTTCGGGGCCCTGATAGCCGACCGTGCCGTAGATGGCCGACTCGTCGTCGTCCATGCGGCGGACCGCGCCCATGTCGATCAGCTTGAGCTGGTCCTCGGTCTGGATGGCGTTGTCGACCTTGAAGTCGCAGTACAGGAGATTGCGGCTGTGCAGATGGCCGAGGGCCTCAAGGGCCTCGATGCCGAACGCGCAGGCCTGTTCGACGGGCAGCGGGTCGCGCTTGCCCTGCGCCGTGCGGCGTTCGTTGGCGATCTCCTTGAGGGACTTGCCGCCGACGTACTCCATGACGATGTAGCCGTCCATGGAGCCCGTGCGCTGGTCGAGGTGCTCCACGAAGTTGTAGATGCGGACGATGTTGCTGTGCTCGATCTCGGCGAGGAAGCGGCGCTCGGAGATCGCGGCGGCCATCGCGTCCTGGTCGCCCGTGTCGAGCAGACCCTTGAGGACCACCCAGCGGTCGGAGACCGCGCGGTCGACGGCGAGATACACCCAGCCGAGGCCGCCGTGCGCGAGACAGCCCACGACCTCGTACTGCCCGTGCACGATGTCGCCCGCGTTCAGCTTCGGCACGAACGAGTACGGGTGGCCGCACTTGGTGCAGAACCCCTCCGTGCGGCCGGGCCGGTCCCCGCGCGCGCGGCCCACCGGCGCCCCGCAGTCCGAGCGCGAGCAGAACCGCTTCCGCTCGGGAACCTCGGGGTTCTCCTGCACCGCCTTGCGCGGATCGGGGCGCGGCACCTCGGGCACCTGCACGAGGCCGATGCCCAGCCTGCTGCGGGCCGATGTGCCCGCACCGGAGCCGGAGCTGCGCACCGAGACCGAGCGGGAGGTGGAACTCCCGGACAGCGAACGCGAGAGCCGCCCCGACACCGAGCGGCGCGAGGACTGGGAGCGCGCCGAGCGGGAAGAGGAGCGCGAACTCGACCGGGAGCTGCTGCTGCCCGAGCCCTTGCCGCCGCCGGTGATGCCGGTCGGGGGAGAGGACACCATGCCCGTCGGCGAGACGACCGGGGCCAGGCCGCAGGTGTCGCAGTACAGCTCGCCGCCGCCCACGTCCTCGTACGACCCTGTGCATCCGGGTCGCTGGCACTTCCGCTGCTCACTCATGCTTCCCCCCTCCGGTCGGTGGGACCGCCCTGTTGCGGGACCCTCGATGCAAGGACTTCGGCGGCCGCCTGCTGATAACGAAGCACCGCCTGTTCGGCGACGCGCAGATCGCAGGGCGCGCTCCACAGCATCCGGCGCGCCGCGTCGTACCGCTCGATCAGGAGCGGGTCCTCCGCGTGGCCGAGCCGGGCGACCTTCGCCTTGTACGCGTCCAGGCGCCCGCGCAGCTCAGCGCGGACAGCGAGGGGCTGCGTGACGGCGGTCAACGACTCACGGGCGCGCAGGAGTTCGTCCTCGGCCTTCTCCTCGAGGGACTCCAGGAGCGGGGAGAGCCGGTGCCACTGGGCGTGCCTGCGGTAGTCGGACGCCATGGCCAGCTGCTCCTGCAGCGCGGTCGACGGACCGCTGACGGCGGGCACCTCGGACGCGGCGATCTTGGCGAGGACCTCGCCGCGCGCGGAGCGTGCCTCGGCCAGCGTGCGGTCCGCGCGCGAGAGCACGTCACGGAGCCTGCCCAGGCGAAGCTCCGCGTCCTGCCGGACGGTGAGCACCGCGTCGATCTCACGGCGCACGTCCTCCAGGGCGCGGGCCTCACGGTCGTACCGCTCGGTGTGCGGGCGGCCGCCGCCGGGCGCCGAACTGCCGGGCGCGGGCTGCCAGAAGGCCAGCGGATCGGAGATCACCTGCTCGCGCAGGAGCGTCAGCTCCGAGGTGATCCGCTCCAGGTCGTCGCCCGCCGGGTGCTCACCGGGGCGTACCCCCACGGAGTGGGCGAGCTGGCGGGTGCGCTGCAGTTCGGCGGAGAGGAGGTCGATCCGGGCGGGCAGCGCGGACCAGACCGAGTCGGCGGCGACGACCATGTCCAGCGAGTGCGCGTACAGGTCGTTCATCCGCGCGACGAGCTCGATGAGCGTGAAGCGTTCGGTGAGCTTGGCGGGTCCCGTGATCGAGGCCGACGGCGCGGGGGCGGCGCCGCCGGCGACGGTGACGCTCTCGCCGCGCAGCAGCTCGGTCAGCTCCACCAGGTCGTCCCTGTTCGGCCAGCGTCTGCGGGCCCGCACCTCGTGCGCCGTGCGCAGGGCGGCGGCGTACGCGTCGAAGTAGGCCCAGAGCAGGGTGATTTGCTGCTCGGTGGAGTGCCAGCGCTCCTGTGTGGTGCCGGTGAGGCCGGCGCCTTCGAGGAGCCGGCGGCCGGCGTGATCCTGAAGGGCGAGGAGTGAGGTCTCGATCGCCTCGTGCTCGGCGTCGAGCCGCGCCAGCGCACGGTCCACCTCGTCCCGGTCCATCACAGGACCGGGGGGTCCCGCGACGCTCATCGATCACCTCTCCGCTCTGCGTTGCTGTGCACGGTCCGGCTCAGTCGTTGTACTTCGGTGCGGGCGGTCCCGCTGATTCGCCGAGGGCCGGCTCCAGCCATTTCTCGTACGACTTCTGCCATCCGCTCTTGCGGTAGTCCTCCAGGACTTGGTTGACCCGCCGCACCAGGTCGTCCTCGCCCTTCTCCGGCTTCTTCATCGCCACGCCGTAGTACTCGGTGTTGAGCGGTGCGTCGCCCTTGAGCTCGACCGTCGGGTCCTGCGCGGCCTGGCTGGCGGCCAGTGCGCTGTCGGTCACGACGGCGTCCACCTCGCCGAGCTGGAGCCTTACCAGGCAGTCGAGTTGGTTCGGGACCGTAGTCCCGATGTCGGCATCCAGGCCCTTCTTCTTGAGCTCCTCCAGCTGGGCCAGTGCCGTGGAACCCTTCGCGGAACAGACCTTCTTGCCGTCCAGTGTGTCGTCGAACCCGGTGATCTTCGAGGACTTGGGGGCGAGGACCTGCTGGCCGGTCTTGAAGTAGGCGGTGGAGAAGGAGACTTCCTTCTCGCGGTCGCAGGTGATCGTCATCGTCCGCACGACCATGTCGACCTGGCCGCTCTGTATCGCCTTGACGCGCTGGTTGGTGGGGATGGCGCGGAAGAGCACGGCGTCCCGGTCGCCGAGGATCTCCTCGGCGATCTCGTGCGCGAGGTCGATGTCGAAGCCTTCGAGGGTCGCGGTCGCCTTGTTCGGGTCGCGGTAGCCCCAGCGGTAGCTGTTCTGGTCGACGCCGACGATGAGCTTCTTGACCTTGCGGTCGCGGATGGCCTCGATCGTCGGGCCGTCCTTGTCGTCGGGCGACAGGCTCGCCTCCGGGCTCTCGCACTCCTCGGCGCGCGCGGGAGCGGCCGCCGCGGAACCCTGGGAGCCGCGGTCCGCGCCGCCGCCGGCCTGGTCCGCGCCGCCCGCCTCGGGCAGCACGAGCACGAGGGAGCCCGTGAGCGCGCAGGCCACCGCCATGGCGGCAGCTCCACCCCAGCCGCGCAGCCTCGCAAGTCCTCGCGTACGCATCGTCCGCTCGCCCCCTCTCACCTGTACTCCGACAGCCTGCGCCCGATGCCGAGGACGGCACCCGCGGCGGCGAGGACCGCCAGCACTGCGGCGCCCTGTGGGAGTCCGGTCATTGCTCCCTTGCCGTCCTTGGCCGCCTGCTCGAACTCGTTCTGCTCGTGGCCCAGCGCCTCTTCGAGTGCCGCGTCGACGTTGTCGAAGCACTCACCGGTGGGTTCGTCGCTCTTGTCGCCGACGACCTTGGCGAGCGCTCCCTGGTAGTCGCCCGCGTCGTCGCTGTCCCGCGCGGTCTTGTGCCGGTCCTTCCAGACCCCCACGTTCTTCGCGGCGGCCTCGACCGGGTTCTTGCCCGCGTCGTTGTCGGCGATGGCCACGGCCCGGCCGAGCAGTCCGCTGTCGGCGCTGCCGAGCTGCTTCATCTGCTCCTGGTAGGCGACGTCGAACTTGTCCTTGACCGTCTTCTCGGCGCCGACCTCGACGGTCTCCGCGCCGCGGCTGACCAGCGTGAGGTTTTCGTTGCTGCGGGCCTTGAGCGAGCTGATGCGGGCGTCGTTCAGGACGTTCAGGGACTTCACGCCCTCTTCGTACGACTCATTGAGTCCCGCGCGGGCGAACGTGTGCCCGGCGACCAGCCAGAGCAGGACGACCGTGGCGGCGGCGGTCGCGGCGACCAGTCCGTGGTTCAACACGCGGTTCGTCCGGCGGTAGTTGCGGCGCTGGGCCCAGAACAGGGCGCCGAGTGCGAGCAGGCCGAGGGCGATGGCGATCCACGGGTAGGGCTTCGCGTCGTCGTAGTCCGAGTTGAGGCGCTCCTTCTCCGCCGTGTAGAGCTGTTCGGCGGCGGGGAGCATCTGGGTCTGCATCTTGTCGTTCGCGTACCGCAGATAGGCGCCGCCCAGGGGGAGGCCCTGGCGGTTGCTCGCGCGGGCGCGCTCGATCAGGCCGGTGTACTCCGGGAGCAGCTTGTTCAGCTTGCTCACCGAGTCGGCGGCCGATGAGCCCGATCCCGCGTTCGACGCCGCGTTCGCCAGCTTCTCGGAGGCGCGATCGATGTCCTCGTTGTACCGGTCGCGCACGTCGGCCGGTTCCTGACCGCCTGCCAGGAAGCCGCTGGACGCGGCCGTGTTGGCGTCCGCGAGCGAGCGGTAGATGGCCGCGGCGTCGTCGCTCAGCGGCTGGCTGCGGTTCAGGACACTGCTCGCGGCGGCCGAACGGTCCGACATCTGCCAGGTGGTGACCGCACCGAACGCCACGACGAGCAGGGCGAGGACGGCGCCGATGATCCGCAGCTTGCCCGGCTCCGTGGTCGCCGCGGCGCGCAGCCGGTCGCGGCCCTCGACCCACGCGGGCCTGCGGGGCGCCGCGGCCTGTCCGGGTTCCGCGGGCGCCGCGGAACCCGGCCCCGCCTGCGGCGGGACGGCGGGCATCGTCGGCGCGGCCTGTCCAGGCGGCGCGGCACTGCCGTTCGGCGGGTATGTCACCTCGACCTCGACCTCCCCCTTGGTCATCGGACGTCCACTTCCACCCGGCGGGCGCTGCGCGGGCAGAGGTGCACGGCCGCAAGTATTGCCGCAGGGACTGACATCCGCACAGGCATTGACTGGATCTTGTTCGGATCATCGTGTCCGGATCACGGCGTCCGGATCACCCCGCCCCCCGACCCCCCGCCCGGGTCAGGCGAAGATCGCACACCACCCCTGCCCTTGAATACGCGATTCAGTGCGGTTCGGTTCCCTCCCGGGCCCACGAACTCCGCGCCGCCGAACTCAGCCGCTCCGGACCCCCGCGTCACTCTCGTAGTGCCCCCGCACGCGCGCGTGCACTCCGGTGGGCGCCCCCACCTGGTCGAGGCCGAGCAGCGCCGCGCCGAGCACGGGCCGGGCGGCGACCACCCGGGCCACCGCCTTGGGCGCCCGGCCGGCCAGCAACTCCCGGATGCGGTCGTCCAGTTGCGGATGGCGGGCGGCGAGGACGCTGCCGCCGAGCAGTACCGGGGCCTCCTCGTCGAGCAGGCCGAGGCGGTCGAGGGCCACGGTCGACATGGCGACGACCTCGTCGGCCATGCGGTCCACGAGCGAGCGTGCCACCGCGTCGCCCGCGGCCGCCGTGGCGAAGAGCACCGGCGTCAGCTCGTGCCGCCGGACGGGAGCGATGGCGCCCAGGTGCAGGGCCTCGATCAGCGCGTACATGGAGGGCAGGCCGAAGTGCGCGGGCAGTGCCTCGCGCAGCGCGGTCACCTCTCCGCGGCCGTCCTCGGCCCGCGCCGCGTGCCACAGCGCCTCCTCGGCCAGGCCGCCCCCGCCGCCCCAGTCGCCGGAGATCCGGCCGATGGCGGGGAAGCGGGCGGTGCGTCCGTCGGGCAGCATGCCCACGCAGTTGATGCCCGCGCCGCACACCACGGCCACGCCCCGCGGCTCGGCGTCCTCCAGGAGGCCGGCCCGCAGGATGGCGAAGGTGTCGTTGCGTACGTCGACCGAAGCACCCCACGCGCGTTTGCGCAGGGCCTGGGCCAACTCCCGTTCCTCGACCGGCAGATCGGCGTTGGCGAGGCAGGCGGACACATGCCCCACCGAGGCGGTGCCCGCCTCGGCCAGGGCCCGCGTCACCGCCTCTTCCAGGACGTCCACCGCGGCCTCCACGCCGACCTGGGGCGGCTGGAACCCGCCGCCGCGTGCCGCGCCGACGACGGTGCCGTCGGCCGCGATCACCGCGACGTCGGTCTTGCTGTTGCCCGCGTCGATCGCGAGCACGCTCGTGCTCACGCCCACGCCAGGTGCTCCCGGTTGTGCGCGACGAGGCGGTCGGTGAGCTGCTCCGCGTACGCGTACTGGCCGACCAGGGGGTGGGCGAGCAGCGCCTTGAAGACGCGGTCGCGACCGCCGTGCAGCGCGGCCCGGAGCGCCAAGTCCTCGTACGCGGTGACGTTGGCGATGAGCCCGGCGTACAGCGGGTCGAGCTTCGGCACCGCGAGGGGCTTGGCGCCCGTGCCGTCGACCGTGGCCTGCACCTCGATGACGGCGTCGTCCGGCAGGAACGGCAGTGTGCCGTTGTTGACGGTGTTCACCACCTGGTACGGGCTGCCCCCGTTGCCGAGCAGCGAGGCCGCCAGGTCCACGGCCGCCTCCGAGTAGAAGGCGCCGCCGCGCTTGGCGAGCAGCTCCGGCTTCTCGTCGAGCGTCGGATCGCCGTACATCTTCAGCAACTCGCGCTCCATCTCGGCCACTTCGGCGGCACGCGACGGCTTGGTCCGCAGCTCCTCCACCACGGCGTCGTGCTGGTAGAAGTAGCGCAGGTAGTACGAGGGCACGACGCCGAGCCGGTCGACGATCTCACGCGGCATGCGCAGGTCGGCCGCGACCGCGTCACCGTGCTCGGCGAGCAGCTTGGGGAGGATGTTTTCGCCGTCCGGGCCCCCGAGACGTACGCCCGTCTCCCACGTCAGGTGATTGAGCCCCACGTGATCGAGGTGCACCTCGCCCGGCGCGACGTCGAGCAGTTTCGCGAACTTCCGCTGGAAGCCGATCGCCACGTTGCACAGGCCGACCGCCTTGTGCCCGGCCTGGAGCAGCGCCCGCGTGACGATGCCGACCGGGTTGGTGAAGTCGATGATCCAGGCGTTCGGGTTCGTGCGCCGTACGCGCTCGGCGATGTCGAGGACGACGGGGACCGTGCGCAGGGCCTTCGCGAGGCCGCCCGCGCCGGTGGTCTCCTGGCCGACGCAGCCGCACTCCAGGGGCCACGTCTCGTCCTGGTTGCGGGCGGCCTGTCCGCCGACGCGCAACTGGAGCAGGACCGCGTCCGCGTCCGCGACGCCCGCGTCCACGTCGGACGTGGTGACGATGCGGCCGGGGTGCCCCTGCTTGGCGAAGATGCGGCGGGCGAGCCCGCCGACGAGTTCGAGACGGTCGGCGGCGGGGTCGACGAGGACGAGTTCCTCGATCGGCAGGGTGTCCCTCAACCGCGCGAATCCGTCGATGAGTTCGGGTGTGTAGGTCGACCCTCCGCCGACCACTGCGAGCTTCATATCGGTTCTCAGCCCTTTACTCCGGTGAGGGTGACGCCTTCGACGAAGGCCTTTTGTGCGAAGAAGAAAACGAGGATGACGGGCGCCATGACGAGCAGCGTCGCCGCCATCGTCATGTTCCAGTTGACGGCGTGGGCGCTCTTGAAGGATTCGAGTCCGTAACTCAGTGTCCAGGCACCGGGGTTCTGGGCCGCGTAGATCTGCGGTCCGAAGTAGTCGTTCCAGCAGTAGAAGAACTGGAAGAGCGCGATGGCGGAGATGCCGGGCTTGGCCATCGGCACGACGATCTTGATCATGGTGCGGAACTCGCCGCAGCCGTCGACCTTCGCCGACTCGATGTACTCCTTGGGGATCGTCAGGAGGAACTGCCGCAGCAGGAAGATCGAGTACGCGTCGCCGAACGCCATCGGGATGATCAGCGGCCACAGCGTGCCCGACAGGTGGAACTGCTGCGCCCACACCAGGTACATCGGGATCACGATGACCTGCGGCGGCAGCATCATCGTCGAGATGACCAGGAGCATCGCGGTGCGTCGGCCACGGAAGCGGAACTTGGCGAGCGCGTACGCGACGGGGATCGCCGAGCAGACGGTGAACAGGGTGCCCAGGCCCGCGTACAGGAGCGAGTTGCGCCACCAGTCCATGAAGCCCGGCGTCTCGAACACCGCCTTGTAGTTCTCCCAGTGCCAGGAGTCGGGCCACAGGTCGCCGCTCATGGCCTGCGAGTCGCTCATCACGGACGTCAGGAAGACGAAGACGAACGGCAGGACGAAGAGCAGCGCGACGGCTATCGCCACGCTGTGTACGGCGATCCAGTGCAGGATCCGCTTGCGGCGGGCGCGGGCGGCGGCGGGCCCCCGGAGCGGGGCGGTGCGTTCGGGCGCGGAAGTGGGCGCGCCGAGAGTCGTGGTAGTCATCGGAATCCTCAGTCCTCCGCCGCGAGCAGTCCGGAGCGCTTGCGCATCAGGAGCAGCGTGACGGCCATGGCGATGGCGAAGAGCACGAGCGAGAGCACGCACGCGGCACCGGTGTTGAAGTTCTGGAAGCCCATCGAGTAGACGAGCTGGGGGACCGTGAGGGTCGAGTGGTCCGGGTAGCCGGGCTGGATCACCGAGCCGGGGCCGATGTTGACGCCGGACGCGACCTTCCCCGCGACCAGGGCCTGCGTGTAGTACTGCATGGTCTGCACGACGCCCGTGACCACCGCGAACATCACGATCGGCGTGATCGCGGGCCAGGTCACGTAGCGGAACTTGGCCCACGCCCCCGCGCCGTCCAGGTCCGCGGCCTCGTACTGCTCCTTGGGCACATCGAGCAGCGACGCCATGAAGATCACCATCAGGTCGCCGATGCCCCACAGGGAGAGCAGCACGAGCGAGGGCTTGGCGGTGTCCGGGTCGTTGAACCAGTTGGGCCCGGAGATCCCGATCGAGCCGAGGATCTCGTTCACCGGGCCCGTGCCCGGGTTGAGCAGGAAGACGAAGGCGACGGTGGCGGCCACCGGCGGGGCGAGGTACGGGATGTAGAACGCGGTACGGAAGAAGCCGGCGCCCGTCTTGATCTTCGTGATGAGCAGCCCGAGCGAGAGCCCGAAGACCACCCGCACGGCCACCATGACCACGACCAGCCAGAGGGTGTTCCACAGGGCGGGGCCGAACAGCGGCATCTGCTCGAACACGTACTTCCAGTTCCGCAGGCCCACGAAGGTGGGCTCCTTGATCTGGTTGTAGTGCATGAACGAGAAGTAGACGGTGGCGATCAGCGGGTACGCGAAGAAGACGCTGAAGCCGACCAGCCAGGGGGAGAGGAATCCGAGCGTGCGCAGTCTGCGGCGCGCGGGGTTGGAGAGGGTCATTGCCATGCGGGGGTCCTCAGCTCTTCAGCTCTTCGGCTTTCAGCTCTTCGACTGGAGGGTGTCGGCGTCGATCTGCTCGTCGAGCTTCTTCAGGCGCCCGCGCAGATCACCCACGTGACCGGCCTCGACGGCGTACGCGAAGTCCTGCAGCGAGACGACATAGGCGCCGCCGTTGACGGAGGGCGGCAGGGCCTTGCTGTGCTTGTTCTGCAGGATGTCGAAGAAGGTCCGGAAGGTCGGATCGGCGTCCAGGTCGGGCGACTTGAGCGCCGCGAAGGTGGAGGGCACGTTGTGGATGGCGTTCGCGAAGTTCACGACCTGCTTGGTGTCGGCGGTCAGGAACCGCACCAGCTCCCACGCGGCGTTCTGGTGCTTGCTGCTGTGCGCGATCCCGGCGACGGTGCCGGTGATGAAGCCGCGCCCGTAGGTGTCGGCCTGGTCGTCGGGCACGGGCAGCGGGGCCACGCCCCAGTCGAACTTCGCCTTCGCCTCGTCCAGCATCAGGCCGCGCCACTCGCCGTCCAGGTGCATGGCGACCTTGCCGGTCAGGAAGGCGTTCTGGCTGGACATCTCGTCGCCGAAGGTCAGCCGGAACCGTTCCAGGTCATGGAAACCGCCCTGTGCGGCGGCGAGTTGACGTGCGGTCTTGAAGAACTTGTACGTGGAGGGGTCATCGGCGAGGCGTGAATCGCCCTCGGCGTCGAAGTACTTCGGGCCCCACTGCGCGAAGAGCCGGTCCGGACTGTTCTGGTAGAAGCGGAAGTTGGGCATGTACCCGACCTGCTTGTACGAGTTCTTGCCGCTGCGGATGGTGAGCTTCTTGGAGACTTCCGCGAACTCGGACATCGTGCGGGGCGGGTGCTCGATGCCCGCCTTCTTGTAGGCGTCCTTGTTGTAATACATCCCGAAGGCGTCGGCGAGGAGGGGAAGGGCGCACTGGTTGCCGCGGTAACGCGTGTAGTCCAGCAGGGTCTTGGGGAAGACCTTGTGCTTGTCGAGGCCGGTCTTCTTCATGAACGGATCGAGGTCCGCCCACATCCCGGAGTCGCAGTACTGGCCCACGTTGTTGGTGGTGAAGGACGACACCACGTCCGGGGCCTTGTCGCCGCCCGCCCGCAGGGCCTGGTTGACGGTCGCGTCGGAGACGTTCCCGGTGGCCTTCACCTTGATGTTCGGGTGCAGCTTCTCGAAGCGGTCGATGCTGTCGTCGACGGCCTTGACCTCGCCGGGCGTCGACCAGCCGTGCCAGAACTTCAGGGTGACCGGCTCGTTCGGGTCGTCGTTCGCGCTGCCGACGCTCGGGTTGGCGCAGCCGGAGAGCAAGAGGCCGGCTGCGGCGAGCGCCGCGGACGCGCAGGTGGGCATGCGCCATCGCGGCATGGCGGACTTCCTTTACGGGGGAGGGGAGTTGAGGGGGTCGAGGGGCCGGGGGCCGGGGGGAGGGGGCTGGTCCGGCCGTGCCGACGGCTCAGGCCGTGTCGAAGACCTGGTCGCGGGCCTGGGTGAGGGCCGAGCGGAGGGCGCCGGTGAGGATCGGGTCGCCGTCGAGTTCGCTGATGCGGATCTGCGGGCGAGGCAGTGCGAGGCCCGTCAGCTCCTCCTCGACCCTGACGCGCAGCTTGTCGCCGCCCGCCTGGGCCACCGAGCCGGAGAGCACGACGAGTTCGGGGTCGACGACGGCGACGACCGCGGCGATGCCGGTGGCGAGGCGGCGTGCGACCTCGGCGACGATCGTGTCGTCGCCGAGTGCCTGGGCCAACGTGGCGCCGCTGCCCGCGAGTTCACGGACCACGGGCGCGGACACCAGGCTCTGGAAGCCGCCGCCCCCGTCCGGGCCGCGCGTCGCCTCGGGGCCGCCGTGCGCCAACGGGGCGCCGGGCAGCGGCATGTACCCGATCTCACCGGCACCGCCGGTCGCGCCGCGCAGCAGGGTGCCGCCGAGCACGATGGCGGCGCCGACGCCGTCGTCGAGCCAGGTGAGCACGTAGTTGTCGTTGTCCTGGGCGGCGCCCTCGTACTGCTCGGCGACGGCGGCCAGGTTCACGTCGTTCTCGATGTCGACGGGGGTGCCGAGGACGGCGGCGAGGTCGTCGCGCAGCGTCCGCGAGTGCCAGCCCGGCAGGTGCGGGGCGTACCGCAGCTCACCCGTCCGGGGGTCGATGGCGCCGGGGGTGCCGATCACCGCCGCCCGCAGGTCGTCGTGGCCGAGGCCCGCCTGACGCAGCGCCCCGTCGACGGCCTCCGCCACCAGTTGTGCGGTGCGGTGCCGGACGTCCTCGGCCACGGCGTCCGCCTCGACGCGGGCCTGCCCGAGGACGGCACCGGTGATGTCGGCGACGAGCGCCGTGATCCCGGTGGGGTCGGCGGACAGCGCGGCGACATGTCCGGCGCCGGGGTCGATCTCGTACAGCAGGGCGTTGGGCCCCGGCCGGCCGCTGAGGCTGCCGGTGGTGTGCACCAGGCCGGCGGCCTCCAGGCGGCCGAGCAGCTGCGAGGTGGTGGGCTTGGAGAGCCCGGTCAGCTCGCCGATGCGGGTGCGGGTGAGCGGACCGTGCGCGACGAGCAGGTCGAGCACTGCCCTGTCGTTCATGGCGCGCAGGACGCTGGGCGTGCCCGGGGTCCCTGGAGTTCCCGGGGTTCCCAGGGGCCCCGGAGTGCTGCCTGCTGCCATGAAGACACCGCCCGTCCAGCAACTGTTAGGAAACTTTCCAATTCGTGAGGACCGTACGGCTGGCGTGAATGAGGCGTCAATAGACGACGCCCCCGCGGCAACCAAGTCGTTACCTGCGGGGGTTTGGTGTTGCACGGGGTGCAGTTGCCCTGCGGGTCGAAGCTGCCGCTTGGATACGTGAGTGGGGGGCGCCCGGAACCATCCGGCGCCCCCCACTCACCTACGGACCACTACTTCGCCAGGTTCGGCGGCGGCGCTATCGGGGAGGCCGCGATGGACTGCGGGGACGTCGCGGAGGCGTACGCCGATGGGGCCGCTACGCCTGCCGACGGGTCGGCGGCTGCCTCTTCCGTCGCCTGGAGCGGGAGGCCGCCCACGATGCGGATGCCCGCCTCGTCGAACGCCCGCTTGATGCGCCAGCGCAGCTCCCGCTCCACGCCCAGGGCGTTGCCCGGCATCGTCTTGGCCGATACCCGTACGACCATCTGGTCGAGGAGCACGCTGTCCAGGCCGAGGACCTCGACCGGGCCCCAGAGGCGCTCGTTCCACGGCTCGTCCTTCGCCATGGTCTCGCCGACCTCGAGCAGCT
This sequence comes from Streptomyces sp. A18, assembly GCF_059026065.1. Taxonomy (NCBI): domain Bacteria; kingdom Bacillati; phylum Actinomycetota; class Actinomycetes; order Kitasatosporales; family Streptomycetaceae; genus Streptomyces; species Streptomyces sp. A18. Next base: position 107,748 of record NZ_JBWLKL010000015.1, on the reverse strand, counting down.
TCGCCTGGACCTTCTCCAGGTCCTCGTCCGGGCGGACCGTCACGTCGACGCCCGCCGTGGACCAGCCCTGGCTGAGGTTGCCGATGCGCTTGACCTCGCCGTTGCGGACGTACCAGATCTCGCCGTTGTCGCCGCGCAGCTTCGTCACGCGCAGGCCGACCTCGATCACCTCGCCCGACGCCACGCCCGCGTCGATCGAGTCGCCCACGCCGTACTGGTCCTCGAGGATCATGAAGACGCCGGAGAGGAAGTCCGTGACCAGGTTGCGGGCGCCGAAGCCGATCGCCACGCCTGCCACACCCGCCGAGGCGAGCAGTGGAGCGAGGTTGATCTGGAACGTGCCCAGGATCATCAGCGCGGCCGTGCCCAGGATCAGGAACGACGCCACCGAGCGCAGCACCGAACCGATGGCCTGCGAGCGCTGACGGCGGCGCTCCACGTTCACCAGGAGGCCGCCGAGCGCCGTTCCGTTCGCGGACTGGGCCGTGCGGTTCATGCGTTCTATGAGCTTGGTGATCGAGCGTCGGACGACCACGCGCAGGACGACGGCCACGGCGACGATCAGCAGGATGCGGAGCCCGATGCCCAGCCATGCCGACCAGTTCTGCTCGACCCAGCTCGCGGCGTTCGTCGCGTGCTCCTGGGCGTCTTCCAGGGTCGGGGGCTTCGGCGTCGACTTGTCGTCCGGGTCCGTTCCGGCTGCTGACAGGACGGACAGGAACACGGCAGGTACCTCCAGGCATAGCGGCCTGCCCAGGAGATGCACCGGGCAGAGTCACCACACTAACGGGGCATTGTGTGTGGATCGTTGTGATGTTCGAGGGAGAGACAGTGCTCACTTGGGGAAGATGAGGGTGTCGCGCATGTGTGGTCGAAAACACTCCGAGCCCGTTACCGGCACATGGTGGCGCTTGGACCAGGCATGAGGGGAGACTGGCTACAGATCGTCCCGGCGCGAGCCACGCGCCGCCGGCGTACAAGGAGGCATCCGTGCCGCACGTCCTGGTCCTCAATGCGTCGTACGAGCCTCTAGGCGTCGTACCGCTCCGCCGCGCGCTCGTCCTCGTACTGGAGAACAAGGCTCTCTGCCTCGAGGAATCCGGCGCCTTCATGCACAGCGCAACGCGCACTGTCCCCGCACCCAGCGTGGTCCGCCTCAAGCGGTTCGTCCGGGTCCCTTACAGGGGGCCCGTTCCTCTGACCAGGCGGGCGCTCTTCGCCCGCGACGGCGGTCGGTGCATGTACTGCGGTGGCGTCGCAACCAGCGTCGACCACGTCATTCCGAAGAGCCGTGGCGGCCCGCACGCCTGGGAGAACGTGGTGGCGTCATGCCGCCGCTGCAACCACGTCAAGGCGGACCGTCATCTCCTGGAGCTGGGGTGGCGCCTGCGTCACAAGCCCGCGCCGCCCTCGGGGCTCGCGTGGCGCATCATCGGGACCGGGCATAGGGATCCGCGCTGGCTGCCGTACTTGCAGCCGTTCGGCGCGGACGACGCGATGGCCCGGATCGATGGCATTTCTGCCTAGGAATCGATCCGGGCTCTGTTGTACGTACGGCCGTATGTGGCCGTGACTGCCGTCACTCGTCGGCGGTCGCGGCCACCGCGTACGCCTCCACGGACCAGAGCGAGTAGCCGAAGCGGGTGGCTCGCTCGTCGCCCTGCACGCGGATGTAACGAGTGTCACGGGCGTCCATGCGGACCGCCTCGCGCCCGCCCTTGCCGTCCTTCACCGTCGCCGCCGTGCGCCAGGTCCTGCCGTCGGCGGACGTCTGGACGCGGTAACCCGCCGCGTACGCGTCCTGCCAGCGCAGGACGACCTGGCCGAGCCTGACCGGCTCCTTCAGCTCCATCTGCCACCAGGCGCCGTCCTCGACCGGCGACGACCAGCGGGTGCCGGGGTCGCCGTCATTGGCGCCGGAGGCCGGGAAGTCCTTCGTCTCGTCGCCCGACGACGATGCCTTCGCGCCGCGTGCCAGGTCGGGTCCGTCGGTGCGCGGGTAGGCGCGGACCTCGACCTTCCTGGTCTGACCGTCGAAAGTGACAGGGATCTCGTACGTCCCCGCGCGCGTGCCCGCGGGGACGGTGACGTCCACGGGGACGTCCACCTGCGTGCCGCGCGGCAGCGTGGACTTCTCCGGGGTGCGTACCTCGATGCCCTTGGGCGCCTTCGCCGTGACCTTGCCGCGTACGTCGCCGGGGCGCAGGGACAGCAGCTTCGCCGTGACGCGCTGCGGGCCGCCGCCGATCTCCACGTCGGCCTCCGTGCGGGCCAGGGAGAAGCGGGCGGAGGGGGTGTCGGCGTACCAGGGCACCACGTGGCGGACCGTGCCCTCGGTGACCGTGACGCGGACGGCGTCGGCGCGAGGGGCGGTGTCCTTGGGGTCGGTGTCCTTGGGGTCGGTGTCCTTCGGCTTGGCGGGCTTGGCGGGCTCGGCCTCGGTGAAGCCCGTCTCGGACAGGGCGCCGATGCGACGCCAGCCCTCGCCCGGGACGTGGGCCTCGATGCTGCCCTTGGTGCCGGGGTCGGTCAGCGCCGTCACCGCCGTGAGGGGGCGGGCGCGGGGGACGCGGACCGTGGCGCGGTCCGACGCCTCCTCGCTGTCGAGCCCCGCCCACGTCCCGTACGCCTTCTGCGCCCGGGTGAGGAAGGGCGTCAGGACGCCCTTGCCGACGGTCACCCGTGCCGCCTTCAGGTCCTTCTGGAGCCCGGCCAGGGTGCGCGAGGCGCGCCAGGCTGCCGCTCCGTCCCCGGTGGACTGCGCGCGCAGCATGTCGACCGACGTCTCGCCGGCTTCCCCGTAGCGCGCCAACTGCTCGACCCAGGGCCGCACTTCCGTGCTGAGCTCGGTGTCGGCGAGCCGCCCCGGCGCCTCCTTCATGACGGTGAAGGCGTCCCGCAGGGCCTGTCCGGACTTCTCGATACGGGCGGTGTCCGTCGTCATGCGGGCCCGCCAGAAGTCGTCCATGAGCGGGCGCAGATACGCCGATTCGTCGGCGCCGAGCACGGACGAGGCGTCATTGCCCGCCAGGGCCCGCAGGGCGCCCCGCGCCGGCGCGTCGCCGCCCGAGAGGTCGTCGATGGCGGCGAGCCAGGACTCGTGCGGGCGGTAGGCGCGGGGGTTCCAGGCGTAGTCGGCGGCCGTGAAGAGGGGGATGCGGGACGCCGACGGCTGCTCCATCGCGTTGCCGAGCAGCGCCGCCGAGCCGGTGGCCACGGCGGGCTCACGGCCGGTGTAGGGGCCGAGGAAAATGCGGTCCTGCGCGAAGTCGTTGACGGGGTAGTTGTCCATCGTCACGAGCGGATGCGCGCCGAACGCCTTGCGGACGCCCGCGAGTTCACGCCCGGTGATGGTCTTGGGGACCACGCCGACGCCGGTCCACGCCACCTCGACACCGCTGTCGAGGAGATCCGCGATGGCGTCGCGGTACTCGGTGGAGCCGTCCTGGAAGTACTCCGTGGGCATCAGCGAGAGCGGCTGCGCGCCGGGGTGGCGCTCGGCCAGGTGCGCGGAGACGGCGTTGGCGACGCGGGCCTGCGCCTTCGCGGCGGCATCGGGCCCCGAGCCGAAGGCTTCGGCGTCCGCGTCGCAGTGCCACTCGCTGTAGCTGACGTCCTGGAACTGCAGCTGGAACGCGCGTACGCCCAGGGCCCACATCGCGTCGATCTTGCGGTTCAGGGCCTTGACGTCCTTGTCGGACGACATGCACATGGCCTGGCCGGGGGCGACGGCCCAGGCGAGCGTCACGTGGTTCCGCTCGGCACGCTCGGCCAGGGCGCGGAAGTCGGCGCGCTGACCGGCGGGGTAGGGCTCGCGCCAGCGCGCCTGGCGGTAGAGGTCGTCGCCGGGGGCGTAGAGGTAGCGGTTCTGCTTCGTACGGCCCATGAAGTCCAGCTGGTCAAGCCGCTGTTCGCGGGTCCACGGGGTGCCGTAGAAGCCCTCGGTCATGCCGCGGACCGCGGTGCCGGGCCAGTCGCGGATCTGGACCCCGGGGACGCTGCCGCGCGCGTTGCCGGTGTTCTCGGCGACCAGCTGGCGCAGGGTCTGTACGCCGTGGAAGAGGCCGTCCTTGCCCACGCCCGCGAGAGCGATGGTGTCCCGGCCGCCGATCCGGCCCACCGCCAGGCGGTAGCCGCCGGAGGGCAGGTCGCCCCTGGCACGCGCACCGAGGGTGCGCAGGGCCTGGTCGGCACCTGCGCCCTCGGCTCGGACGAGGAGGTTCCCGCCGCCCGCGGGCAGCTGTTCGCCCTCCTTCACCTCGGTGATCCTGCGGGCGCCCGCGTCGCGAAGCAGGGCGTGCAGGGCGTCCACGGCGTACGGGTCCGGGTCCTTGCCGGTGGCCAGGACGACCTCGTCGGTGACGGTGACCGTGGTCCCCGCCGAGGTCATCGACTGGGGGCGGGGCCAGACCGGGGGGAGGGTGCCGTCGCTCTCCCGGTCGTCGTCCGGGGACGTGGCGGGGGTGCCGGGCTTTCCTGGGAGACCGGGGGCGGCGACGGCGCCGGGGGCGCCGGTGAGGGCGCCTGCGATGACGGCGACGGCGATGGCCACCGCGCCCTTCCTGCGCCGCAGTTGCACGGCACTCTCCTCGTTGTCCCTCGTCCTGGTGATCACGATTGGTGCGTCAGTTGTCTCAGGGTGTCACTGAGCCCACCACTCGCGTGGCGGGGGTGTCAACGGGCGTGGGTGTTGTGGGGGTTTTCTTCCCTGTGACATTGGGCGGGGCTTGGAATGACCGCCCCGGATCGGGGCAGGGACGGAAGCGGGGAGAAGGAAGATCTTGCGTCCGGACCCCCACTCAGGGAAACGAATGTGAGTGCGCGCACGTTCATACAACGGATATGTCTGCGATCCCGCGCACTGGGTAGGCCTGCCGAAGACCTGCCCCCTGACAATGGAGCCTTACGTGCCCGCTTCCGCGAACCTCCTCCTCTCCGCTCTCTCCAAACAGGTGTCCGGTCCCGACTCGGGACTCGACGGATCCTGCTCCTGCGGCTGCCTCGAGCCGCCCCTGACCAGCGAGCCCCCGCTGGCCGACGCCGCGCCCCTGACCAGCGAGCCTCCGCTCGCCGACGCCGCTCCGCTGACCAGCGAGCCCACCTCCACCGGCACCGCGTCGGGCCTGGCCTACATGGGGGTCTAGATGGCCCCACCCGGAGCGACCGGAGCCACCACCGGCCCCACCGGCCCCACCGGACTTTCCCGCCTTGCCGCCCTGCACGGCGTGGCGACCTCTTACTCCCCGTCCCCGGACCGCACGGTTCCGGCCACCGACGCCGCGGTCGTCGCGGCCCTGGCCGCCCTCGACGTGGACGCGAGCACCCCCGAGGCGGTGCGGCGCGCCCTCACGGCCCGCGAGACGGAGCTGGCCACCCGGCTGCTGCCGCCGACGCTGGTGGCGTGGCAGGGAGGCGCCCGCGCTGCCCCGCCCTGGGCCGGACTGCCGCCGGGCACGAGGGTGTGCGTGGAGACGGAGTGCGGGGAGCGGCTGGAGTGGGAGATCCCGGAGGCGGACGCGTCGGCCCCGGATCGACCTGGCGCGGATTTCGCTGACGCGGGTTCCCTGGACGCGGGCCCCTCGGATATCGCACCGCCGGGGGATCGACTGGGCGGGCGGGAGACGTCGCCGCTGGGCGGGCCGAAGACATCTCCGCGAAGCGGCGAAAGAGCCGAGCCGCGGGGAGCGCCGGCCCTGCCCCTGGGCGTCCACAGACTCAGGGCCAAGACCCCGGACGACGCAACAGCCACCGTCCACCTCATCGTCGCCCCGCACCGCCTGCCGCCCCCGCGCGAGAACGCGTACGGAGTGCTCGTCCAGCTCTACTCCCTCCTCTCGAGCCGCTCCTGGGGCATGGGCGACCTCGGGGACCTCGCCGAGCTCGCCGCCTGGTCCGGGCGGGCCCTGGGCGCGGGATTCGTGCAGGTCAACCCCTTGCACGCGGCGGTGCCGAAGCCTTCGGACGGGGCATCCGACCCTTCCCCGTACCGCCCTTCCTCGCGCCGCTTCCCCGACCCCGTCCACCTCCGGGTCGAGGACGTCCCCGAGTACGCCCACCTGGACGGCGAGGCCCGCGACCTGGCCGCGCATCTCACCCGCCGGGCCGCCACGCTGCGCGAATCCGTCCTCCAGCAGGGCCAGTTGATCGACCGTGACGCGGTCTGGACGCTCAAGCTCAAGGCCCTGGAGCTGATCCGCGAGGTCCCCCTCGGCCCCGGACGGCGCGCCGCCTACAACGACTTCCTCGCCGAGCACGGCGAAGCCCTGGAGGACCACGCCACTTGGTACGCCATCGCCGAGCGGTACGGATCCGACTGGCATGCCTGGCCGGAGCCCCTGCGCGACCCCGCGTCGCCCCAGACCGCCCGCGCGCGCGGCGAGTTGATGGACCGCGTGGACTTCCACTGCCGTCTCGCCTGGCTCACCGACGCCCAGCTCGGCGCCGCACAGCGCTCCGCGCGTGACGCGGGCATGGGGATCGGCCTCGTGCACGACCTCGCGGTCGGTGTGCATCCGGGCGGGGCCGACGCCTGGGCGCAGCAGCGGCACTTCGCCGCGGGCATGTCGGCGGGCGCCCCGCCGGACGCGTTCAACGCGCGAGGCCAGGACTGGGGCCTGCCGCCCTGGCGCCCCGACCGCCTCGCCGAGTCCGGGTACGCCCCCTACCGCGCCCTCCTGCGCGGACTGCTCCGGCACGCGGGCGCGATCCGCATCGACCACGTGATGGGGCTCTTCCGGCTCTGGTGGGTACCGGAGGGCCGCGCGCCCACCGAGGGAACGTATGTCCAGTACGACGCCGAGGCGATGCTCGCCGTCCTCACCCTGGAGGCGCACCGCGCGGGCGCCCTCGTCATCGGCGAGGACCTCGGCACCGTGGAGCCCGGCGTCCGCGAGACCCTGCAGGAGCACGGCGTGCTGGGCACCTCCGTGCTCTGGTTCGAGCGGGACTGGGCAGGCACGGGGCGGCCGCTGCCGCCCGAGCGGTGGCGCGCGGACTGCCTGGCCACCGCCACCACCCACGACCTGCCGTCCACCGCGGCCCGCATCACCGGCGAGCACGTCCAACTCCGCGACCGCCTCGGCCTGCTGACCCGCCCCGCGGCCGTCGAGCAGGCGGAGGCGACGGCCGACGTGTCGGAGTGGCTCGCGCTGCTCTCCCGCCTCGGGATGCTGCCGGGCGGCGGCGGACACGAGCAGGAGGAGATCCGCGCCGTCCACCGCTTCCTGCTCGCCACCCCGGCCCGCATGGTCGGCGTATGGCTGCCTGACGCGGTCGGCGACCGACGCCCGCAGAACCTCCCCGGCACCTGGGACCAGTACCCCAACTGGCGGCTGCCGATCGCCGACGCCGAAGGCCGCCCCGTCACCTTGGAGGAACTGGCCGCGTCACCGCGCGTACACGCGTTCATGGACGTGTTCCGCTCGCGCGAACGACCCCGTACGGCACCCCCGGGCGCGCGGCCCGTTTAGCAGTTCGCTACGTTGGCACCGTGGACAAGAAGAACGCCCTGCGCGCCGGCGCCCTGGCTTCCGGTACGACGCTGATGATGCTGCTCATGTCGTCCCCCGCGCTCGCGCTCACGCGCGACGACGGCGACGACCCGGGTCCAGGCCTGAGCGTGGTCGAGACGCTCGGCCTCTATGTCGTGGCGCCCATCGTGCTGTTCCTGGTGATCGCGGGCCTCGTCATGGTCGGTGACAAGCCCCGCAAGCAGGAGAAGCAGGTCTGACGCCACTTCGCTTCCAGAGTTCTCCGTAGGGGCTCTTCGTCGACGTACGCATGTGTACGCCGACGAAGAGCCCCTACGTATGTCCGGCCATGTGCGTCAGGACGTGCGTCACGGTGTACGTCACGGCCGCTCGGCCGTGAGATACCGCTGGACCGTCGGCCCGACCCAGTCCGTGAGCTCCTCGCGGGAGAGCGCGACCGCCGGCGGGAACTTCAGTACGTAGCGGGTCAGCGCCATGCCGAGGATCTGGGACGCGCAGAGCCCTGCCCGCGCCGGGGCGTCGGCGGGGTCGGGGCAGACGCGGCGCGCGACCGGCAGCAGCTGGTCCCTGAAGATGCCCTGCATGCGCTCGGCGCCCGCCGTGTTCGTGATGCCGACGCGGAGCATCGCGGTCAGTACTCCGTCGGTCTCCCAGACGTCGAGGAAGTGGTTCACCAGGACGCGCCCGACGTCCTCGCGCGGCGTCGCGCCGATGTCCGGCAGACGCAGGTCGATGGAGACGGCCGCGGCGAACAGGCCCTCCTTGTTGCCGTAGTAGCGCATCACCATCGACGGGTCGATCCGCGCTTCCTTGGCGATGGCGCGGATCGTGGCCTTCTCGTAGCCGTCGGCGGCGAATCGTGCGCGGGCGGCGGTGAGGATCGTGGCGCGGGTCGCGTCGGAGCGGCGGGGCGGGGCGGCGGCTGGATCAGGTGCGCTTGCGGTCATGCCAACAAGCGTAGGCCAACATGTGTTGACAGTCCACGGCGGCGGCTCTACGTTTGCCAACAAGCGTTGACCAACAGCTGTTGGCACAAGGAGGCCGCCATGAACGGAACCCGGAGCACGACCGGTACGACTGGTACGACCGGCGCGAACGGCACCGATGGCCCCGCAGTGATCGTCGTCGGCTCCGGCCCCACCGGGCTGCTGCTCGCCGGTGACCTGGCCGCCGCCGGCGTCCCCGTCGCCCTGCTCGAGAAGCGCCCGCACGGGATCAGCAACCTCTCGCGCGCCCTGGTGCTGCACGCCCGCACCCTCGAACAGCTCGACGCGCGCGGCCTCGCCGACGAACTGGAGGCCATGGGCAAGCCCCTCGACCGCCTGCGTCTCTTCGCCCACCTCGAAGTGCCCCTCGACAAGCTGCCCTCGCGCTACAACCACCTCCTGGTCCTGCCGCAGTACGAGGTGGAGCGGGTCCTGGAGCGGCGCGCGATCGCGGCCGGTGTCGACTTCCGGTACGAGAGCGAGGTCACCGGACTCACTCAGGACGCGGACGGCGTGACCGTCCAAGTCCGGGGCCCCGGCGGGGGGTCGAGCACGCTGCGGGCCGCGTACGCCGTCGGCGCCGACGGGCTGCACAGCCCCGTCCGCAAGGCCATCGGCCTGCCCTTCCCCGGGAAGTCCGCCATCCGCTCGCTGGTCCTCGCCGACGTGAAGCTCGCGGAGAAGCCCGATTCGGTCCTCACCGTGAACGCGGCCGGTGACGCCTTCGCCTTCATCGCGCCGTTCGCCGACGGCTATTACCGCGTCATCGGCTGGAACCGCGCCCGCAACGTCCCCGACAGCCATCCGCTCGACCTCGAAGAGGTCAAGGAGATCACCCGGCTCGCGCTCGGCCGCGACTACGGCATGCACGACGCCCGTTGGATGTCCCGCTTCCACAGCGACGAGCGCCAGGCGCCCGCGTACCGGGTCGGCCGGGTCTTCCTCGCCGGGGACGCCGCGCACGTCCACACCCCGGCGGGCGCGCAGGGGATGAACACCGGCCTCCAGGATGCCGTGAACCTGAGCTGGAAGCTGGTGGCGGCGGTCAACGGCCGTGCTGCGGAAGGCCTGTTGGACACCTACCAGTCCGAGCGGCACCCCATCGGCAAGGCGGTCCTGCGCAGCAGCGGCGGGATCGTGCGGCTCGCCATGGTCAAGCGCCCGTGGTCGCGCGCGGCCCGCGCCGTCCTCGCGTCCTTCATCGGGGCCGTGACCCCGATCCGCGACAAGGCGATCGGCCGGATCACCGGCATCGGCTACACCTACCCCGCCCCGAAGGGCGCCCACCGCATGGCCGGACACCGCGCTCCGGACGTCGGGCTCAAGGAGGGGCGGCTCTACGAGGCCCTGCGCGAGGGCAAGTTCGTGCTGATCGCCCCGCAGGGCGTGGAGTACGGCGACGCGGGGAGTGCTGTGGTGGCGCACTGGGCGAGCGACCGGCGTACGACCGTCCTCGTCCGGCCCGACGGGTACGTGGCGTGGGCGGCAGAGGGCGAGGCGGGCGCGGGGGCAGATGCAGTGGCGGACGCGGGGGCGGTGCGGGCGGCGCTCGCGCAGTTTATTCAGTAGAACTTAAAGTAAGGCTCGAAAAGATTCGATGGACCTGATGGGTGTGGGAGTGCGACGGTAGTCCCGCAACCAACCAAGAGATCGATCAGCCAGAGATCCCCGCCGGGTGGTGCCCACCCTGGCGGGGCTCGTGTTTTCCCGGGCCCATCGGGAGAGAGACAAGGGATATCAGTGACTGTCCTGGACCGGACGACCCCCCTCCACACCGCGACGACCGCGACCGCGACCGCGACGACCGCGACGACTGCGGCGACGGCGGCCGGCAGGGAGCTGCGGGTCGCGGGCCCCATCGGCGTCGGCCTCGCCCTCGCGGCGCTCGCCACGGTCGTCTGGTCGGGCAGCTTCGTCACCTCGCGCGCCCTGGCCGACAGCGTGCCGCCCATCCAGCACGCGTTCTGGCGGTGGATCATCGCGATCGCGGCGGTGGCGCCGTTCGCGGCACGCCAGACCTGGCGGCAGCGGGCCCTGCTCCGCAAGCACTTCGGCTTCGTGCTGCTCGCATCGCTCCTCGGCGTCACGATCTACAACACCCTGGTCAACCAGGCGGGTGTGACCACCACCGCGGGCAACATGGGCATGATCATGGCGGCGTCGCCGGTCCTGATGGCGGTGTACGAACGCCTCGGCGGCGCGAAGCTCGGGGCGCGGCGCGTGGCGGGCATGCTGATCGCCTGCGCGGGCGTCCTGGTCCTCGTCTCCGGCGGATCGCTCTCCATGGACTTCGCGGTCGGTGACCTGTGGGTCATCGCCGGGGCGGTCGCCTTCGGCTCGTACAGCGCACTGCTCAAGCGCAAGCCGGCGGAGATCGGCGGACTGCCGTTCCTCTTCGCGACGTTCACGCTCGGCGCGCTGATGCTGCTGCCGGTGTTCGTGGCCAGCTACCTGCTCCAGGGCGGCTTCGAGCCCACGGTAGGCACGGTCTCCCCGCTCCTGTACGTCGGCGTCGTGTCGTCCGCGATCGCCTTCTTCGCCTGGAACAAGGCGATCTCGATCATCGGCGCCGCCCGCGCCGGAGTCATCTACTACCTCCAGCCGGTGTGTGTCGCCCTGCTCTCCTTCGCGGTGCTCGGCGAGGCGATGGGATGGCTGCAGGTGTTGTGCATGGGGCTGATCCTGGGCGGGGTCGTGCTCGGCGCGGCGCGCGCGAAGTAGGGGGCGCGTCCGGTGGGATCGCCTCTCCTGACCAGTCGGTACGTTGACTCCATGAGCGAGTGGGACATCAAGAAACTGCAGATCCTGCGTACGTTGAGCGACCGGGGCACGGTGACCGCGACGGCGCAGGCGCTGCGGATGACGCCGTCGGCGGTGTCGCAGCAGCTGTCCAACCTCGCCAAGCAGCTGGGGGTGCCGCTCCTTGAGGCGCACGGCCGGCGGGTGCGCCTGACGGACGCGGCGCATCTCGTCCTGCGGCACGCGGAGGCGGTCTTCGCCCAACTGGAGCAGGCGGACGCGGAGTTGGCGGCGTACGCGCAGGGTGAGGCGGGGGAGGTGCGGGTCGGGGCCTTCTCCACGGCGGTGCCCGCGCTCGTGGTCCCTGCGGTGCGGGAGCTGCGGGCGGCGGCGCCGGGGATCTCGGTGCGGGTACGTGAGGTGGAGGCGGCTCAGGCGTACGAGCTGCTGGCCGGGGGCGAGGTGGACGTGGCGCTCTCCCTGGCGGTGACGGCTCCCGCGTCACCGGACGCGGACACCCGCTTCACCCGGGAGTCGCTCCTGGCGGACCCACTGGACGTGGCACTGCCGGGGGAGCACCCGCTGGCGGCGGTGGAGGGGCTGCGGCTGGCTGATCTGGCCGGGGAGCCCTGGATCTTCGGGGGCAGCGGTATCTGGTCGGAGATCACGCGGGCGGCGTGCGAGGGGGCGGGCTTCACACCGGAGCAGGCACATTCCGCCTCCGGCTGGACGGCGATCCTGGCGATGGTGGAGGCGGGGATGGGGGTCGCCCTGGTCCCGCGGATGGCGGCGGTTCGCCGTGACGGGGTGGTGATGCGGGCCCTGTCCGCCGACCGCCCTCGCCGCCACGTGGTGGCGGCGGTTCGCCGGGGGGCGGCGGGGGGAGCGGGGGTCAGCAGGGTCTTGTCGGCACTCCGGGACGTGGTCCCTGCGCGGGGGGCGGAGGCGGGGTAGGGGGCGGCCCTTCCGCCGCGCCGGCTCTCCGTCCGAGCACCGCAACCACCTCCCTGCGCGGATCTTTCCCACCCGCCGGCTCGATTGCCCCGCGGTAGCCGGGTTTTGTCCGCGGACCGTGGCCACCCTTCCCGCGCTTCGCGCGGCTGTTTCCCCGCCCACCCGCCCGATTGCCCCGCGGTAGCCGGGTCTTTGTCCGCGGACCGTGGCCACCTTTCCCGCGCTTCGCGCGGATGCTCCCCACCCGTCCACCCGCCCACCCGGTGGCTACGGGGCAAACGGGTGGGCGGGCGGGATAGATCCGCGCGAAGCGCGGGAAGGACGGATACAGCCGGTAGACGAAGTGTCGGCCACCACAAAAGGGCGCGGGCAGCGGCCCGTCCCCGCCGGGAGGATCCGCGCGAAGCGCGGCAAGGTCCAACGACCCGGCGGCTGCGGGGTGCTCGGGTGGGTGGGCGGGGGACATCCGCCGCGGAGCGGCGGCCTTGTCGCCCCAGGCGCAGCGGCGGGCCCGTCGACCTACGCGGGGGCGGCGGACCCGTCGACCTAGGCGGGGCGGAGGCAACACGTGCCCCCGCCCGGTAGGGCTACGCGTCCGCTGCCTGGGCCCGCAGAGCCCTTTCCACCCCCGCTCGGGACTCCGTGATCAGGCGGCGCAGGGCCGCTGACGGGGATGCCGAGGCGAGCCACGCGTCCGTTGCGTCCAGGGTGGACCGAGAGACCTGGAGCGACGGGTACAGGCCCACGGCGATCTGCTGCGCCATCTCGTGCGAGCGCGAGTCCCACGCGTCCTTGACCGCCGCGAAGAACTTCTCCGTGTACGGCGCGAGGAGTTCACGCTGGTCCGTCTGGACGAAGCCGCCGATCACGGACTCCTGGATCGCGTTCGGGAGCTTGTCGGACTCGACGACCGAGGCCCAGGCCTCCGCCTTCGCCTCCGGCGTGGGCCGCGCCGCCCGCGCCGCGGCGGCGTGCCGCTCGCCCGCCGCCGTCTTGTCGCGGTCGAGCTCCGCCGCGATCCCGGCCTCGTCGAGCCGCCCCGTCGCCGCGAGCCGGTGCACGAACGCCCAGCGCAGCTCCGTGTCCACCGCGAGTCCGGGCACCGACTGCTTGCCCGACACCAGCTCCTCGAGCAGAGTCAGCTGCTCCTCCGTACGCGCCGTCGCCGCGAACGCCCGCGCCCACGCCAGCTGGTGGTCGCCGCCCGGCTCCGCCGAGCGCAGGTGCGAGAGCGTCGCCTCGGTCCAGCGGGCGAGCGCCTCCTCGCGCCCCGAAGGCGCCGCGTACAGGTCGAGCGCCAGCTTCACCTGGCGGTGCAGGGACTGGACGACCCCGATGTCCGACTCCTTGCCGATGCCGGACAGGACGAGGGACAGATACTCCCGCGTCGGCAGCTCCGCGTCCCGCGTCATGTCCCACGCCGACGCCCACGACAGCGCCCGCGGCAGCGACGCCTCGAAGTCCCCGATGTGCTCCGTCACGAAGGCGAGGGACTCCGCGTCCAGGCGGACCTTCGCGTACGAGAGGTCGTCGTCGTTCAGGAGGATCACCGTGGGCCGCATCCGACCCACCAGTGCGTCCACCGCCGTCAGTTCGCCGTCCACGTCCAGTTCCACGCGGTCCGTGCGCAGCAGCTTGCCGGACTCGTCGTCCAAGTCGTACAGGCCGATCGCGATCCGGTGCGGGCGGAGGGTCGGCTCACCCTTCGCGCCCGCGGGCAGCGCCGGAGCCTCCTGCTTCACCGCGAACGACGTGATCCGGCCGGATGTGTCCACGTCCACCACCGGACGCAGGACATTGATACCGGCGGTCTCCAGCCACTTCTTCGACCACGTCTTCAGGTCGCGCCCGCTGGTCTCCTCCAGTGCGCCGAGCAGGTCGGACAGGCGCGTGTTGCCGAACGCGTGCGCCTTGAAGTACGCCTGCACGCCCCGGAAGAACTCGTCCATGCCGACGTAGGCGACCAGCTGCTTCAGGACGCTCGCGCCCTTGGCGTACGTGATGCCGTCGAAGTTGACCAGGACGTCGTCGAGGTCACGGATGTCCGCCATGATCGGGTGCGTGGACGGCAGCTGGTCCTGGCGGTACGCCCACGTCTTCATGGAGTTGGCGAACGTCGTCCACGAGTGCGGCCAGCGCGAGTTCTCCGCGTACGCCTGGCAGGCGATGGACGTGTACGTGGCGAACGACTCGTTCAGCCAGAGGTCGTTCCACCACTCCATCGTCACCAGGTCGCCGAACCACATGTGGGCAAGCTCGTGGAGGATGGTCTCCGCGCGCGTCTCGTACGCCGCGTCCGTCACCTTCGAACGGAACACGTACTGGTCGCGGATGGTCACCGCGCCCGCGTTCTCCATCGCGCCCGCGTTGAACTCCGGCACGAAGAGCTGGTCGTACTTGGCGAACGGGTACGCGTAGTCGAACTTCTCCTGGAACCACTCGAAGCCCTGCCGCGTGACCTCGAAGATCGCGTCCGAGTCGAGGAACTCGGCCAGCGATGGTCGGCAGTAGATGCCGAGCGGAACCGACTGGCCGCCAGGACCCTCGTACGAACTGTGGACCGAGTGATACCGACCGACGATGAGCGCCGTGATGTACGTCGACATGCGCGGCGTCGGCTCGAAGACCCAGACGTCACCGCTCGGCTCGGGAGTCGGCGAATTGGAGATCACCGTCCAGCCCGTCGGCGCCTTGACGGTGAACTGGAACGTCGCCTTGAGATCGGGCTGCTCGAACGACGCGAAGACGCGACGCGCGTCCGGGACCTCGAACTGCGTGTAGAGGTAGGCCTGTTCGTCGACGGGGTCGACGAAACGGTGCAGGCCCTCACCCGTGTTGGTGTAGTCGCAGTCGGCGACCACCTTCAGCTCGTTCGGCCCCGCCTCCAAGTGCTTCAGCGCGATGCGCGAGTCACGGAAGACGGCGGCGACGTCCAGCGAGTGGCCGTTCAGGACGACCTCGTGGACCGCAGGGGCGACCAGGTCGATGAACGTCTCGGCGTTCGCCTCCGCGGAGTCGAAGCGCACGGTGGTCACCGAGCGGTACGTGCCGCCCTCTTGCGCGCCGGAGAGGTCGAGATCGATCTCGTACGAGTCAACGGTGAGCAGCTTCGCCCGCTGCTGCGCCTCTTCGCGGGTCAGATTGGTGCCGGGCACGCGGTCATCTCCTCAGGTACGTCAGGTACGACTTGTGGCGTTTCCGGCCATCCTTCCACGTGGCTCCGCGCATGTGACGGGGCATTGTCCGACGGCCGCCGTGCGGCATTGTTCGCGGGCTGCCGTGCCGCTAACATCCGCGCGTCGACTCACGCCCCGGGGGTAGCGTTCATGGGACTCCGACGGTCATCGCGATTACCACGATTACGCGGCACGGGGTGCGCCCCGTGATCGACGTACTCGTCGCGGGAGCCGGGATCGGCGGGCTCACCACCGCGCTCAGCCTGCACGCGGCGGGCATCGGCGTGCGCGTCATCGACGCGGTGGACGCGCTGCGGCCCGTCGGGGTCGGCATCAATCTCCTCCCGCATGCCGTACGGGAGTTGACGGAGCTCGGCCTCGGCGCCGAGCTCGCCGCCACGGCCGTGCCCACCGCCGAGACGGTCCACTTCGACCGGCACGGCAACCACATCTGGGGCGAGCCGCTCGGTCTCGCCCGCGGCCACCACTGGCCGCAGTACTCCCTGCACCGGGGCGCGCTGCAGCTGATCCTCCTCGACGCGGTCCGTGACCGCCTCGGTGACAACGCTGTCCAGACCGGTACGGCCTTCGTGCGGTACGCCGAGTCGGAGGGCTCGGGGGCGCTGCGGGTGACCCTGCGGGACATGGGACGCGGGCGGGAGTTCGCGGTGCCGGTGCGGGCCCTGGTCGGTGCCGACGGCCTGTACTCGGCGGTCCGGGCCAGGCTGCACCCCGGCGAGGGACCGCCGCTGTGGAACGGCATCCGGATGTGGCGTGGCGTCACCGAGTGGGACCCGGTGCTCGGCGGCCGGACGATGGCGATCGCGGGCAGCAACGCGACCGCGAAGCTCGTCGTCTACCCGATCTCGCGGGAGGCGGAGGCGCGGGGGCGCGCGCTGCTCAACTGGGTCGCGGAGGTGCGCTTCCCGAGGCACCACCACGGGGCGCCGGGCCCGGTGGACTGGAACCGCTCGGGCCGCCTCTCCGATGTCCTGCCGTACTTCTCCGGATGGCGGATCGGGGACCTGGACGTCCCGGCGCTGCTCGCCGCGACGGGTTCGACGGGCCGGATCCTGGAGTACCCGATGGTGGACCGTGACCCCCTGCCGTGGTGGGGCCGCGGCCCCGTGACGCTCCTGGGCGACGCGGCGCACCCGATGTACCCGGTCGGGTCGAGCGGGGGCTCGGAGGCGGTCCTTGACGCGCGGGTGCTCGCGCAGTGCGTGGCCCTTGCCGGGGCGGACCGGGTGAGTGGACTGCGGGCCTACGAGGCGCAGAGGTGGGGCCCCGCCAACGCCGTGGCCCTGGCCAACCGGGCCATGCCGGTGGATGAGGTGCTGAGGGCTGTCGCTGAGCGGGCGCCGGAGGGGTTCGTGCGGGTGGAGGATGTCTTGACGGAGGAGGAGCTGGGGGGTTTGGGGGAGGGGTATCGGCGTATGCGGGGTTGTTGGTAGGCGGGTCTGTCCCCGACCCCGCCCCTACCCGGTGCATCGATGTGCGGCCCCGCCGCGGGCCGCTCAGCGCGGGGCCTTGGGGGGGGCTTTGGTCGCCGTCATCACCGGCTCTGCCGAGTTCGTCCTCAAACGGCGGGCGGGCTGGAAATCCAGCCCGCCACGGAAGGCTACGGAAGGCTTACGGGCGCGGTGCCCTGTCGGACGTCGTCGAGTCCGGTCGGGAAAGCACACGCACCGCCCGCGCGAACGCCCGCACCCGCTCCGTCTCCGCGTCCCGCCGCCACACCACCCCGAGCACCGAGTCCGGCACCCCCTCCACCGGCACGAACACCACGTCACGTCGCCCGTGGTACTCCGCTGTGGGACGGCACAGCAGCATCGCCCCGCGCTCGGCCGCGACCAGCGTCAGGCCCTCCTGGAGGGTGCGCACCTCCGGTGCCGACACGGAAGAGGGGGCCTGGGCCGTACGCCAGTACGCGGGTGCCGGCGCCGTCGCCGAGATCAGCGGCATCCCCGCCAACTCCTCCGCCCGCAGCGACCCTCGGCCCGCGAAAGGGTGACGTACCGACACCGCGACCGTCTGCTGCTGGCGGGAGAAGAGCGGGCCGAGCACCAGGTCCGGCTCCTCCACGGGCAGCAGCACGATCGCCGTGTCCACGTCCCCGTGCCGCACCGCCCCGAAGGGGTCCGCGAACGGCACCTCCACGATCTCCGTCACGCACCCCGGATGCCGCTCCTGGAAGTCGGCGATCGCCCCCATCAGCCGCGCGTCCGCCGTCCCCTGGAAACCGATCCGCAGCCGCCCCGTGACACCCCGCGCCGACTCCCGCGCCGCGTCCACCGTGGCGCTCAACGCCTCGTACGCCGGGCGCAGTTCGGACAAGAAGCGCTCGCCCGCCGGAGTCAGTCGTACCCGCCGGCTCGAACGCTCCACGAGCCGTGTCCCGATCCGCCGCTCCAGGTCGCGAAGGAGCTGGCTGACGCGGCTCTGCGAGACGTAGAGCCGCTCGCCCGCGCGGCCGAAGTGCAGCTCGTCGGCGAGCGCGATGAAGCACTCGAGCTCCCGTATCTCAAGCCCGCCCACCACGAACCGCCCCGCCTCTCATCCATGAGCCTCGCTCATTCAAGGATGAGATCTTCGCCGTTGTTCCCGGCAGGGCGTCCGACGAAGGCTTGATCCCATGAAATCCACCCATGCCGCCGTCATCGAACCGACCCGGCAGCAGAGCCGCTTGCCCCTGTCCGTCCTCGCCGTCGCCGCCACCACCTTCTCCGTCGTCACCACGGAGATGCTGCCGGTCGGCCTCCTCACCTCCCTCTCCTCCGGGCTCGGCGTGTCCGACGGGACCGCGGGCCTGACCGTCACGCTGCCCGGGGTGGTCGCGGCGCTCGCCGCCCTCCTGCTTCCCGTCGCCGTGCGGCGGGCCGACCGGCGGACGGTGCTGTGTGCGCTGATGGCCCTGCTAGCCGCCGCCAACCTCCTCTCCGCGCTCGCACCCGCCTTCGGCGTGCTGCTCGCCGCGCGGGTCCTCGTGGGGGTCTGCATCGGGGGCGTGTGGGCGATCGCGGCCGGGCTCGGCGTGCGGCTCGTGCGCGAGGAGTCGGCGGGGCGGGCCACCACGGTCATCTTCAGCGGGATCGCGGTGGCGTCCGTTCTCGGCGTCCCCGCCGGTACGTTCCTCGGCGAACTGGCGGGCTGGCGCTGGGCGTTCGCGGTGATGGGAGCGTTCGCGCTCGCGGTCGCCGGACTGCTCGCCGCGGTGCTCGTGCCGCTGCCCGCGTCGGCGGCGGTACGCCTCGGCACGTTCCCCGGGCTCCTGCGGAACGCGCGGCTGCGGGCGGGACTCCTGGTGGTGCTCCTCCTGGTGACCGGGCACTTCGCCGCGTACACCTACGTACGCCCCGTCCTGGAGCGGGTGCCCGACCTAGGCGCCGGGCTGATCAGCGGCCTTCTCCTCGTGTACGGGATCGCGGGCATCGTCGGCAACTTCGCGGGCGGCACGCTCGCGGCCCGCGACCCGCGCAGGGCGCTGCTCGCGATCTCCGCCGGTCTCGCCGCCGCGGTCCTGCTCCTCGGTCCCGCGGGCGGCTCCCTCCTCGCGTCCGTGGCGCTCCTCGTCGCGTGGGGCCTGGCCTACGGCGGGGTCTCCGTCTCCACCCAGCAGGGGGTCCTCGCCGCCGCGCCCCGCGCCCGTGAGGCCGCGTCGGCGCTCTTCGCCGCGGTGTTCAACGCGGCGATCGCCCTGGGCGCGCTGACCGGCGGCCTGGTCGCGGACGGCGTCGGGACGACGGCCGTGCTGTGGCTCGGGGGCGGCCTCGCGGCACTGGCGCTGCTCGTGGTGCTCGGCGCGGGGTACGCGAAGGGGGCGGGCACCGAGTAGAAATCGGTGCCCGCCCCCATCGGCGTAGGCGTACGCAGGGCGAGGGAGGACCTCAGCCCTTGAGCTCGGCCGCCACCAGCTCCGCGATCTGCACCGCGTTCAGCGCGGCACCCTTGCGGAGGTTGTCGTCGGAGATGAAGAAGGCCAGGCCGTTCTCCACCGTCTCGTCGCCCCGGATACGGCCCACGAAGGCGTCGTCCTTGCCCGCGGCGACCAGCGGGGTCGGGACGTCCGTGAGGACGACGCCCTCGGCCGACGCGAGGATCTCGGTGGCGCGCTCGGCGCTCAGCGGACGCTCGAAGCGGGCGTTGACCTGGAGGGAGTGGCCGGTGAAGACCGGCACGCGGACGCAGGTGCCGGAGACCTTGAGGGCCGGGATCTCCAGGATCTTGCGCGATTCGTTGCGGAGCTTCTGCTCCTCGTCGGTCTCGTTCAGGCCGTCGTCCACGATGGAGCCCGCCAGCGGCAGGACGTTGTACGCGATCGGTGCGACGTACTTGTTCGGGGCCGGGAACTCCGTGGCCGAACCGTCGTGCGTGAGCTTCGGGGCTTCCTCGCCGACCTTCTTGACCTGCTCGAACAGCTCGTCGACACCGGCGAGGCCCGAGCCGGACACGGCCTGGTAGGTCGCCACGACGAGCGCGGTGAGCCCGGCCTCCTTGTGCAGCGGCTTCAGGACCGGCATGGCGGCCATCGTCGTGCAGTTCGGGTTGGCGATGATGCCCTTGGGCCGGTCCGCGATCGCGTGCGGGTTGACCTCGGAGACGACGAGGGGGACCTCGGGGTCCATCCGCCAGGCGGAGGAGTTGTCGATCACGACGGGGCCCTGCGACGCGACCTTCTCGGCCAGCGCCTTCGAGGTGGCGCCGCCCGCCGAGAACAGGACGATGTCGAGGCCGCTGTAGTCGGCCGTGGAGGCGTCCTCGACCGTGACACCGTCGAGGACCGAGCCGGCCGAGCGGGCCGATGCGAACAGGCGCAGCTCGTCCACCGGGAAGTTCCGCTCGACGAGGATCTTGCGCATGACCGTGCCGACCTGACCGGTGGCTCCGACGATTCCGACCTTCACAGGTACATCCTCCGTATGTGCATGGGCACAGGCTTTGGCCTGCGCCGGTTCCATGATGCGTCTGTCCACGGGCGCCTTGTCCAATCCATTGTCCGAAGTTCGGGATGTCACATTCCCGGCGAGAAACCCTTCGACATTCCGACCGTCTGGCCGAACGTTTTGGGCCGTCCCCGCGTCCTAGGGGAAACGCGGGGACGGGAGGGGTGTCTTGCTGCGCGGAAGATCGCGACGGGACAGGCGAGAGAGGGCGGATCCGCTCGACGCGGCTCAGGAGGACCGGGTGCGGGCGGTGCTCGCGCTCGGCGGGGTGCCGCACGCCGACCTGCCCGACGGTGTCCAGCAGGTCAGGCTCAAGCTCCTGGAGCGGGCGGCGGACGGGCGCGAGGCGCCACGTGACGTGTCGGCGTGGGCGGCGGTCGTCGCCTCCAACCTCGCCATGGACTGGCACCGGGCACGACGCAGGCAGGAGCGCCTCGGGGAGCGGCTCGCCGTGCTGTGGCGGGAGGCGACCGACGAGGACGGGGCGGAGTCACGGGCCCTGTCGATGGCCGTGACCCAGGGCCTCGACGCGCTGCCCGACACTCAGCGGCAGGTCGTCGTCCTACGCTTCTACGCCGATCTTCCGGTCCGGGCGATAGCCGATGAACTGGGCATTCCGGAGGGCACGGTCAAGAGCAGGCTGCATACGGCGGTACGGGTGCTGCGGACGCGGCTGCACGAGGGCGAGGTGGTGTGACGGTGGCCAAGGACGAGTTCGAGTTCGACCCCGACCGTGACGCGCTGATGCTCGCCCTCACGGGGGAGCCGCTGCCCGAGGGCTCCACCGGGCGGGATCCGGCGCTGGTGGCGGAGCACGCCGCGGCTGTGGCGGATGTCGCACTGCTGCGGGAGCACATCGGGGTGGTGGGCCGCGCGCTTGCGGCTCCTGCTCCTGCTCTTGCTCCGGAGCGGGAGCGGGAGCCGGAGCGGGAGCCGGAGCCGCCGCAGGCGGCCGTCGCCGTACGCCCGGCCGGTGTCCGGCGGCGGCGCGTGACGATGGCGCTGGGGGTGGCCGCGGCCACCGCGGCGGCCTCGCTGGTGGGCGGGCTGGCCTGGCTCGCGCTGGAGAGCGGGGGCGCGATCACCGAGAGGAGCTCCGACTCCGACGCGGCGAAGGGCGAGGCGCCGGACGCGGGCGACGAGAAGGCCGGGGGTGCGGCAGACCAGTCGTACGAGGGGTACGTGGCGTGTGCGCGGCTCATCGTGGAGGGCACGGTCAGGCGGGTCGAACCGATCCCCGGCGCCGCGCAGGACCGGATCGTCCTGGACGTCTCCCGCTACTACAAGCCGAGCCGGGGCGAGAAGCAGATCACGTTCGTGATGAACGTGGACGTGGACCCGCGGCTCCGCCCCGGCGACCGGACCCTGATCGGCATCGCGAAGGGCGAGGCGACGCCGGACATCTGGTCCACGGGCGCGAAGGACATCGCCAAGGACCGGGCGTGGATCGAGCGGGCGTTGCCGCGGGCGGAGGGGATGCGGTGCTGAACGCGCGAATGATGTACTGGATGTAAGGGTCTCAGTGCACCTATGGTTGCTACATGACGACCCAAGTGCCCGCGGCCGAACCTGACTTCACCCCACTGGACGACGTCTTCGTCAGGAAGCACCTGGGCGTGCCGGACATCGACGTCGAGGACTGGACCCTGGTGGTGGAAGGCCTCGTCGAGCGTCCGCTGCGCCTGGACATGGACGCGGTCCTCGCGCTCGGGACGGAGCGGCTGCCCGCCGTCCACGAATGCTTCGGCAGTCCGTTCGCGCCGGACGTGCCGACGCGGGCGGTGGCGCAGGTGGAGTGGGCGGGGGTGCCGCTCGCCGCGCTCCTGGACCGGGCGGCGCCGGGGGCGGCTGCGCGGCACGTGTGGTTCGAGGGCGCGGACACGGGGTCCTTCCAGGGGCGGGACGGCCTCACGTACGTCAAGGACCTCCCCCTGTCGGTGGCCCGCAGGGATGTCTTCCTCGCGCACGGGATGAATGGCGAGCCGCTCCGCCCCCAGCACGGGTTTCCGTTGCGGGCCGTGGTGCCGCGGATGTTCGGCACGAATTCGGTGAAGTGGCTGACGCGGATCGTCCTGGCGGACCGCCGGGTGGAGGGCATGTTCGCCACGGAGCTCTACAACCGGGTCCTGCCGGGGGAGTCGTCGCCGAGTCCCGTACGGGAGGTTGATGTCAGCAGCAAGCTGTTCGTGCCGGGGGAGGGGGCGGAACTCCCTGCTGGGCGTGTCGAGTTGTCTGGGCGCGCATGGAGTACGACGGAGATCGTGGGCGTCGATATCTCGGTCGACGGGGGTGCGTGGGAGGCGGCCGCTGTGGCTCCGCCGGGCCCCGGCCCGACGTGGCAACGCTTTGCCGTTACTCGGGAGTTGGCTCCTGGGGCGCACCGAATCCGTTGCCGGGCCACTGATCGGTCCGGGCGCGTGCAGCCGCTCGCGGGGGCGCGTAATGCGGTGCACGAGGTGGGGGTCGAGGTCGGGGAGTGAATTTCCCCGACCCCGCCCCCTCCCGATGGCCTCAAACGCCGGCCGGGCTGGAACCATCCAGCCCGGCCGGAACGCTTTGGCAAGGAAAAGGGGGGACCTCTAGGAGGTGACCTTCTCGATGATCACACTGCCGGTACCGGCAACCGTGCCCCGCCCGTTCAGGAGAGACACCTCACCGAACAGCTGACGTCCCTCCGCCGCAGCCGCGTCAGCCGCGACCTCGGCGGAGACGTCCGCGGAAGCCCCGTTCGCCAGCTTCACCGGCGCCGACTCGTCCACCTTCACCGAGCCGAGCGCGGCCGAGAAGAAGACGTCCCGGTAGTCGTACGCCGTGGTGCCGGCCGGGATCGAGTAGCCCGCCACCTCGATCTCGTACGTACCCGCCGCGGGCTTCTTGAGGCTGACCGACTCCTCCGAGTCGCCGTCCGCCGAAGAGCCCACGACCGCCCCGTCCTTCGAGACCGACAGGTCGAGGTCCGCGGCGGCGTCAGCCGTCGAGCCGATGGCGACGTCGAGCCGCTCCGCGCCCTCGGGCACGACCACGGTCGTCGTCTGCGTCTCGCCCTGCTTGATCGAGGGCTTCGCCGCCTTCGCCGAGCCGAGCGGGCCGCCCTTCAACTTGCCGTCCACCGCGGCGAAGTTGTTCGTCACCTTCCAGGAGACGGGAGCCGGAGTACCGACCTTCGCCTCGGGGATCGTCTGCACGGCGGGGTCGAAGGCGACGCCCAGCGCGGAGACGTCCAGCTTGTAGGGGTTGTCCAGGAGCGGGGACGTCCTGCGCGACTCGACCTCGATCTCCCACACGCCCGGCTGCGGCTCGGGGTACGAACGCAGGTCGGGGCGGCAGGTGTTGGCCGGGTTGTCGTAGTTCGCGTAGCAGGTGAGCGACGACGTCGAGTCGACCGGCACGCCGTACGGGTGCACCGCGATGAACCGCGTCTGGCTCTTGCCCTTCAGGCCGCCCAGCGCCACCTCAAGGGACTTGGCGCCCTTGGGGACCGTCACGAAGTACGACTTGGTGCTGTTGCGCTGCACCGAACCGTCCGCCGAGCGCGTGAACGCGGGCTTCGCCAGCGGCGACGAGACGACGACCGTCGACATGATCTGCTGGTCGATGCCCTCGCTGCGCTCGTCGTCGACCGTCAGGATCGCGCTGTGCAGACCGGCCGACTCGGCCTTCGCCTGCACCTTCACCGTGACCGGCTGGTTCAGCGGCAGCGTCACCGCGCCCTTGCCCAGCAGCCTGAAGGTGCCCTCGTGGTTGTTGACCATGTCCAGCTCGTGGCGGATGCCGCGGTCCGGGCCCGAGGTGCGGGTGATCGTCACGTCGTACGTCCGCTTCTGGCCGGTCTTCAGGCCGCCCTCACGGTCGTAGATGCCGGTGCCGGGCTTCTTCAGCTCCTGCTCCAGGGCGGTGTCGACCGGGGCCTTCACCGTGTACGTGTGCGCCTTCGCGTCGTCCTCGATGGCGTTCCAGGCGTCGACCACGTTGATCAGGCCGGTGCCCTGCGCGTACGCCTGCTCGCCGCGGATGCGGTCCGCGGTGGAGGTGAGGGCGGTGCGCAGCTTCGCCGGGGTGAGGTCGACCTTCTCCCGCTTCGCGGCGGAGAGCAGCAGCGCCGACGCGCCCGCGGCCTGCGGGGACGCCATCGACGTACCCTGCAACATCGAGTATCCGGCCGGCAGTCGGTAGCCCGCCTCGGCGACCGGGGAGCCCGGCAGCCAGGTCTGCGTGGTGTTGATGGCCGAGCCCGGCGCGGAGATGATCGGCGCGAAGCCGCCGTCCTCACGCGGGCCGCGCGAGGAGAAGGGCATCATCGCGTACTTCTTCTCCACGGCGGAGCCGTAGTTGGCGGCCCAGGTCTCCTTGGAGATGGAGGCGCCGACGGAGATGACCTTGTCGGCCAGGCTGGGGTCGCCGATGGTGTTCGCGCCGGGGCCCGAGTTGCCCGCGGAGATCACCAGCTGGACGCCGTACTCGTCGATGAGGCGCTTGTAGAGCTCGGCGCGCGCGTTGTTGCCGTCGTTCAGGGCCGGGAGGCCGCCGATCGACATGTTCACGATGTCGACACCGCGCTTCGTCACGAGGTCGATCATGCCCTCGGTGAGCGCGACGTTCGTGCAGCCGCCGCTCCAGGTGCAGGCGCGGGACGAGACCAGCTTGGCGCCGGGCGCGGCGCCGTTCATCTTGCCGCCGAACAGGCCGTTGGCCGCGGTGATGCCCGCGACGTGCGTGCCGTGCTCGGACTCGATGACGCCGATGTTGACGAAGTCGGCCTTCTTGCCGACCCAGTCGCCGCCGTACGGGTCGGTCGGCACGTCCTTGCGGATCTCGACGACGAAGGGGACGCGCTCGACGACGTCGGTCGCCGGGTCGTCCTTGCCGAAGTAGGCGACCTGGTGGCCGTCCTTGTACGGCTTCATCGTCTCGTCGTCGGTGAAGTCGTTGTTGTCGTTCAGGTCGACGCGGACCGTCCCGGCGGCCGGGTCGTAGAGCACGCCCCAGCTGTCGGTGGTGTCGCCGTCGCGGTTCATGTCGCCCTTGGCGTCGCCGCCGGTGGTGGCCGACTCGCGGAAGCGGTTGACCTGGAAGGAGCCCGCGGGGGCCTTCCACGTCTCGCTGTCCCAGGTGAAGACGGGGCCGGTGACGGGGTTGGTCATCCGCCGCCAGGTGCCGTCCGCGTCCACGATCGGGTCGGTCGCCGTCACCCAGTCGGTGATCTTGCGCTCGCCCGTGGTGGTCTTCCGGAGCGCGGGGTGGCCCAGGTCGACGCCGGAGTCGAGGATGCCGATGGTGGTGCCGCGGCCGTCCGCCTTCGGGTGCTTCTTCACGAAGTCGACGGCACCCGTCTCGAAGGACGGGTTGTACGGGTTCTTCGCCGGGGTGTTCTTGCCGGGACCGGCGTACGTGTCCTCGGCGCCCTCGGCCGCCTTCTTCGCGCCCTTGGCCCGGTCGGCTGCGGGCGTCGGGTCGTCGAGCTCGATCTCGTGCCGCAGGTCGATGCCGTGCACCGACGACAGCTTCCCGGCGGACTCGATGGCGGCATCGGCCTTC
Organism: Streptomyces sp. A18; assembly: GCF_059026065.1. Taxonomy (NCBI): domain Bacteria; kingdom Bacillati; phylum Actinomycetota; class Actinomycetes; order Kitasatosporales; family Streptomycetaceae; genus Streptomyces; species Streptomyces sp. A18. The sequence continues at coordinate 81,925 of NZ_JBWLKL010000015.1, read as the reverse complement.
GCCGTGGGCACGGTGGCGCGTACGTAGCCGAGTTTGTCGTACGTCAGGCCGACCGAACCGCCCTTGACGGCGTCGAGCTGGTCGGCGACCTGCTCGGTGGCGCCGGGTGCGGTGGCGACCATCATCGTGACGGTCTTCTCGCCGTCCGCCTTCGCGTCCGCGAGGAGATCGGCGTCGGCCGAACCGAGCTTCTTCTCGGCGGACTTGGCGGGCTCGGGGGCGGTCTGGCCCCCAGCGGCCCCGGGGTCCCCATCGGCCGCGAAGGCCATGGGTATGGGCCCGGCGGCGGAGAGCGCGGCGGTCAGACCGACGGCTATCGCGAGACGGGTCGTGCGTCTAGCACTGGATCTGTGCATCAGCATCCCTGTACGTAAAGGTCGAAAAGGTCCGGAATCCGGAACCGGATGACCGCTCAGCCTTACGCAAGTGACCGCTGTTTGGGGAGAGTTGTCCGGAGACGATCGGGGTGTGGCGTAATCCCGCCATGCGTCAGCCGAGACATCGGCGACATAGCGGATGGTTCGGGTGAGGGTGGGAGGGGAGCGCCCTGGCCGGGAGTCCGGGCCGGGAGTTCTGGCCGGGAGTTCTGGCCGGGAGTCCGGGCCGGGAGTTCTGGCCGGGAGTTCTGGCCCCTATGTCTCGTATGTCTCGCGCGCCCGCGCGTAGTGCCGCGAGGCCTTGGCCCGATTCCCGCACGCAGCCATGGAGCACCAACGCCGGGTGCCGTTCCGTGAGGTGTCGAAGAAGTGCAGGACGCACGCCTCGTGCGCACAGGGGCGGATCCGGTCCGGCGCGGTGGCGAGGAGCGTCAGATAGTCCCGCGCCGCAAGCCACGCCGCACCCCACGTCACGTCCTTGAATTCGGGCTGCTCGCCCGGCCCTTGGGCGGTCAGGGTGGCGCGGATGCGTCCGTGCCCGAGGATCGTGTCGACGCGGGCGATGGCGGCGGGGTCGCCGGGGCTGTCCACGGCGGAGGCGAGCGCGTCGCGCGCCCGCAGGGTGTGGTTCAGCGTCGCTCGGTCCGCCTCGAAGCGGTCGTCGAGCCCATGGGTGGCCAGCCAGATGGCGAGCCCGTCGACATCTGTCAGCAGATCCTGGGGTGCGCCGTCCACCATCCACCGGGTGTTGAGCAGATCGAGGGAGAGCGGCTCGCCGACGAGCGGGCGGGGGTCGCGGGGTGCGGCGGGCATGGGGGCTCCCTTCGAGGCTAACCAGTAAAGGTTACGTGACTGGTTGACGCTCGCTGATTCTAACCCTTAAAGTTGCAATGAAAGGTTAGCTCGCTTGAGGTCAAGCGGGCGACCGCTGACGTGCTGACAAGGGGAGAGCCATGACCGTGACCCGCACACTCCGCAGGGGCCACATCGGCCTGAACGTCACCGACATCGAGCGCTCGCTCGCCTTCTACCGCGACGTCATCGGCTACGGCGTGATCAGCGAGGGCAAGGAAGAGGGCCGCAGGTTCGCCTTCCTGGGGGAGGGGGAGGACGGAACCCCCGCGCTCACGCTCTGGCAGCAGGCGGACGCGGCGTACGCGGCCTCGAACGCGGGCCTGCACCACCTGGCGTTCGAGGTGGACACCATCGAGGAGGTCCGCGCGTACGAGAGCGCTCTGCGGGCGTACGGGGTGGAGTTCGCCTACGAGGGAGTCGTCCCGCACGGCGAGGGCGCGGCGTCCGGGGGAATCTTCTTCCACGACCCGGACGGAACACGCCTGGAGATCTATGCGGGGTCTGGCGTGGGCGCCTCGGACGGTGCTCCGGTGGCGGCTGCGCCCACCTGCGGCTTCTTCTGACCCCTTGAACCGCCGTTCCGCGGCGGAATTTCCCCACCCACTCACCCGTCCATCCGGCGGCGTCCATCCGGCAGCGTCCATCCGGCAGGGAGCGACATGACCATCCCGCACACCCCGTACCACCACGGCTCCCGCGCCGTTCAGGACCTCGTCGGTGTGCGGGAGCCGGCCGACCACGTGGGGCGGTCCATCGGTGACGGCATCCGCCCCGTCGCCGCCGCCTTCCTCGAACTACAGCCCATGCTGGTGATCGGCGGCGCGGACCAGGCGGGCGCCGTCTGGGCCTCGCTGCTCACCGGTGAACCCGGGTTCGTACGGGCCACGGGGCCGCGCCAGGCATCGATCGCGGGCGGCCCGCACCGGGCCGACCCCCTCGCGCAGGCCCTCACCCAGGAGGGCACCCCCGTGGGCACCATCGCCCTCGACCCCCGCACCCGGCGCCGCATGCGCCTGAACGGACGGGCCCGCCCGACCCCCCGCGGCCTGGCGATCGAGGCCGACCAGGTCTTCTCGAACTGCCCCAAGTACCTCCAGAAGCGCGAACTGTCGCTGGACGCCGCACCGGGCCGCCCGGCCGCACCCCGCCACGGAGTGAAACTCACCGGCGACCAGCGCGCGTTCATCGCCGACGCGGACACCTTCTTCCTCGCCACCGTCCACGCGGAGGGCGCCGACGCCAGCCACCGAGGCGGCAATCCCGGCTTCGTCCAGGTCCACTCCCCCTACGAACTCACCTGGCGCGACTACCCCGGCAACTCCATGTTCCTGTCCCTCGGCAACCTCGCCACCGACGCCCGCGCCGGGCTCCTCTTCCTCGACTGGACGACCGGCACCACGCTCCAGCTCACCGGCACGGCCCGCACCGAATACGGCGACGACGGCTCCCGCACGGTCCGCTTCACCCTCACCGAGGCGGTCCAGACCCTCGGCGCGAGCCCCTGGAGCTGGACCGCTCCGGAGTACTCCCCTGCCAATCCGGCCGAGGAGGACTAGCGTCGCACTGTCAACTTCTCGGCCGTGAACGACCGAGCTTGTGCGGCTCTGGTCATTCACGCTTCGTCGCGCGCACGCCGTGATGTGGCCGTCCCGCTGAGGAAGATCGCAAGAGGCCGGTACTGTCGTTTCCTTGGACATGCGCGTTCCAACTCGGTGATCGTATGTCGGTTCGAGGCCTCACTGATCGGCATCCGGCTCTAACGTTTGAACGTGAACCGGGAGCTTCGGGTGGCGGCCTACGCCGTATGCGTGCAGGACGGGCAGCTGTTGCTCGCCCGCTGGGTGGCGGGCGACGGCAGTAAGCGCTGGACGCTGCCCGGCGGCGGGATGGACCACGGGGAGGATCCGTACGACACGGTGATCCGCGAGGCCGACGAGGAGACCGGGTATCTCATCGAGCCCGTCGGGCTGCTCGGCATCGACTCCCTCCGTCGCCGCTATCCCCGCAAGCTCGGCGCCGTCGCCGACTTTCACGGCCTGCGGATCGTCTACGAGGCGCGGGTCACCGGCGGCTCGCTGCGGCACGAGCGGGACGGCTCCACCGATCTCGCGGCCTGGCACGCGCTGGGCGCCGTCCCCGATCTCGAACGTGTCGGGCTCGTCGACATCGGGATCGACCTGTGGCGGACCCGGCCCGACGACGGACACCTCGCGGCGCCCTCCTGAGCCCCTGTGGGGCCTTCCCTTCCCCGGAAGATGAACGTGGAGTGACCGCCTCCTCTCCGGCCGGAGAGAGGTGCATGACCGCGCAGGGTGCCCGATGATCCACGTACGGTGATCGGCGTTGCCCGTTGCGGTCTCGTTAACGTGCAGGTCACCCCGGATGTCAACGATCCAGTACGAGCGGGAATTTCGCCCACTGCGGCGCTGCCCGCGACCACTGCCGACGCGTTCGCAATCGGGGAGACCGCGCCATGTCGCGCATACGCTCTGTCGCCACCGCCGCCCAGTCCACCGCCCACACCGCCCTGTCCGCCGTGGACCGCCGGGCCTTCCTCGCGACCACCGGAGCGGTCTCCCTCTCCGCGGGCATCGGCTACGCCCTGCGCCCCGGCACCAGCCACGCCGCCCCCAGCGGGCCCGCCCCCGTCGCGCTCTCCCGGCAGGCACCCGCCGCGCCCCTGATGCCCTACCGGGGCGGCACCACGCTGCGTACGGTCGCCGCACCGCGCGGCACGTCCGGCTACCGGCGGCTCGGGGACGGGCCCGCCTGGGACCGGGTGGTCCGCGGCGATCTGGCCGATGCCAAGAGCGGCCGCGAGGGGCGGCGCACCCCGCTCGCCGCGTTCGTCCAGTTCACCGACCTGCACCTGGTCGACGTGCAGCATCCGCTGCGGTACGAGTACCTGCGCGCCCAGACCGCGAGCGCCTGGCGCCCGCAGGAGGCCCTCTCGGTGGCCGGCGCGGTCGCGCTCGTCGAGCGGGTCAACGGACTGCGCGGTGCGCCCGCCACCGGTTCGCCGCTGCACTGTGTAGTGACGACCGGCGACAACACGGACAACAACTCCCGCTCCGAGCTCGACTGGTTCCTCAAGACCATGAGCGGCGGGCGCATCAACCCCAACACCGGAGACCCGCGCCGCTACGAAGGCGTGCAGGACAGCGGCCTGAAGCTGTACTGGCACCCGGACGACGACCTCCGCGACTCCGACAAGGCCCTCGGCTTCCCACGGGTCGACGGCTTCCTGGAGGCGGCCCTGCGCGAGGTCAACAGCCCCGGGCTCGGGCTCCCTTGGTTCTCGACCGTCGGCAATCACGACGCGCTGCCCGGCGGCTGCTGGGGGCCCGGAGACTCGTACTTCTCCGAATTCGCCGTCGGTGGACGGAAGTTGATGTCCCTGGACGAGTCGCGCGGTGCCGCCCTGTGGAAGGCCGTGAAGAAGGGGCGCGACCCCAAGGGCGCGCAGTTCAAGGAACTCCTGAAGAGCGAGGCGCGGCGGATGCGTTCGGTCACCCCGGACGAGAGCCGCGCGCCCTTCACCCCCGCCGAGTACGTCGAGGCGCACCTCGACCCGGCGTACAAGGGGCACGGGCCCGCAGGTCACGGCTACACGCAGGAGAACCTCGACGCGGGCACCCAGTACTACTCCTTCCGCATCAGCGACGACGTGCTCGGCATCAGCCTGGACTCGACGGACCCCGGCGGCCACTACGAAGGCTCGCTCGGCACGGCCCAAATGGTTTGGCTGGAGCGGGAGTTGAAAGCGATCGAGGAGAAGGACGGCGGCGGGTCGCATGTCATCGTCTTCAGTCACCACACCAGCAGGACCATGCGGAATCTGCGCCAGGACCCGGACCGCCCGCGCGAGGGCAGGCACGGGGGCGACGAGATCGTCGCTCTCCTGGGCCGTCACCCTTCGGTCCTGGCCTGGGTCAACGGTCACAGCCACAAGAACAGGATCACCCCGCATCAGACCCCGCGCGGCTCCTTCTGGGAGGTCTCCACGGCCTCGCACATCGACTTCCCGCAGCTGGCCCGCGTGGTGGAGCTGAGTGACAACCACGACGGCACGATCTCCCTGTTCACCACCCTCATCGAGTCGTCGGCCCCGCACCGTACGGACTACGCCGATCTCTCGCAGACGGGCCTCGCCGCGCTCTACCGCGAACTGTCCTTCAACGCCCCTGGCGCCAAGCCGGCCCTCGGCGGCGAGCCGGGCGACCGGAACACTGAGCTGATCCTCAAGAAGGGCTGAATACCGCTCAACCCGCGCAGGCCGGTCAACCCCCGTGCCGGGCCCGCGAGTCCCCCGAGTCGACCATGTTCGATGGCGGAGGGACAGGGGATGTCGATGCGTACGGGGATCACGGGGGTGGCGGCAGCGACGGCCGTGGCGGTGGCGGCGGGTGCGTTCGCGTCGCCCGCGCTCGCGTCGTCGCCGGGGCACGGGGACCGGCACCGGGCGACGCAGAGGGCGATGGAGGCCGCCATGCACTCGCGCTCGGCTTGAACGCCCCGGACGACGACGCGCCCGCGATCGTCGACGCGGAGTTCTGCGGGAAGTGACGTGGACCGGTGCGGGGCCCACCGCCGTGCGGGCCCCGTCCCGGTTCCGCTACCTGGGCAGTACGACCACATACGCCGCCGGATCGCGGTCGGCCGACGCCATCAGGGCGGTCCGTACGACGGCCGCCTGCTGTTCGAGCGAATCGCGCAGCTTCTTGGGCGTCAGATGCACGACGGTGATGCCGAGCCGCTCCAAGTGCTCGCGCTTGCGGGCGTATTCGGACCACAGCGCGTCGTCCTCCTGTCGCAGGCCCTGCCGGGGCGCCCGGGTGTCGAGCTCGACGGCGACGGCCAGGTCGGGCCAGTAGGCGTCGACGCCCCCGAGGTGCGGGCCGCCGGGCAATCGAAGGTCCACGTTCCACAGCGGATCGGGCAGGTCGTGCTCGGCGACCATCTGGTAGATCCGGTCCTCGGCGATGGCCCGCCCCTCCGCGAGCAGCGAGTCGACGGCGTCCACCACATGCGGGCGGGTGAGCAGCCGCGCCTGGTTCAACTCCCGGACGATGGCTGCCGGTTCGCAGTGCCCGCCGCGCACCGCCTCGGTCAGCAGCCTGCGCACCGCGCCCGCCTCGGTGAGCCCCGCCACGGCGTCGGCGAGCGCGCGCGGCACCGGGACCACCGGAACTCCGGTGATCTGTACGGCGGTCGGCAGTGCCTGGGCCCGCACGAGCCGGATGAACCCGGTGGAGCGCAGCCGCCGGGTGCGCGGAACGAGGACGTCGATACGGTCCAGGGAGAGCAGTGGGGGAGCCGACGAGAAGCGGTGCAGGGCGAGCGCCGCGAGTCCCGTGATCAGGGCGTCGGCGTAAGGGGCGTGGGACTCGCCCGCGCGGGGCTGTGCGGGCACGGTCTTCGCGGCCTTGGCCGGTGGCCGCCCCGCGAACAACAGGGCGCCGTGCAGGCGCTCTTCGCTGGTCGGCGGCCCCGGGTGCAGCAGGAAGACTCCCGGCAGCAGTTGCTGCCAGGGTCCTTCGGGCCGGCAGTGTGCGGAGACGTCGGCGGCGGAGATGCCGTGGGCGCGCAGCTGGGCGGTGCTCATGACGCGGCGCTGGACGTCGGCGAGGTGGCGGAGGGGGCGGGGGGAGAGCGGGGTGTTGTGGTTCATGACCGGGCCATTCCCGCTCCCGCTCCGCCCCCTAACCGCTGTTACAGGCTCGTCGACATAACCGGACAACCCCGCACTAAAGTGCAGACGTTCGACTGCCGAAAAGGTCCGGTTGGGCGCGGTACGTTCCGGCAGTCGATGCCTTCGGGCCGTGGACCTACGAGGCAGCGGCGTCGCAAGCCTGCGCCCGCAGCGACCGCGCGAGGTCGTCCCGGCCCTCAAGTACCAGTCGCCGCAGGGCAGGAGCCGCGTCCGGGTGCGAGGCGAGCCATAGGTCCGCCGCGTCCAGGGTGCCCTGATCGTCCTGGAGGTGGGGGAAGAGACCCTTCACCACGTCCATCCCGATCTGGATGGACCGCTCGGCCCACACCCGCTCGATCGCGGCGAAGAACTTGGGCGCGTACGGAGCGATCAGCTCCCGCTGCGACGACTGCGCGAACCCTGAAATGGTCGCCCCCACCAACGCGTTGGACAGGGAGTCGGACTCCACCACTGCGGCCCACGCCTGCGCCTTGACCGCTTCGGAGGGCCGCGCGGCCAGGCACCGCACCTGGTGCCGCTTACCCGAAGCCGTGTCGTCCCGGGCCAGTTCGGCGGCGAGCATCTGCTCGTCGGCCGCGCCGTGCGCGGCCAGCGGTCCGAGGAAGGACCAGCGCAGCTCCTGGTCGACGTCCAGGCCGTCGACCTTCGCCGTGCCCTCCACCAGGGTCCGCAGCAGCTGCAGATCGGCCTCGGACGAGGCCACCGCGGCGAAGAACCGCGCCCACGTCAGCTGGTTCTGGCTGCCGGGGTCCGCGATCCGCAGCTCCCGCAGCGCGCCCTCGGCGAGCGCCCGCCCGCCCTCGTCGCGCCACTCGGGGGCCGCGTAGAAGGTGAGGGCGGAGTTCGCCCAGGTGTGCAGCGTCTGCAGCACCCCGATGTCGCTCTCGCGCCCCGCGAACCGCAGCACGAGGTCGATGAAGTCCCGCGCGGGCATGAGCGCGTCCCGGGTGAGGCTCCACAGCGCGGACCAGCACAGGGCGCGGGCGAGCGGATCGGTGATGTCGCCCAGGTGCGCCCGCAGCGTGTCCAGGGAGGTCTCGTCGAAGCGGATCTTGCAGTAAGTCAGGTCGTCGTCGTTGACCAGGACCAGCTCCGGAGCCGCCTCGCCGGCCAGCTCGGACACGATCGTGCGCGGCCCTTCGACGTCCACCTCCGCGCGTGCGTACCGCGTCAGCTCGCCCTCGGGCGTGCGGCGGTACAGGCCCACCGCCACGCGGTGCGGCCGCAGTTCGGGATGGGACTCGGCGGCTTCCTGGACCACGGAGAGTTCGGTGATCCGGCCCTCCGCGTTCAGGATGACCTGGGGCGTGAGCGAGTTGACGCCGGCAGTCTGCAGCCATGACCGGGACCAGGACGCCATGTCGCGCCCGGAGGTCTCCTCCAGGACCGAGAGCAGGTCACCGAGGCGTGTGTTCCCGTACGCGTGCCGCTTGAAGTAGCGCCGAGCGCCTTCGAGGAACGCGTCCCGCCCCGCGTAGGCGACGAGCTGCTTGAGGACCGAGGCGCCCTTCGCGTACGTGATCCCGTCGAAGTTGAGCTTGGCGTCCTCCAGGTCGCGGATGTCGGCCGTGACCGGGTGCGTGGAGGGCAGTTGGTCGGCGCGGTAGGCCCACGCCTTGCGGTTGTTGGCGAAGGTGATCCAGCCGTTGGTGAAGCGCGTCGCCTCGACCATCGAGAAGGCGCCCATGAAGTCGGCGAAGGACTCCTTGAGCCACAGGTCGTCCCACCAGCGCATCGTGACGAGGTCGCCGAACCACATGTGCGCCATCTCGTGCAGGATGACGTTGGCCCGGCGCTCGTACGACGCCTGGGTCACCTTGCCGCGGAAGATGTACTCCTCGCGGAAGGTCACACAGCCGGGGTTCTCCATCGCGCCCAGGTTGTACTCCGGGACGAACGCCTGGTCGTACTTCCCGAAGGGGTAGGGATAGTCGAAGTTGTCGTGGAAGAAGTCGAGGCCCTGCTTGGTGACCAGGAAGACGTCGTCCGCGTCGAAGTGCTTGGCGAGGCCCTTCCTGCACAGGGCGCCGAGCGGGATCTCCAGGGTCGTGCCGTCGTCGAAGGTGCGGCTGTAGGAGTCCTCCACGTAGTGATACGGGCCCGCGACGACAACCGTGATGTACGTCGCGATCGGCTTCGTCTCGGCGAATTTCCATACGCCGTCGACCAGTTCACCCGCGCCGTTCGACCACGTGGTCCATCCCTCCGGCGCCTGCACCTCGAAGCGGAAGGGTGCCTTCAGGTCGGGCTGCTCGAAATTGGCGAAGACGCGCCGGGAGTCCGCGGGCTCGTACTGCGTGTAGAGATAGACCTCGCCGTCCTCCGGGTCGACGAAGCGGTGCATGCCCTCGCCGGTGCGGCTGTAGGCGCACTGGGCGTCCACCACCAGTTCGTTCTCCGCGGCCAGGTCCTCCAGCGTGATCCGGGTGCCGTCGAACACCTCGGAGGGGTCCAGGTCCTTGCCGTTCAGGGAGAGTGCCGTGACGCTCGGGGCGATCAGGTCGGCGAAGCTCGCGGCGCCCGGTTCGGCGGAGCGGAAGCGGATGGTGGTGACGGAGCGGAACGTGCGCGGCTCCTGGTCGCTCTCGCCGATCGCGGAGCGCAGGTCGAGAAAGACCTCGTACCCGTCGACGGACAACAGCGCGGCCCTCTCCTGGGCCTCGTCGCGGGAAAGATTCTCACCGGGCACGGGCGGTACTCCCTTGTACTCGCAGACGGAAGTCGTGGATCGCACGACCTGTACGAATGTCTACGATCCTCGCATGCGCCCTCAGCGCGCGGTATCCGGGAATGCCCGGGTAGATCACTGACGTTCCCCTGGCCAAGCGCGCACATATTCCCTAGGGAGAGACATGTCCGAGAACGGCAAGACCCCGGTTGACTTCTGGTTCGACCCGCTGTGCCCGTGGGCCTGGATGACCTCGCGCTGGATGCTCGAGGTGGAGAAGGTCCGCGACGTAGAGGTCCGCTGGCATGTCATGAGCCTCGCCGTGCTGAACGAGGACCGGCTCGACGAGCTGCCCGAGGAGTACCGCGACATGCTGGAGACGAAGGCGTGGGGCCCGGTCCGCGTGGTCATCGCCGCCCAGCAGAAGCACGGCGACGAGTACACCGGCCGCCTTTACACCGCACTCGGCACCCGCTTCCACAACCAGGGCGAGGGCCCGACCCGCGAGGCGGTCGCCGCCGCGCTCAAGGACGTCGGGCTGCCCGAGGACCTCGCGGAGTACGCGGACTCGGACGAGTACGACACCCAGCTGCGCGCCTCCCACCAGGAGGGCATCGACAAGGTCGGCCAGGACGTGGGCACCCCCGTCATCGCCGTCCCCGGCGCGGACGGCGAGCAGGTCGCCTTCTTCGGCCCCGTCGTGACGCCGGCCCCGAAGGGCGAGGCGGCGGCGAAGCTGTGGGACGGCACGCTCCTGGTGGCGTCCACGCCGGGCTTCTACGAGATCAAGCGGACGCGGACGCAGGGCCCGATCTTCGACTAGAGGAACGGACGTCACCGTCCCCCGGAACCCGGCATACCGAAAGGCCCCCGTGAGTCATGTCCTCACGGGGGCCTTTCGTCTATCCGCCTGCCTCGGCGAAGGTTGAGAAGACGATCACGAGGCAGGACGTTTCACGGGGCCAGCGCCTCACGGGGCGAGCAGCAGGCTGTTCACGCGCTGCTTGGCCGCGTCGTAACGCTTGGCCACGTCCTGCCAGTTGACGACGGCCCACATGGCGTCGATGAAGTCGACCTTCTGGTTCTTGTACTGCAGGTAGAAGGCGTGCTCCCAGGCGTCGAAGACCAGGATCGGCGTCGAGCCCTGGCCGACGTTGCCCTGGTGGTCGTAGACCTGCTCGACGATGAGGCGGTTGCTCAGCGGCTCATAGGCGAGCACGCCCCAGCCCGAACCCTGCGTGGTCGCCGAGGCCTTGGTCAGCTGGGCCTTGAACTTGGCGAAGGAGCCGAAGGACTCGGTGATCGCGTCCGCGAGGTCGCCGACACCGTCCGCGGCCAGCGGCTCACCGCCGCCACCGTCCTTCGGGCTGTTCATGTTGTGCCAGTAGATGCTGTGCAGGATGTGCCCGGAGAGGTGGAAGGCCAGGTTCTTCTCCAGGCCGTTGATGGCGCCCCACGTCTCCTTGTCGCGCGCCTCCTCCAACTGCTCAAGGGTGTCGTTCGCGCCCTTCACGTACGCCGCGTGGTGCTTGTCGTGGTGCAGCTCGACGATCTGGGGGTTGATGACCGGCTCGAGCGCCGCGTAGTCGTACGGAAGTTCAGGAAGCGTGTAAATGGCCATGTCCGAGCCCTCCGACTGCTGCTCTGCTGTAGTGCAACGCTTATTGCAACCTATATGCAAGTGCAGGCTAGCAGCAGGAGTAGCGCGGAGTTGATCAGCCCTTCGTCCTAGGACCGCGGGCCCGCACAGCACGACGGCCCGTCCACGAGAAGTGGACGGGCCGTCGTGCTGTGCGTGTTCGGTCAGACGGAGCTGTCGGTGGAGCCGGGGCTCCAGGCCGCCGTACCCGTTCCCGCCGACCCCTTCCCCGCCGTCTTCTGCCGCACGAACCCGATCACGGCCAGGATCAGCGTCAGCGTGCCCGTCGCCAGGAGCTGCTTGCGCGTGTCCGGCTGTTCCGTCATCAGGTAGAAGATGTACGCCATCGCGGCGAGGGCGACCCAGGTCAGGAACGGGTAGGCCCACATCTTCACGACCAGCTTCTCGGGCTCATCGCGCTCCGTCCTGCGCCGCAGGATCAGCTGCGAGGCGGCGATGAAGATCCAGACGACCAGGATCATCGCGCCGATCATGTTCAGGAGCCAGGGGAAGACGTCGTCGGGGCGCCAGTAGCTGAGCAGGACGCAGACGAAGCCGAAGACCGAGGAGGCGAGGACCGCGAGGCGCGGGACGCCGCTGTAGACACGGCCGAGCACCTTGGGACCCTGGCCGCGCGCGATCAGCGAGTACGACATGCGCGAGGCGCCGTAGATGTTGGCGTTCATCGCGGAGAGCAGGGCGATCAGGACGATGACGTTCATGATCTGGCCTGCGCCGGGGATGCCCAGGTGGTCGAGGGTGGCGACGTACGGGCCCTTCGCCACGACCTCCTTGTTGTCCCACGGCAGCAGCGTGACGACGACGAGCATCGAGCCGACGTAGAAGAGGGCGATGCGCCACATCGCCGTGCGTACGGCCTTGGCGACGCTCTTGACCGGGTTCTCGGACTCCGCGGCCGCGATCGTGACGGTCTCCAGACCGCCGTACGCGAACACGGACGCGAGGAGGCCGATGATCAGGCCGTCCGTGCCGTTCGGCATGAACCCGCCCTCACCGGTGAGGTTGGCCGTGCCGGGGGCCGGGGCGTCCGAGCCGGGGAGCAGGCCGAGGATGGCCAGGACGCCGATGCCCAGGAAGAGCGCGATCGCGCCGACCTTGAGCGCGGCGAACCAGAACTCGAACTCGCCGAAGTTCTTCACGGCCGTCAGGTTGGCCCCGCAGAACACCAGCATGAAGAGCGCGACCCAGGCCCACTCGGGGCTGTCGGGGAACCAGCCCACCATGATCTTCGCGGCGCCGATGCCTTCGAGGCCGACGGCGACGCAGAGCAGGAACCAGAAGCCCCAGCCCGCGGTGAAGCCCGCCCAGGGGCCGATCGCCCGCTCGGCGTGGACCGAGAAGGAGCCGGACGCCGGGTTCGCCGCCGACATCTCCCCGAGCATGCGCATCACGAGCATGACGAGCGCGCCGGATATCGCGTAGGCGAGGACGATCGAGGGACCGGCCGCGGCGATGCCCGCTCCGGAGCCCACGAAGAGGCCGGCACCGATGACGCCGCCGAGGGCGATCATCGAGAGGTGCCGCTGCTTGAGTCCGTGGACGAGCGGCGAATCAACCGCGGGGGCGGCGTCGGGTGACGCGTCCTTGGGGGTGTCCTGGGGAGTGGACAACCGAGACATGGGCGTGCCCTGTTCAGTAGCTGAGACGGGGGAGCGAGCGGCCCACAGTCTGAAGTCCGGCACCGCTGACAGGGAACACCTGACCGCTATACGGACACCACGCTCACACTTTGTGAAGGCGTGGGCACGAGTTGTTCACGCCTGTTTCATGTGCGCCGCGCGCCACTCCCGCAGCCCCGCGACCGCCAGGACGAGCCCTGTCGCACCCGCCGACCACAGCAGCTGCGGCCGGGCCCCGTCATCGGTCAGCATCAGTCCGAGCACGGCCGCCATCGCCGCGAGCGCCGCCCACGTCAGATACGGGAACGCCCACATCCGCAGCACGAGCCGCTCCGGCGCATCGCGCTCGATGCGCCGCCGCAGCCGCAGCTGCGAGACCGCGATCAGCGCCCACACGAAGAGCAGCACCGCACCGACGGAGTTGAGCATGTAGAGGAAGACCGAGTCGGGCCACTTCAGATTCAGTACGACGGACACGAACCCGAAGGCCACCGACGCCAGGACCGCCCGGCGCGGGACCCCGCCGCCCGACACCTTCAGGAGGGCCTTGGGGGCCTCGCCGCGCTCGGCCAGCGAGAAGACCATCCGGGACGAGCCGTAGAGGTTGGCGTTCAGCGCCGAGAGCAGCGCCACGAACACCACGATGTTCATGATCGTGCCCGCGGACGGCACCCCGATCGAGTCCAGGACCGTCACATACGGGCTGACGCCGGCCTTCTCCGCCGTCCACGGCAGCACGGTCACGATGACCAGCATCGAGCCGACGTAGAAGAAGAGGATGCGGTAGACGGCGCTGCGCACGGCGCGGGCGACCGAGCGCACCGGGTCGTCGGACTCGGCCGCCGCGATCGTCACGACCTCCAGGCCCCCGAAGGCGAAGACGACGGCGAGCACGCCGGAGATGACGCCCTCCCAGCCGTTGGGCAGGAAACCGCCGTGCCCGGAGAGGTTGGTGAGGCCCACGGGATCTGTGTCCGGCAGGACCCCGAAGATCGCGAGCAGCCCGAGCACCAGGAACGCGACGATCGCGAAGACCTTCAGGGCGGCGAACCAGAACTCGAACTCGCCGAAGTTCTTCACGGCGGCGAGGTTGGCCGCCGTGAACACCATCATGAAGATCAGCACCCAGGCCCACTGCGGTACGCCCGGTGCCCAGCCATGGGCGATCTGCGCGGCACCGGTCGCCTCCACGGCGAGCACGACGACGAGCAGGAACCAGTAGAGCCACCCGACGCTGAACCCCGCCCAGCGGCCGAGGGCGCGCTCGGCGTGCACGGAGAAGGACCCGGACGCGGGCATCGCGGCCGACATCTCGCCGAGCATCCGCATCACGCACATCGCCAGCGCACCGGCGATGAGGTACGAGACGACGATGCCGGGCCCGGCCACGGCGATCCCGGCCCCGGACCCGACGAAGAGTCCGGCCCCGATGACACCACCGAGCCCGAGCATGGTGAGATGCCGCTGCTTGAGGCCCCCGCCGAGCGGCTCGGGTTCCAGATCTGTTGCCGCCGTCGTGGCCGGGGGTGCGTCGTGCATGCGTGCTCAGGGCTGCTCTCGGGATCACAGAAACTTGGCGGGAACCTACAGTCTCCCCGGGCGGTATCCCCGTACGCAAAACGGGCCCCTGACACCGCCCACCTCAGTGACGAGCATCACGCCCCCGCAGGGGTATCCGCCGCACGTTGTGCAGAACCCACCACCGGGCCACCCGGCACCTTGTCGCCCACCGCCGGTGATCCGCGCCCACGCCTGAGATAGCGTCGCGGGGTCCCATCTGCCCGTCCCAGAACCCGCGGAGTCCCGATGAGCATCGCCGCCGTCTCTTCCCGTCCCGGCCAGGTCCTCGCGGACCTGATTCCCGCGTCCCGCGCGAAGGACGCGGTCTTCGTCCTCGGCGGCGCCGCCCTCACCGGGATCGCGGCCCAGATCGCCGTGCCCGTCCCGGGATCGCCCGTACCGGTGACGGGGCAGACCTTCGCCGCCCTCCTCGTCGGCACCACCCTCGGCGCCCGCCGCGGTTTCCTCTCCCTCGCCGTGTACGCCCTCGTCGGCATGGCCGGCATGCCGTGGTTCGCGGAGGCCGGCTCCGGCGTCGCCGCGCCGTCCCTCGGCTACGTCCTCGGCATGCTCCTCGCCGCCACCGTGGTCGGCGCACTCGCCCGCCGAGGCGGCGACCGCTCCGTCCTGCGCACCGCGGGCACGATGGTGCTCGGCTCCGCGATCATCTACGCGGTCGGTGTCCCGTACCTGGCCGCCGCGACCGGCATGTCGCTGACCCAGGCCGTCGCCGCCGGGCTCACGCCCTTCCTGATCGGCGACGCCCTGAAGGCCGCGCTCGCGATGGGCGCGCTGCCCACCGCGTGGAAGCTGCTCGACCGCTAGCTCAACCGGCGTTCCCCACGCCGTAGTTCCGCCTGAAGAGGTTCGCCGGGTCGTACATGGCCTTCAGCCCGGCGAGCCTCTTCTGCGTACCGGGGTCGTACAGACCGGCGCCCCGATCCCCGGCGGCGAAGGCGAAGTTGAGCAGCCGCCCCACCGTCCCGGGTGCGAAGAGCCCGAACGCCCGGTCCTGCACGGCCCGTACCGCGTCGAGGCCGGACTCGTCCAGCGGCGAGAGCACCCGCACCAGCCACCCCGCGTCCCGGTAGGGCACCGCGTTCCCCGCGGGCTTCGCGAGCGCCCCGCCCAGCTGGTTGATCTGGACGACGTGCATCGAATCGGCGGCCGGACCGGTCAGCGCGAACAGCTCGCAGGCCGCCGCGACGTCCAGCTCACGCACCACCACGCTGTCCCCGTAGTAGGAGTGCGCGAACTCCGGGTCGCTGTGAATCGTGTGGCTCTCGGTGTACGGCATCTCCCGCAGCGAGTCCGACTCGACGGGCCCGATCTCCCGCAGCGGCGCCACCAGACGCTCGCCCGCCGCCTCGGAGCCCGTGTAGGCGACCCGGACCGTCACCAGGTACCGGCCCCGCAGATGGGGCGGCATCTGTGGAATGTCCGGATAGACGAGCGCCGCCACCGACGACGTCAGCTCGTCGGGCACCGTCCGCGTCCACGCCTCGTACGCGCGCAGCACTTCCGCCGGATCGACTCGCCTCCCGTCGAACTCGATCGCCCCGCCGTACACCCGCTCCACCGCCACCAGGCCGATCTCCAGGGCCGTCACCACCCCCAGGTTCGCGCCCCCGCCGAGCAGCCCCCAGAAGAGCTCGGGCTCGGAATCCGCCGTGACGTGCCGCAGCCTGCCGTCCGCCGTGACGACGTCCAGCCACCGGACGTGGTCGGCCGCGTACCCGAACTCCCGGGCCAGGAGGCCGAGGCCGCCGCCCAGCGTGTACGAGACGGCGCCCACGCCCGGCGCGGAACCGTTCAGCGGGGCGAGCCCGTGCGCCGCCGCTGCCTCCACGACCTGGCCCCAGCGGACGCCCGCGCCCACGGTGACCGTGCGCGCCTCCACGTCGATCCGTACGGAGTCCATCCGCCGGGTGCTGATCAGTACGCCGTCCTCCGATGCCCCCGGAAGCCCGTGCCCGGTGGCCTGCGCTCCGATGGGCAGCCTCGCCTGCGCGGCGTACGACACGGCGGCGACGACGTCATCGGCACTCTCGGCCCCGAACACGATCGCGGGCCGCTGCGTGAAACCGGTCTGGTAGCCGGCGATCTCCTCGTCGTACCCGTCGTCGCCGGGCCGGAACACGAGTCGCTGAGCGGTGAAATCCACGGTGATCCTCCAAGAAGTGCCGGTTGACGCGGCAGAGCTTCCCCGGAAAACCTGACATCCACCGTCAAGTTTTCCCGGCGGGCGAAGGCGCTCTCGGGAATCCACCCGAACTGTGCTGTCATGAAAGGAGGTTGGGGGTGAACGCCCATGCCGGAGCCGCGCGTGGTCGCGGGCCGCTACCGCCTGCTCGACGTCATCGGGCAGGGCGGCATGGGCCGCGTGTGGCGCGCGGCCGACGTACTCCTGGACCGCCGTGTCGCGGTGAAGGAGATGCGGATCGACGGACCCTTCGGGGGTCCCGACACGGAGGACGGCCGCGTCCGCAGAGAACGCGCACTGCGCGAGGCGCGGGCCAGCGCGCGGATCGATCACCCCGGTGTCGTCCGCGTCTACGACGTCGCCGAGGAGGACGGCCGCCTCTGGATCGTCATGGAACTGATCGAGGCCCGCTCTCTCGCCCGGTACCTCGACGACGAGGGCCCGCTGGACGAGCACGGGGCGGCGCGCGTCGGCCTCGCCCTGGTGGCGGCGCTGCGGCGGGTGCACGCGGCGGGCGTCCTGCACCGTGACATCAAGCCGGGGAACGTCCTGCTCGGCCCGTCAGGACCTGCCGACCGGGTGGTCCTCACCGACTTCGGGATCGCCGCGCTCCAGGACACGGGCCGTCTCACGCAGGCGGGGCAGCTGGTGGGCTCTCCGGAGTACATGGCGCCGGAGCGGGTCTCCGGGGCGGAGCAGGGCCCGCCGTCCGACCTCTGGTCCCTGGGGGCGACGCTCTGCACGGCGCTGCGCGGCAGCTCGCCGTTCGCGCGCGAATCGGCGCTGAACACGCTGGTCGCCGTCCTGCACGAGGCACCTGAACTGCCGCCGGAACCGAGCGGGTTACGTCCCGTGCTCGCGGCGCTCCTGACCAAGGAGCCGGAGCGGCGGCCGGGTCTCGACGAGACGGAGGCGGCCCTGCGGGCGGTGCTCGCGACTCCACGGAGGCCGCGGGAGTCACCCGGAGATCAGGCCGGAGCCACCGACTGGCGGTCCCGCGTCCTGACCGCCCTGGTCCTGCTTGTCGCGGCCGCCGTGGCGGCCGTCATGTTCTTCACCGCGCGCGATCCGGGTGGCGGGGAGCCACCCGGACCTGGCACGCGTCCGCCGACGGTGGCGGGTACGTCGACCACGCCACCGTCGGACGGTACCGGCTAGGCGTCGACGCGGGCGTCGACCGGGTCGGCGTCGGGGTCGGCGTCAGGGTCGGTGCCGGCGTCACCGGTCTCGACGCGGGGCCGCACCTTCTCCCGTATGAGGGAGAACGCCACCACGAACGCCGCGGCGAGCAGCGAGAGCAGCACCTGCTTGCGCCCGGCCTCGTCGGTCAGCATGTAGACGAGCACGAACGAGATCATCGCGATCGTGACCCACGTCAGGTACGGGAAGAGCCACATCTTCACGACCAGCTTCTCCGGCTGCTCGCGCAGGATGATGCCGCGCATCCGCAGCTGCGTGAACGCGATCATCAGCCAGACGAAGAGGGCCACCGCGCCCGACGAGTTCAGCAGGAAGTCGAAGACGGTGTCCTTCCACTGGTAGTTGAACCAGACGGCGACGAAGCCGAAGACGACGGAACCGAGGATCGCGGTCTGCGGCACACCGCGCGCGTTGGTGCGCGCGAAGGACTTCGGCGCGTCACCGCGCTGGCCGAGCGAGAAGGCCATGCGGGAAGCGGTGTAGAGCCCGGAGTTGAGACAGGAGAGGACGGCGGTCAGGACGATGACGTTCATGACCTGACCGGCGTGCGGAATGCCGATCGAGTTCAGCGCGGCGACGTACGAACCGTCCTTGACGATCGACTTGTCGTTCCACGGCAGCAGCGTGATGACGACGAAGATCGAGCCCAGGTAGAAGACACCGATGCGCCAGATGACGCTGTTCGTCGCCTTGGTGACGGCGCGCTGCGGGTCCTCGGACTCGCCTGCGGCGAGCGTGACGATCTCGGACCCCATGAACGAGAAGACGACCATGAGCACACCCGTGAGGATGGCGCCCGCACCCTGGGGCATGAATCCGCCCGCGTCGGTGAGGTGCGCGAATCCGGCGCCGGGGTTGTCCGAGCCGGGCAGCACACCGAAGACGGCGAGCAGACCGATGACCACGAAGCCGCCGATGGCGACGACCTTGATCCCGGCGAACCAGAACTCGAACTCACCGTAGGAGCCGACCGAGACGAGGTTCGTCAGGGTGAGCACCACCATCACGATGAGCGCCCAGCCCCACTGCGGGACGGAGGGTATCCACCCGTTGAGGATGACGGCACCGGCGGTGGCCTCGACCGCGAGCACCACGACCCAGAAGAACCAGTAGAGCCAGCCGATGGAGAATCCGGCCCAGCGGCCGAGGGCCTGGTCCGCGTAGGTGGAGAAGGAGCCCGAGGTGGGCCGTGCGGCGGCCATCTCGCCGAGCATCCGCATCACGAGAACGACCATCGTGCCGACGAGGGCGTACGAGACGAGGATGGCGGGACCGGCGGCTGCGATTCCGGAGCTGGAGCCGACGAAGAGTCCCGCTCCGATGACGCCTCCGATGGCGATCATGGAGAGATGGCGGTTCTTCAGCCCGGCCTTGAGGCCGTCACCGGTGTCTCCAGACTGCGGATCCCCAGGTTCGTTGGGGTTGCGGTCTGCCTTCGCAAGGGAGGGTTGCGAGGTCATGGACGAATCCTTAAGTTCTCGGGTCACGAGCCCCCGCATTCAAACTCAGGGGTGTACGTGACGGAAGTCCTGACTCCGGATCGTGATATTCCGGCCCGATGGCCCAGACCTGGGTGACCAAGGTCCTGGCCCCGGTCGCGGCTACCCGCCCCGTGACGTGCCACACTCAGTCGCATGCGCGTGTACCTCGGCTCGGATCATGCCGGCTACGAATTGAAGAACCACCTGGTCGAGTGGCTCAAGAGCCACGGCCACGAGCCCGTCGACTGCGGGCCCCACATCTATGACGCCCAGGACGACTACCCCCCCTTCTGCCTCCGCGCCGCGGAGGGCACGGCAGGGGACCCGGGGTCGCTCGGCATCGTGATCGGGGGCTCCGGCAACGGAGAGCAGATCGCCGCGAACAAGGTGAAGGGGGTGCGGGCCGCCCTCGCCTGGAGCGAGCAGACGGCCGCGCTCGGGCGTGAGCACAACGACGCGAACGTGGTGTCGATCGGCGGCCGGATGCACACGCGGGAAGAGGCGACGAAGTTCGTCGAGATCTTCCTGACGACGCCGTACTCGGGCGAGGAGCGCCACACCCGCCGCATCGACATGCTGTCGCGCTACGAGGAGACGGGCGAGCTGCCCGCGATCCCGGCGCACCACCCGCAGCAGTAGCGAGGCCCCGGGGCTCCGCCCCGGACCCCGCTCCTCGAACGCCGGAGGGGCTGATCTTCAGGCCCTCCGGCGTTCGAGGACGAACTCGGCGGAGCCGGTGATCGACGGCCACTCCGACCGACCCGCACCCCCCTGGGAGGACCCGTGCCGGAGGGGCACACCATTCACCGCCTGGCGGAGGACCACCGCGCCCGCTTCGAGGGCCGAGGCCCCCTCCGCGTCACCAGCCCCCAGGGCAAGTTCTCCGACAGCGCGGCCCTCCTGAACGGCCAGGAGATGGACACCGCCGAGGCCCACGGCAAGCACCTCTTCCTAGGCTTCGCCGAAACCGGCTGGGTCCACATCCATCTCGGCCTCTTCGGCAAGGTCACCTTCGGCGGCACGGCCACCGCGAACCCGCCCACGGACACCGTCCGCCTCCGCCTGGCCACCACGGACGCGTACGTGGACCTGCGGGGCCCCACGACCTGCGCCCTCATCACCGACGGGGAGAAGCAGGCGATACACGGGCGGCTCGGCCCGGACCCCCTGCGCCCGCAGGACGACCCTGCCCCCGCCTACGCCCGCGTGTCCCGCAGCCGCACCACCATCGCCGCGCTCCTCATGGACCAGAAGGTCATCGCGGGCGTCGGCAACGTCTACCGCGCCGAGGTCCTCTTCCGGCACGGCATCGACCCGTACACACCGGGCAAGGACATCCGCCCCGCCCAGTGGAAGGCGATCTGGGACGACCTGGTCGTCCTGATGCGCGAGGGCGTGCGCCTCAACCGCATCGACACCGTCAGGCCCGAGCACACGCCGGAGGCGATGGGCCGCCCGCCGCGCGTGGACGATCACGGCGGCGAGGTGTACGTGTACCGCAGGGCCACGATGCCCTGCCTCATCTGTGGCGGCGAGATCCGCACCGCCGATCTCGCCGCCCGCAATCTCTTCTGGTGCCCCAAGTGCCAGCGGCCCCGCCGCTCCCGCCGAAAGGTCGGTTGAAAATGTTCGGCAGCATCGGCGTACTGGCCGCCACCGTGCTCACGCTGCTCGCTCTGGTGGTCTATCTCCTGCCGTCCCTCATCGCCTTCAACCGGGGTGCCGAACGCCGTTGGCTGGTCCTCGTCATCAACCTCGTCTTCGGCGCCTCGGTCATCGGCTGGCTGATCGCCCTGTATCTGGCCACCCGCAAGGCCAAGTCGGCGCTGCCGGGACCGTCCGAAGCCCCCGCCTAGAACCCGTGCGGCAGCCACGGCGCGACATCCGACCCGAAGGCAAGCGCCGCCTCGGCCAGCGCGCCCGGACGCAGCTCGCCCACCCGGCCCGCGGCCGCCAGTGACGTCAGGGACACGCCGCCGAGGTAGGCCGAGCCCAAGTCCCGTACGGACAGGGTGAGATCGGCGTCGTCGTCGGTGCGCTCGCAGGTCGCGCCCTTCAGGTCTCCCTTGAGCCGCCAACGGCCCGCGTTCCAGGGGCAGAAGGCGTCGTCGACGTCCAACACCAGGTTCACCGGCGCCCGGTACGTACGCGCTTCGAGTGCCGCGCCCACGTCCACCAGACGCACATGGAGCGCGTCCTTCACCTGGAGCCGGCAGCGCCGCACGTCCGAGACGAGCTGGAGCACCGCGTCGTCCGTCGGGCGGCTGTGCGCGTCGATCGTCGACGTCAGGTCGATGCCGAAGAGGAACTGCCACAGCGCCGCGTTCGCCGCCGGGTCGGCGGCCTCCAGGTCGCGCAGCTTGACCGTGCCCTTGGGGCCCGCCGCGTCCCAGTCGGGCTTCACGTGGAAGTGCGTGTACCCGACGAGATCCCCGTCGCGCTCGGCGACCACGCACTGCAGCGGTGACGCGCCGTGCCGCTCGCTCTCCGGGTCGAGCAGGCCGAGCCGCTCCCAGCCGGGCTGCCTGGCCAGCATTCCCGGACGCTCGCTCACCCGTCGTGCGTACAGCGCCTCACACGCCTCGTGGACGGCGGCCGGCCTCGCGTACCGAAGGCGTACGTCATCCGTACCGGCCGGCACCGACAGGCGCACGCGTGTGGTGTCGATCTCGGCCTTCAGCTGATGCGTCGCCGCGCCGTACCCGAACCGTCCGTAGATGGCGGGCTCGGAGGCCGTGAGCACGGCCAGGGGCTCGCCCTTCGCACGGACGTCGTCGAGCTGGCGCCGCATCATCGACGTCAGGATCCCGCGCCGCCGGTGCGTCGCCGCGACGCTGACCATCGTCACACCGGCCGCGTCCACCAAGGAGCCGCCCGGCACACAGAGGCGGAAGCTGAACGCTCCCGTCGTGCCGACGCACGTCTCGCCCTCCCAAGTGCCGAAGAAGCGGTCGTACTCGGTCAGCGCGTTCCAGAGCTCGTGCTCCTCCCGCGCCTCGGCGACGCCACCGAAGGCGAGCTCGAGCGTGCCGTAGTACTCGTCCCAGTCTTCCTGGCGCAACTCCCGCAATTCCGTCGTCATATGCCATGCCTACCAGGATGAAGCGGGTGGAGCGACAGGATTTACGCGTGCTGACAGCATGCCCCTGACGGGGGACAACGGGCACCTCCCGTGCGAAGTGCCAGGGCCGGTGGATAGGGTCCGGGAGCAATGGCAGGCAGGCGAGCGGAAGCCGAGACGTTCACAGCCCGGATGAAGAAGCGGATCCACCGGGCTCGCATAGGGCTGCGCAAATCCGGGGTCGACTACTTCAGAGGCGACGGCTCGGACTGGATCGCGCTCGCGGGGCTGCTCGTCACCATCCCGGTGATCACCTTCTGCACCATCGTCAACAACGTCTGGTGCTCGCCCTCCGCGCTCGTCCTGCCCATCGTGGCCGGCGGCCTGCTGCTCCGCCCCTCCAGCCTGCTCGGCCTGTACGCGACGGCCGCCGCCGCGCTCATCGTGGAGTCCGTCCAGCTCGGCCCGTACACGGAAGGGCCCTCACGGGTCACGCCCGGAGTGGTGCTGGTGGTCGCGGCCTGCGGATTCTTCGGGCTGGTCATCGCGCAGTTCCGCAGCCGGGTCGGCGTGCCGTGGCGTGGCGGCGGAACGATGCTGTTCGACCTGCGCGAACGTATCCGCGTACAGAGCAAGTTGCCGAAGCTGCCCCGCGGCTGGCACCGCGAGATGGCCCTGCGGCCCGCGGGCGGCCAGTCCTTCTCCGGCGACTTCGTGGTCGCGGCCCGCACGAACGGCGGCCGCACCCTGGAGGTCGTCCTCACGGACGTCTCCGGCAAGGGGATGGACGCGGGCTCCCGCGCCCTGCTCCTCTCGGGTGCCTTCGGCGGTCTGCTCGGCTCGCTTCCGCCACACGCGTTCCTGACCGCCGCCAACGGCTACCTCCTGCGCCAGGACTGGGACGAGGGCTTCGCGACCTCCACCCACCTGGTCCTCGACCTGGAGACCGGCGACTACGAACTCTTCACGGCGGGCCACCCGCCGGGCCTCCAACTCAGCGCGGGCAACGGCCGCTGGGAGGAGAAGGCCGCGGAGGGCCCTCTCCTGGGGGTCTACGACGGGGCGCAGTTCGACCCGGTGAAGGGCTCCCTGCAGGCCGGCGACGTCCTGATGCTGTTCACCGACGGCATCGTCGAGACGTCCGACCGCGACATCAGCGAAGGCATCGACCGCCTCACCGGGGAAGCCGACCGCTATGTGGCGGGCGGCTTCCACGGTGCGGCGTGGCATTTGATCGAGGCGGTCGCGAAGGACGTCAACGACGACCGCGCGCTGCTCCTGATCTGCCGGGAGCCGTCAGCGGGCGCCTGACAGCTCCGGCTCCGGCTCGGACGCCTGTTGACGCCCGCCCGGCAGGATCCGGGCCAGCCAATGGGACCGTCCCGCGGCCAGCGGGCCGAGCACCGCGAGCAGCAGCACGTACCCCGCGATGAAGGGGGAGAGCCGCTCGTCGAGTCCGGCGGTGGCCGCCATCGTCGCCAGGATCAGGGCGAACTCGCCGCGGGCGAGCAGCGTGGTGGAGATGTTCGCCGCGGGTCCCGCGCCGAATCCGTAGATACGCGCCGCACCGAGCCCGGCCAGGACGTTCATGAGGAGCGTCACGGCCACGGCGGCGAGCACCGGCCACAGGACCACGGGCAGGTCGCCCGGGTCGATCGAGAGCCCGAAGGCGAAGAAGAAGATCGCCCCGAACGCGTCCCGCAAGGGGTGCACGAGCTTGCGGATGCGCTCGCCGGACGTCGTACTGCCCAGCATCAGACCGACCATGAACGCGCCGATCGCGTCCGCGACCCCGAACCACTCCGAGACCCCGGCCACGAAGACCGCGGCTCCGAGGAAGGAGATGACGAGCAGTTCGTCGTCACGGGTGTCCATGAGCCGCCCGACGACCTTCGTGCCGAAGCGCGCCACGAGGGCGAGCAGCAGCAGGAAGCCGAAGGCCTTGCCACCGTCCATGACCGCCGCGGCGAGGCTGTCGGCACCGGAAAGGACGGGCTGCAGCGCCGCCAGATACAGCGCCAGGAAGATGTCCTCGACGACGATGATGCCGAGGATCGGCTTCGTCTCCGGATTGCCGAGCCGTCCGGTGTCGACGAGCACCTTGGTGACGATCGCCGACGAGGAGATGCCGAGCACCCCGGCGAGGACCAGCGCTTCGGAGGTACCCCAGCCGAGGGCGAATCCGAAGCCCAGGCCCGCGCCGACGTTCAGCGCGAGATACGTCCCTCCGGCGAGGGCCATCTTGCGGCCACCCGTCTTGAGGTCGTCCATGTGGAACTCGAGGCCCAGGTAGAAGAGCAGCAGGACCAGGCCGAGCGCCGAGAGCATCTCCAGGTCGTGGGGGTCGGAGAGCAGGACCACGCCGGGAGTGTGCGGGCCGAGAAGGATCCCGGCCAGGATGAAGAGCGGGATGGTGGGGAGCCCGATGCGGCCGCCCACGCGGGCGAGAAATGCGGCGGCGAGAAAGGCGCCGCCCATGGCTATCAGGGTGTCTGCGTGTCCGATGGGCCCGTTCCTCCTGGTAGTCGGCGACGCACCCACCGCACACGAATGGCAAAGGGAGCGTCAAGAACGCGTCAATAGTTAGCTTACCAAACGATTTACCAGGCAACTCTGTAGGGCGTACATCCGCCCGCTGCGGGGGCTATCCCCACCCCCGATTCGCCGGAGGACCTCATGGTCCACACAGCCCCCGAATCCGTACGTTCGAGGCGTCACCTACGGAAGGCGGAGAGGGCCATGGGGCTGCGTCGCAAGAAGGAAGCAATCGGAGGACCGGTGCCCCCGATGCACGGCGAGGCACCCCGCGGCGCCGACTGGGCCGTCGAACTGCACGGCGTACGCCGCAAGTACGGCAAGGGCTCAGGCGCCGTGCACGCGCTCAGCGGCATCGACCTCGCCCTGGAGCGCGGCAGCTTCACCGCCGTCATGGGTCCCTCGGGCTCCGGCAAGTCCACCTTCCTGCAGTGCGCGGCCGGGCTCGACCGGCCCAGCCAGGGCACGGTGCGCCTGGGTGGCACGGAGATCACGTCCATGAGCGAGAACAAGCTGACCGCGCTGCGCCGCACCCGCCTCGGCTTCGTCTTCCAGGCCTTCAACCTGCTGCCGTCGCTGACCGTCGAGCAGAACGTCGTCCTGCCCATGCGCCTCGCGGGACGCCGCCCCGACCGCCGCAGGGCCGCCGACCTCCTCGCCCGCGTCGGCCTCGGCGCCGACAAGCACAAGCGCCGCCCCGGCGAGCTCTCCGGAGGTCAGCAGCAGCGCGTGGCGATCGCCCGCGCCCTGGTCACGAACCCGGACGTGATCTTCGCGGATGAGCCGACCGGCGCCCTGGACACCACCACGGCCGCCGAGATCCTCACCCTGCTCCGGTCGGCCGTCGACGGCATGGGCGCCACGGTGGTGATGGTCACCCACGACCCGGCCGCGGCGGCCTACGCGGACCGGGTCCTGTTCCTCGCCGACGGCGCGATCGTGGACCGCCTCGAACGTGCGTCGGCCGGGCAGATCGCGGCGCGGATGACGGCGCTGACGGCACCGGCGTACGCGACGACGGCGGCGTATCACAGCGGCTCCGCACCGTCACCTCGTCAACTCCGCCGAACCCAGGAGCAGTTCATGCCGAACGGCCTCGCCCGCGCCGCCATCCGCTTCAAACCCGCCGCCTTCGCGGGTACGTTCGTCGCGCTGATGATGGCCGCGCTGATCGTGTCCGCCTGCGGCATCCTCCTGGAGTCGGGGGCGCGTGCGTCGGTGCCGCCCGCCCGATACGCCGGAGCCCCCGTGGTGGCGGCCGCCGACCAGCGGGCCCGCTTCGTCACGGGCAGCGGAGAGAGCCGGTCCGAGTCGAACACACCGCTGCCCGACCGGGCCCGGATCGACGACTCCGTTGTCACGAAGGCGAGTTCGGTGCCGGGCGCGCGCACCGCCGTCCCGGACGTCACCTTCCCGGTGCAGTCCGGCGGCAGGAGCGTCACCGCGCACGGCTGGGGCTCCACGGTCTTCACCGGCGAGAAGCTGACCGCGGGCAGGGCCCCGCGCCCCGGCGAGGTCGTCCTGGCCGCGCCCGGCGCGTCCGTGGGCGAGCGCACCACACTCACCACGCCGGACGGCGAGCGCACCTTCCGCGTCTCGGGCACCGCCAAGGCCCGACAGGGCGAGCCCACCGCCTGGTTCACCGACTCCGACGCCGTACGCCTCTCCGGCCGCCCCCACCGCATCGACGCCGTCGCCGTCCTGCCCAAGGACGGAGTGACGGCCGACGCCCTCAAGTCCCAGGTGGCGCACGCCATCGGCGGCAAGGCGGACGTCCACACCGGCGACGACCGCAGCGAGGCCGAGGGCTCCGAGCTGGCCTACGCACAGGAGATGCTCACCGGGCTCGGCGGCTCCTTCGGAGGCATCGCCACCCTGGTCGCCATGTTCACCGCGGCAGGCACCGTGGCGCTCTCCGTCGGCCAGCGGGCCCGGGAGTACGCGCTCCTGCGCGCCATCGGTACGACTCCCCGCCAGATCCGCCGCACCATCGCCACGGAGGCCCTGCTCGTCGCACCCCTCGCGGGAGCGGTCGGCGTACTGCCCGGAATCGCCCTGGCGAGCTGGTGGTTCGGCCAGCTGAAGGACAGGGGCGCGGTTCCGCAGGCACTCGACCTCTCGATCTCGTTCATCCCGCTCGTCGCGGCCGTCGGCATCGCCGTGGTCACCGCACTGGTCTCCGGCTACCTGGCGGCCCGTCGCCCCTCCCGCATCAGGCCGGGCCAGGCCCTGGCCGAGTCCTCGGTGGAACGCCTGCGCCCCGGCTGGATCCGTACGCCGCTGGGGATCGCGGCGGCCGTCGGCGGCTGCGTCCTGGCCGGGGTCGCCTCCTCCCTGACGGGCGACGACGCGGCCAACGTGGCGCTCGGCATCGTCATGCTGTTCATGCTCGCCGTGGCCCTGCTCGGCCCGCTGGTGGCCCGCGGCTGCGCGGCCCTCTTCGGACTCCCACTGCGCGGCGCGGGTGCCTCCGCCTCGCTGGCCGCGGCCAACTCCCGTACGAACGCCCGCCGTCTGGCCTCGGCGATCACGCCCATCGTCCTCGCGATGGCGTTCTCTTCGACCCTCGTCTTCATGCATACCAGCGAGGACCGGGTGGCGGCCGACCAGCAGCGGGAGGGCATCACGGCGGACCACATCGTGACGGCGTCGGGGGCGGGCGCGACCCCGGCCGGGGTCACGAAGGCCGCGGAGGCCCCTGGAGTCACCTCGGCCGTGGGCCTCATCAAGACCTCCGTCCTGGTGCCGGTGGGCTCGGGCGGCGACCGCTGGCTGGAATCGGCGTCGACGCAGGGCGTCACCGGCTCCTCCCGTGACCTGGCCAAGGTCCAGAACCTGGGCGTCAGGACGGGCACGATGGCCTCGCTCGGCAAGGGCGAGATCGCCGTCGACGCGAAGCTCGCGGACTCCGCGAACGTGAAGACGGGCGAGCGCCTGGCGCTGCGCATGCCGGACGGTACGAAGGCCTCGCCGAGGGTGGTGGCCACGTACGGCCGAGGCATGGGCCTCTCCCAAGTCACCGTCCCCGCTTCGGACTTGATCCCCCACGTGACGTCGCCCTTCGCCTCGGAGGTCTGGACGAAGGGTGAGAGTGCTGAGGCCCTCACTGCCCTCGGCGCTCTCCAGGACCGCGACAGCTACGCCACCGCGCAGTCCACGGACCGGGCGGTCAACGCCTGGGCGAACGGGGTGATGGCGGCCGTACTGGGCGGTTTCGCGGCGATCGCCGCGGTCAACACCCTCGTGATGACGGTCCTTGACCGCCGCCGCGAACTCGGCACGCTGCGCCTGATCGGTTCCACCCGGCGCCAGGTGATGCGGATGGTGCGCTGGGAGGCACTCCTGGTCGCGAGCGCGGGCATCGCGATCGGCTCGGCCATCGCACTGGCGACGCTGATCCCCATGATGAACGGCCTGACGGGGGAGCCCCCGTACATCCCACCGCTGCTGTACGGGTCCTTCGTGGCGGCGACGTTGGCCTTGGGCCTGGCGGCTACGGCGCTGCCGGCGAGGGCGGCGTTGAAGGCAAGGTCCTAGAACGGGGAAAATCTCCGCATGAATCCCAGCCCTTTGCTGTCCCTCCCCGAGGTAGAAGCCCTCGCCCGCCGGGCCCACGCCACCCAGAAGGACAAAGCGGGCCGCCCCTACACAGAGCACCTGCAAGCCGTGGCAGAGGGAACCGCGGCCCGAGGCGGCTCGCCGGAACAGATCGCCGCGGCCTGGCTCCACGACGCCATCGAGGACAACGCCCTCACCGAGGAATGGCTGCGGGACGCGCCCCTCACAGCACGTACGAAGGACATCGTGCGAGCCCTCACCAAGAGGGCGGGTGAACCCCCCGAGGCCTACGCCACCCGGATCCTCGAAACCCCCGGCGCCCGCCTGGTCAAGGAGGCGGACCTGGCCCACAACGCGAATCCGGCCCGCCTAGCAGAGCTAGACGGGCCGACCCGCGATCGCCTCACGGAGAAATACGCGAACATGCGCGCCCTGCTGGGTGTCCGTTCGCAGGGCTAGGCAGAGGACTTGGCCCGCTCCCGGGCCAACGCGGCAGCGTCCCGCTTGAACGCCCACTCCATCTTCGGCTCCATGGCGAAGCGGAACATCCGCTGCACCGGAGGCGTACAGAGGAGCGTCACCACCGCCGCGGCCACGAGCGACACGATCACCTGACCGACAGGCGTGTGCATCCACTCGTAGTCGTCGAACCAGCCCCAGAAGCGCGAGCCCTTGGCGAGGAAGCCGTGCAGCAGGTAGCCGTACAGCGTGCCCGCGCCGAGCACCGTGAACCACATCTTCCGGCGCGGAACCCACGCGAAGAAGCAGGCGGTCAGGATGGCGGAGCAGCCGAACAGCGCCAGCGTCATGACGACACCGGCCCACCACGGCGCACCCAACTCCTGCGCGCTGTCCCGACGGTAGAACCATGCCGAGGTCATCCGCGGCCCGGCCCAGTACGCGAGCAGCAGCGCGCTCGCGAAGATCGGGATGGAGAGCAGTCGTACCTCGCGGCGCCGCACCAGCTGGAAGTACTCGGGCTTCATGAACAGGCCGAGCACGAAGAAGGGCAGGAACTGCAGCACGCGCTGCAGATCGAGATCGTCACCGATGTCCGGCGAGATCGTGGCGAGCACCGCGATGGCGAGCGCGAGCGGAATCGGCCAGCGGACCAGCTTCCACAGCGGGGTCGTCAGACGCCAGACGAAGAGCGCGACCAGGAACCAGGTGAGGTACCAGGGGTCGAGCAGACTGATCGGCTGCGTCGGATCGTCGTCCGCGTAGCGCTTGAAGAAGGTGTACGCGACTTCGAAGATGACGTACGGCACGGCGATGCCGGTCACCAGGCGCTTGAGGCGGTCGGACCGCATGTCGAAGCTGCGTGAGAAGTAGCCGGAGATGAGGATGAACGCCGGCATGTGGAACGTGTAGACGGTCATGTACAGCGCCTCTGCGGCGCGGCTGCCGTCCGTCAACGGCTCCCAGGCGTGCGCCATCGCGACCAGGACGATCGCCAGGTACTTGGCGTTGTCGAAGAAGGAGTCGCGCTGCTTGGCGGGTTGACCCGTGGAGACGGGTTTGCCCGAGGAGCCTGCGTGGTCCGTGGAGCCTGAGTGGCCCGGGGAGCCGGGTCGAGCGGTGGCGCCGGCCGGGGCGTGGGGAACGGTCGCGGCCATGGTGGACTGGGGGGCGCGGGGGCCTGGTACTCCGTCCGCCGGCACATGTGCCGGGGGGAGCGGCGCCCGGTGGCGGCCGTGCGGGTGAACCGAGTTCGTCACAGGCCCTCCCACCAAGAGCTCGGTGAGACGATCCGGGACCGCACTGCGCTTGCGGGGATGGTGGCAGCGTGGAACATCTGAGGCACCCTAGCGTCGCTTGCGCGTATTCGTAAAACCCTCAACTCGGCTGTCGTGTCAATCACAGACCGTTCTGGGCTATTGCGGTCCGAGTGCGCGGGAATCATCGGAGTCGACATGGAGATTCACCTCCTCTCACCCTCGATTCACCGGACGGATCGCGGGGTTGTCTGTCCAGTACGTCACAACTCATCCCCCTTAAACGCCGCATAACGCCCGCAGGCGACTCTGGTGGAATGTCCGATTGATCGGCCCTTTGTGAAGTCGGGGTGTGTGCGGTGGTGTGCGCCCGGCAACAATTCGAATTTCCGGCGAACGAGTTGTGTGGCGATGGAAACGATCAAGCCGAATTAGGGGTCGTGCGCGGCCTTCGAATTGCCGTACGGGCGTGCGGCGTTCAGACGCCCCAAGGGCGCACCCGCGCGCGAGGCCCGCGCCGACCACCCGCGGCCTTGGCCGACGATGTGTCACCGGCCGCATACAGGGGGCGTGTTGGTGGCACGATGGTCCTGGCGGGGGTGTGCGGGGTCGTACCCCCCGGGCCGGGGAGAGACCGACCTAGGGTGTGATCAGTGTGGCCATTTCGCTGTCAGTGGTGTTGCTGTTGGCGATCATCCTTGTGGTGCTGATCCGCGGGGGATCGATCAAAGCGGGGCCCGCGGTCGTCGCGGTGCTCTTCGGGTTCTTCCTCGCCTCAACCGGAATGGCCCCCTCCATAAACCGCTTCCTCAACGAAGTGGCGGAGACCATCAACTCGATCAGCTTCTGACGCCGTCCGGGCGGCGTAGGTGAGTCGCGGAACGCGAAAGGCCTCCGGCCCGGTTCCGAGGAACCGGGCCGGAGGCCTACAGAGCGGGTGACGGGAATCGAACCCGCGTAGCTAGTTTGGAAGACTAGGGCTCTACCATTGAGCTACACCCGCACAGCTCGCGCCGCCAGGCCATCGAAGGCATCGAGGACACTGCTGGTCAGCGACCGCGGCACGGCAAGCATCGTAGCGGGTCGGACGCCCGGTCCGCACACCCCGTACGTACTCGCGATTAAGCGGGCGCCGCACTGCCTGCGGGCATGTACCCTACGTGTCGCACCGACGGGGTGTGGCGCAGCTTGGTAGCGCGTCCGCTTTGGGAGCGGAAGGCCGTGGGTTCAAATCCCGCCACCCCGACCAGCAGGATCTCTTCCAGGATCTCCCTCACAAGATCGCATTGTGGGTCGGCTCCCGCTTGCCGTTACTATGCAAGCTGTGTGCCCGTGTGTCTCTGAGCCGGGCAAAATCCCAAGAAGTCAGCCCCAAGGAGACCGAACCGTGAAGAGCGCCGTGGAGACCCTGAACCCGACCCGGGTTCGGCTCACTGTTGAGGTGCCCTTCGAGGAGCTCAAGGACAGCCTCGACGCGGCCTACAAGAAGATCAACCAGCAGGTCACGGTGAAGGGCTTCCGCAAGGGCAAGATCCCGGCCCGAGTCATCGACCAGCGGTTCGGCCGCGGCGCCGTCCTCGAAGAGGCCGTCAACGACGCGCTCCCGAAGTTCTACACCGAGGCCGTGAACGAGGCCGAGCTCAACGTCCTGGGCCAGCCCGAGGTGGACATCACCGAGCTGAAGGACAACGAGACCCTCAACTTCACCGCTGAGGTCGACATCCGTCCCGCGATCGAGATCCCGGACTACTCCGGCATCGAGGTCGAGGTCGACGCGGTCGAGGTCAGCGACGAGGACATCGAGAAGGCCGTCGAGGAGCTCCGTGAGCGCTTCGCGTCCACCTCGCCGGTCGAGCGTGCCGCCGAGGACGGCGACGTCGTGACGATCGACCTGGAGGCCAAGGTCGAGGGCGAGGTCCTGGAGGACGGCGTCGCGTCCGGCGTCTCCTACACGATCGGCTCCGGCGAGCTCCTCGAGGGCATCGACGAGGCCGTCAAGGGCCTGGAGGCCGGTGGCGAGGCCACCTTCACCTCCGAGCTCAAGGGCGGCTCCGCCGCGGGCAAGGAGTCCGAGGTGACCGTCAAGGTCACCCAGGTCGCCGCCCGTGAACTGCCCGCCCTGGACGACGACTTCGCGCAGCTCGCGTCGGAGTTCGACACCCTGGACGAGGTCAAGGCGGACAGCCGCAAGCGCCTCGAGAACATGAAGCAGTACGACCAGGCGACCCAGGCCCAGGAGCGCGTCCTGGAGAAGCTGCTCGAGCTGGTCGAGGTCCCCGTCCCCGAGAAGCTCCTCGCGGACGAGATCGAGACCCGCAAGCACAACCTGGTGAACCACCAGCTCGGCCAGATGGGCCTCGACCTCGCGAAGTACCTGGAGATCCAGGGCCAGACCGAGGAAGAGTTCGACGCCCAGACCAAGGAGCAGGCCGAGAAGGGCATCAAGACGCAGTTCGTCCTGGACGAGCTCGTCAACAAGGAGAAGCTGAACGTGAACCAGGAGGAGCTCACCGAGCACCTCATGCGTCGCGCGCAGTCCTCCGGCATGAGCCCCGACCAGTTCGCCCAGGCGGTCGTCGAAGGCGGCCAGGTCCCGATGCTGGTCGGCGAGGTCGCCCGCGGCAAGGCCCTCGCGGTCGTCGTGGAGGCCGCGACGGTCAAGGACACGAACGGCGAGGTCGTGGACCTCGACGACGAGGACGAGACCGCCGAGACGGTCGAAGCCACGGAGTCGGCTGAGACCGCCGAGGAGAAGACCGAGGCCTGAGCAGCCTCGCTTCACTGAACGCACGCCGGGCCCCGGGGACGCATGTCCCCGGGGCCCGGCGCTTTAGGGGCGCGGGGAACTGCGCGAGCAACCACGTGCGAGCCGCACCCGCCGTCGGGCGGCACGCGGCAGACGCTCCTGCGACTGCGTGGGGGCGGGCCGCGCAGTTCCCCGCGCCCCTGACGGGGCGCCCCTCACCCGGCGGTGTGCTACCTGCGCTCACAGCGAACAGCGGCCTCTGCGGGATTCCCCGGACGGGGCTGAGCGTTAGGGTCCATGAATACGAGGGCAGGGGAGTCCCCGAAGCCGCCCCGGAGCGGTGAGCACACGGGGTCCCTAGCCTCAGAAGAAGACGTGAGACGGCCCGGCGCCGTCGTAAGACGAGCAGGTGGATACGTGACGAATCTGATGCCCTCCGCCGCCGGCGACCCCTCCATCGGTGGTGGCCTCGGCGACCAGGTCTACAACCGGCTGCTCAACGAGCGGATCATCTTCCTCGGCCAGGCCGTGGACGACGACATCGCCAACAAGATCACCGCGCAGCTGCTGCTTCTCGCCGCAGAGCCGGACAAGGACATCTTCCTTTACATCAACAGCCCTGGTGGATCCATCACGGCCGGCATGGCGATCTACGACACCATGCAGTACATCCAGAACGACGTGGTGACGATCGCGATGGGCATGGCGGCCTCGATGGGCCAGTTCCTGCTCAGCGCCGGTACGCCCGGCAAGCGCTTCGCGCTGCCGAACGCCGAGATCCTGATCCACCAGCCCTCCGCCGGACTCGCGGGCTCCGCGTCGGACATCAAGATCCACGCCGAGCGTCTCCTTCTCACGAAGAAGAAGATGGCCGATCTCACCGCGTTCCACACGGGCCAGACCGTCGAGCAGGTCACCCGCGACTCGGACCGCGACCGCTGGTTCGACCCGCAGGAGGCCAAGGAGTACGGCCTCATCGACGACATCATGCCCAACGCGGCCAGCATGCCGGGTGGCGGCGGTACCGGAGCCTGAGCCCACCGCTCAGCCCTTCCGAAGCCGACCCAGCCCACGCTCCTCAGGAGACCTACAGAGATGAAGAACTTCCCCGGCAGCGGCCTCTATGAGCCCACCCAGGCCGAGTACACCGGCCCGACCGCCGAATCCCGCTACGTGATCCCGCGCTTCGTCGAGCGCACCTCGCAGGGCGTGCGCGAGTACGACCCGTACGCGAAGCTCTTCGAGGAGCGCGTGATCTTCCTCGGCGTGCAGATCGACGACGCGTCCGCCAACGACGTCATGGCGCAGCTCCTGTGCCTGGAGTCGATGGACCCGGACCGTGACATCTCGATCTACATCAACAGCCCCGGCGGCTCCTTCACGGCGCTCACGGCCATCTACGACACGATGCAGTTCGTGAAGCCCGACGTGTCGACGGTCTGCATGGGCCAGGCCGCCTCCGCCGCCGCCGTGCTCCTCGCGGCGGGTACGCCGGGCAAGCGCATGGCGCTCCCGAACGCACGCGTCCTGATCCACCAGCCCTACAGCGAGACGGGCCGTGGTCAGGTCTCCGACCTGGAGATCGCCGCGAACGAGATCCTCCGGATGCGCGCGCAGCTGGAGGAGATGCTGGCCAAGCACTCCACGACGCCGATCGAGAAGATCCGCGACGACATCGAGCGCGACAAGATCCTCACTGCCGAGGACGCGCTGGCGTACGGCCTGGTCGACCAGATCATCTCCACCCGGAAGATGAACAACGCCTCGGTCGTCTGACGCACCGCTGTAGCATCTGCCGTTCCTTGGCACGGTTCACGTCAAAGCGAACCGTGCCAAGGGGGGCCCGAACGGGGGGCCGGGCAAGGTACCGTCAGATAGAGGCACCAGGAGTCGCTGAACGTGGCGTCTCCCAGGCGAAGGGGAAGCACCTCGTGGCACGCATCGGTGACGGCGGCGATCTGCTCAAGTGCTCGTTCTGCGGGAAGAGTCAGAAGCAGGTCAAGAAGCTCATCGCAGGTCCCGGTGTGTACATCTGCGATGAGTGCATCGACCTCTGCAACGAGATCATCGAGGAAGAGCTCGCGGAGACGAGCGAGGTGCGCTGGGAGGAACTCCCCAAGCCTCGCGAGATCTACGAATTCCTCGAGGGCTATGTCGTGGGCCAGGAGCCCGCGAAGAAAGCCCTCTCGGTAGCGGTCTACAACCACTACAAGCGGGTCCAGGCCGGGGAGACCGGCGGCGCGCAGGGCCGTGACGACGCGATCGAACTCGCCAAGTCCAACATCCTGCTGCTCGGCCCGACCGGCTCCGGCAAGACGCTGCTCGCACAGACGCTCGCGCGCATGCTGAACGTCCCGTTCGCCATCGCGGACGCGACGGCCCTCACGGAGGCGGGCTATGTCGGCGAGGACGTCGAGAACATCCTCCTGAAGCTCATCCAGGCCGCTGACTACGACGTCAAGAAGGCCGAGACGGGCATCATCTACAT
Source organism: Streptomyces sp. A18 (assembly GCF_059026065.1). NCBI lineage: Bacteria > Bacillati > Actinomycetota > Actinomycetes > Kitasatosporales > Streptomycetaceae > Streptomyces > Streptomyces sp. A18. The sequence continues at coordinate 46,486 of NZ_JBWLKL010000015.1, read as the reverse complement.
CGACGAGATCGACAAGGTGGCCCGCAAGAGCGAGAACCCCTCGATCACGCGGGATGTCTCGGGCGAGGGCGTCCAGCAGGCCCTGCTCAAGATCCTGGAGGGCACGACGGCCTCGGTGCCCCCGCAGGGCGGCCGCAAGCATCCGCACCAGGAGTTCATCCAGATCGACACGACGAACGTGCTCTTCATCGTGGGCGGCGCCTTCGCCGGCCTCGAGAAGATCATCGAGTCGCGGGCGGGCGCGAAGGGCATCGGCTTCGGCGCCACGATCCACTCCAAGCGCGAGCTGCAGGAGAAGGACCGGTTCGAGGACATCATGCCGGAGGACCTGGTGAAGTTCGGGATGATCCCGGAGTTCATCGGCCGCCTCCCCGTGATCACCTCGGTCCACAACCTGGACCGCGAGGCCCTGCTCCAGATCCTGGTGGAGCCGCGCAACGCACTCGTGAAGCAGTACCAGCGACTGTTCGAACTCGACGGCGTGGAGCTGGAGTTCGAGCGCGAGGCGCTCGAGGCGATCGCGGACCAGGCGATCCTGCGCCAGACCGGCGCGCGCGGCCTGCGCGCCATCATGGAGGAGGTCCTCCAGTCGGTGATGTACGAGGTCCCGTCCCGCAAGGACGTGGCCCGCGTCGTCATCACGGCGGACGTCGTCCACTCGAACGTCAACCCGACCCTTGTGCCGCGCGATGCGCGGGGGCCGGGGTCCGGGGGCGAGCAGAAGTCCGCGTAGTTTCCAGGCGTACGTGAGAGGGGCGCCCGGCGATTCGATCGCCGGGCGCCCCTCTGCGTTGAACGGCGTTACTCCACCGCCTACTTGACCACGACGCGCACGTCGTCGCGCAGCTTCGTCGTCAGGTCGGCGACGCCCGCCAGCGGGATGTCCTTGCCGCTCGCGGTGGCGGAGGCGTCCGAGTGCACGGTGTACCCGACGGTGCTGTGGTCACCCCACACGCACATCGGCGTCTTGAAGCTGTTGGGGACGCCCATGTCGTCCTCGCCGGTCTCGCCCATCTTGACCTCGGCTTCCTGGCACTTCATGACGCCGTTCTCGAAGCCGTCCGGGGTGAACTCCTCGGGGCTGCCGAGAAGCTTCATGCCGGTGCCCGAGTCCTTCACGGCCTTCTTCTCCATCTCGGCGAACATGGCGTCGACGACCTTCTCCGGGTCGTCGATCTCGCCGTACACGCCGGAGAAGTTGAGGCTCTTCATGGTCGTCCCCTCGCCGGAGTTGTACGCGGCATGGACGTCCTTGGGGTTGCTGACGCCTTCCTTCTCCAGGTCCTTGAGCTCGCTGGGCGACATGCCGCCGCCCGAGCCGCCGGACGTGTCCTGCTTGTACTCGCCGCCGAGGACGGTCGCGGGCGCCGTCAGCTTGTACGTCTTGCCGTCGTCGGCGACGGACCCGCTGTCCTTCCCGGCGGTGAACCACCAGACACCGGCGCCTATCGCGGCAACCGCGACGACGACCCCGACGATGACGCCGCCCTTCTTGCCGCCGCCCCCACTGGGCGGAACCTGCCCGTACGGAGCGTGGGGCTGCTGCCCGTACGGGCCCTGGGGCTGCTGCGGGTAGCCGTAACCGGGCTGCGGGGCGGGCGGCTGCTGAGGCCCACCGTAGGGCGCCTGCTGCCCGTAAGGCCCCGGCTGCTGCGGCTGCTGCCCGCCGTACGGGCCAGGCTGGTTGTAGCTCATTACGTGGGTTCCCCTCCGCGTACTTGATGTGGCCCCGACATCCTTACCGATAGGGGCGGTACGCGGAGGGGCGGGGGAGCGTCGGTCGTCAGAGCTTGACGCGGACTTCCTTGCGGAACTTGGCCGTCTTCCCGGCGGCCTCGTCGAGGTCGGCGCTCTTGCCGGCCATCGCGTTCGCCACGTCCGTGGTGATCACGATGCCGAGCGTGCTCTTGTCACCCCAGATGCAGGTGGCCATCGACATCTTGCTCGGACCCGAGGTGCTGCCGGTCCCCGACGAGCCGAAGTCGAGCTTCATCTCCTGGCACTTCAGCACCGCTCCGTCGAGCCCTGCGGGGCTGTACGACTTCGGGCTGCCGACCAGCGTCATCTTCTCGCCGCTGCTGCCGCTGCCGCCCTCCTGGGCGTTCTTCTCCGCCTCGCCGAACATCGCGTCGACGACCTTCTCGGGGTCCGCGATCTCGCCGTAGACGCCGTTGAACTGCAGGATCTTCTGCGACAGCGGGTTGTCCTCGGTGCCCGACTGGTACTGGCCCGCGACGTCCTTGGCGTTCTTGACGCCGTGCTCCTCGGCTTTCTCGACGTCACTGGAGGTCATGCCGCTCTCGCTGCCGGCCTCCTTGTTCAGCTTGTACTCGGTGAGGGCCGTCGGCGGCGTGATCAGCTTGTGCGGTCCGTCGTCCTTGATGCCGGTCTCGCCTCCGCCGCCCGCGACGTTCGAGGAGCCGCCGCCCTTGCCCTTGTCGTCGTCACCGCCCGCGAAGGCGAAGTAGCCACCGACGGCCGCCGCCACGACCGCGACCACGGCGGCGATGATGATCCCGGCCTTCTTGCCGCCGCCCTGCGGCGGCGGAGGCGGCGGGACCTGCCCGTAGGGGGCCTGCGGCTGCTGGCCGTACGGGCCCGGCTGTTGGGGCTGGCCGTACGGGGGCTGTTGCGGGGGGACTCCCTGCGGTGCCTGCTGGGGGTAGCCGTAGCCGGGCTGTGGTGCCTGCGGCGGCTGGCCGTAGGGGCCTGGCTGCTGCGGCTGCTGGCCGCCGTACGGGCCTGGCTGGTTGTAGCTCATGAGTGGGTTCCCCCTGTGTGCGCTTATGTGATGCCGACATCCTGACGGAAGCGGCCCCGGCCGAAGCGACCGGGGCTGCTGAGCGAGCGGTACCGCGAGGGCGTCAGGACTTGACGCGGACTTCCTTGCGGAGCTTCACCGTCGTGTCCGCGGCGTCCTGCAGGGAGGCGCTCTTGCCGGTCATGGCGCTCGCCATGTCGACCGGGATCGTCACGGCGACGGTGCTCTTGTCGCCCCAGATGCAGACCGGCATGCGGATCGACTTGGGGCCGGAGCTTCCGCCCTTGATCTCCGTCTCCTGGCACTTGAGGACCGCGCCGTCCCCGTCGAAGCTCTTCGGGCTGCCGATGAGCTTGCCCGTGTCGGTCGACTCGTTCACGGACTCCTTCTTCATCTTGTCGAACATCCCGTCGACCACCTTGGACGGGTCCTCGATCTCGCCGTAGACGCCCATGAACTTGATCATCTTCTGCGCCAGCGGGTTGCTCTTGTCGCCCGCCTGGTACTCGCCGTCGACGGGCTTGCCGTTCTTGACGCCGTCCTTCTCGGCTTCCTTCATGTCCTCGTCGTCGAAGCCGTCGCCGGACGAGGCCTGCTTCTTGTACTCGGAGAGCACCGTCTCGGGCGTCACCAGCTTGTGCGCGCCGTCGTCCGCCACCGCCGAGTTGCCCGCCGACGACGAGCTGTCGTCCTTGCCCGCCGTGAACCACCAGACGCCGCCGCCGATGGCGATGAGCGCCACGACCGCGCCGATGATGATCCCGGTCTTCTTGCCGCCGCCACCTGCGGGCGGGGGCGGCGGGACCTGCCCGTACGGGCCCTGCTGGCCCTGGCCGTGGTCGTACGGACCCGGCTGCTGCGGCTGGCTGTAGCCGCCCTGCTGCGGGGGAACGCCCTGCGGTGCCTGCTGCGGGTAGCCGTAGCCGGGCTGCGGTGCCTGCGGCTGCTGGCCGTAGGGGCCAGGCTGACCCGGCTGCTGCCCGTAAGGACCGGGCTGCTGGGGCTGCTGCCCGCCGTACGGGCCAGGCTGGTTGTAGCTCATCGCGTGGGTTCCCCTCCGAACGCTTATGTGATGCCGACATCCTGACCGACGTCGACGCCCCATGGGGCGTCGGGCCGCAACCGTTACTGAAGAATCCGGTTTCGGGACGGGTCTGTGACACCTCTAAACTGGCCCGGTGACCGAGAACACTCAGCAGCAGAATCCAGCGCCCATCACCGAACTGCCGACCCAGTACGCGCCGGCCGAGGTAGAGGGGACGCTGTACGAGCGCTGGGTAGAACGCGGCTACTTCTCCGCCGACGCGGCGAGCGAGAAGCCCCCGTACACCGTCGTCATCCCGCCGCCGAACGTCACCGGCTCCCTGCACCTCGGGCACGCCTTCGAGCACACGCTCATCGATGCCCTCACCCGCCGCAAGCGCATGCAGGGCTTCGAGACGCTGTGGCAGCCGGGCATGGACCACGCCGGCATCGCCACGCAGAACGTCGTGGAGCGCGAGCTCGCCAAGGAGGGCAAGTCCCGCCACGACCTGGGGCGCGAGGAGTTCATCGAGCGCGTCTGGAAGTGGAAGGGCGAGTCCGGCGGGCAGATCTCCGGGCAGATGCGCCGCCTCGGCGACGGCGTCGACTGGTCGCGCGAGCGGTTCACGATGGACGAGGGGCTCTCGCAGTCCGTCCAGACCATCTTCAAGAAGCTCTACGACGACGAGCTGATCTACCGCGCCGAGCGCATCATCAACTGGTGCCCGCGCTGTCTGACGGCGATCTCGGACATCGAGGTCGAGTACCAGGACGACGACGGTGAACTCGTCTCCCTGAAGTACGGCGACGGGGACGAGACCGTCGTCGTCGCCACCACCCGCGCCGAGACGATGCTCGGTGACACCGCCATCGCCGTCCACCCGGACGACGAGCGGTACAAGCACCTCGTCGGCAAGCTGATCAAGCTGCCGCTGACCGACCGCTCGATCCCGGTCGTCGCGGACGAGCACGTCGACCCCGAGTTCGGCACCGGCTGCGTCAAGGTGACCCCGGCGCACGACCCGAACGACTTCGAGATCGGCCAGCGCCACGACCTGCCGAACATCGCGGTCATGGACGAGCACGCCGTGATCACCGTCCCCGGCCCCTTCCAGGGCCTGGACCGGCTCGAAGCCCGCTCCGCCATCGTCGGCGCCCTGCGCGCCGAGGGCCGCATCGTCGCCGAGAAGCGCCCGTACTCGCACTCCGTCGGCCACTGCTCGCGCTGCAAGACCACCATCGAGCCGCGCCTGTCGATGCAGTGGTGGGTCAAGGTCGGCCCGCTCGCGAAGGCCGCCGGTGACGCGGTCCGCGACGGCAAGGTCGCCATCCACCCGCAGGAGATGGAGAAGCGCTACTTCGACTGGGTCGACAACCTCCACGACTGGTGCATCTCGCGCCAGCTCTGGTGGGGCCACCGGATCCCGGTCTGGTACGGCCCCAGTGGCGAGGTCGTCTGCGTCGGACCCGACGACGAGGTGCCCACGGGCGAGGGCTGGACGCAGGACAGCGACGTCCTCGACACGTGGTTCTCGTCCGGCCTGTGGCCGTTCTCCACGCTCGGCTGGCCCGAGGAGACCGACAGCCTGGCGAAGTTCTATCCGAACTCCGTCCTGGTCACCGGCTACGACATCCTCTTCTTCTGGGTCGCCCGGATGATGATGTTCGGCCTGTACGCGATGGACGGCACCCCGCCGTTCCACACGATCGTGCTGCACGGCATGGTCCGCGACCAGTTCGGCAAGAAGATGTCGAAGTCCTTCGGCAACGCGGTCAACCCGCTCGACTGGATGGACAAGTACGGCTCGGACGCCGTCCGCTTCACCCTCGCCCGCGGCGCCAACCCCGGCACGGACGTGCCGATCGGCGAGGACTGGGTCCAGGGCTCGCGGAACTTCGCCAACAAGATCTGGAACGCCACGCGCTTCGCGCTGATGAACGGCGCCACGATCGAGGGCGAACTGCCGCCCGTGGAGCAGCAGTCGGCGACGGACCGCTGGATCTTGTCCCGTCTTAACGCGACGGTCGCCGAGGTCGACGCGCTCTACGACGACTACCAATTCGCCAAGCTGTCGGACGCCCTCTTCCACTTCGCGTGGGACGAGGTCTTCGACTGGTACGTCGAGCTGTCCAAGACGACGTTCATGGGCGGCGGAGACGCGGCGCAGGTCTCGGGCCGTGTCCTGGGCGAGGTCCTGGACGTGACGCTGCGCCTGCTGCACCCGATCGTCCCGTTCGTGACGGAGACGCTCTGGACGACGCTCACCGGCCGCGAGTCCCTCGTGATCGCCGAGTGGCCCTCCGACAGCGGCTTCCGCGACCGCGGCGCCGAGCAGGAGATCGAGACCCTCCAGCAGGTCATCACCGAGGTCCGCCGGTTCCGCGCCGACCAGGGGCTTCAGCCGGGCCAGAAGGTCCCCGCCCGCCTGACCCTGGACGGCACGGCGCTCGCCCCGCACGAGGGGGCCATCCGTCAGCTCCTGCGCCTCCAGCCGGAGGGCGAGGGCTTCACGGCCACCGCCACGCTGCCGGTCTCCGGCGCCACGGTGGCGCTCGACCTGTCCGGCACGATCGACGTCGCGGCGGAGCGCAAGCGCCTCGCCAAGGACCTCGCGGCGGCGGAGAAGGAGAAGGCGCAGGCCACGGCGAAGCTCGGCAACGAGGCGTTCCTGGCGAAGGCGCCGGACAACGTGGTCGACAAGATCCGTGGCCGCCTCACCAAGGCGGACGCCGACATCAGCAGGCTGCAGGCCCAGCTGGACGGCCTGCCGCAGGCCTAGTCAGGCGGTGGAGACAGGGCCCATGGAACCTCGGGGTTCCATGGGCCCTGTCTCGTTTTCGGGTCCCGTCTCCTGCTCGGGGATGTACGGCTGCTCGGCGATCCGGAGCCCCAGGCGCACGAGCTCCGCCCCGGCGAGCGCGTCGATGATGTCGGGGTCGCCGCCGCGCCAGCCCTCGGCGAGGCTGCCCGCGGTCGCGTCGGGGAGTTCGTACGCGGTCCGCGCGACCTCGTCCAGGGGCCGCAGCAGCGCACGCAGCGCGAGCAGCTCGCGTCCGTCGGCGCTCGCGGACAGCTCGTGGGCGGCCGCCGCCTGCCGGATCCAGCGCAGGCGGCGGGGGAGCCAGCTGCTGAGCAGGAGGCCGACGGGTACGAGGAAGACGACGACGGCCCCCACGATCACCGCCGCGCGGACGGTCACCGGGTCCCCGGCTCCGGCGACGTCGGCGGCGGCCCGTAGCGCGGAGTCGACGCGGTCACCGACCAGGGGCAGGCGGGAGGGGTCGCCGAGGGGCGGGGCCGGTGTCTCGGGGGCGGGGCGGGTGAGAAGACAGGCCAGCCGGTAGGCGACGACGGCGGCGGCGGTCCACAGCGCGGTCCAGAGCAGGACCGCGCCGTCGCCGAGGAGCTGGCGGGTCCGTCGGCCGGGGTTCTGGGCATACCACATGGTCTGATTTGACCCCCGCAGACGGCCTTTCCAGGGCCGCCACGCCGACGTGTCACACTTCACGAAATAAAGGTCATAAGTCTGATGATTCGGGCAGAAAGACCTTGGATGATGGAGGGCATGCACGACCTGCCCGCCGCCGAGGCGCTCCGCCGGGCGACGGCCGCGGGCCGCCGCCTTGCCGGGCGCTGGGCGCACGCGCCCCGCGTGCAGGACGTTCTCACCGCGCTCAGCTGTCTGGCCCTGATGAGCCTGGACATCCCCGGCCTCGCCGAGGCGGACAACTCCCTCAACGGGCCCCTCGCGGCCCTCGTCCTCGTCGGCGGTGCCGCGTCCCTGCTGCTGCGCCGCCGCGCTCCCTGGGTGGCGTACGCGGTGGCCCTCGCGCTCATCGGCTGGCTGCACGAGCTGACGCTCGCTCAGTTCGCGCTGTACTCCCTGGGGCGGTACCGGGGCCGTCTCGCCGGCACGCTCGGTGTGGTCGGCTATGTGGCTTTCGCGTACGTGATGTTCACCCTCCCCGGCTGGCCGGTGCACCGCGGTGAGTCCCTGAGCTCCTTCCTCGGCCTGGTCGTGCCGATCGGTGTGCTCGCCGCGGGGGTCGGGGTGGCGGCCAACCGCCAGGACCTGGTCCGGGCGCTGCAGGCCCAGCGGGCCGAGACGTCCACGCTGCACGCGGTCCAGCAGGAGCGGTCCCGTATCGCACGGGACGTGCACGACTTCGTGGGGCGTGAGTTGACGCTGCTGAGCGTGCGCTCGCAGGTGCTTGCGCGGCGTGCGACGGGCGGGGCGTTCGAGGAGGGCTTCGAGGAACTGTCGGAGACGGCGCGCTCGGCGCATCGCATGCTGAACGAGATCATCGTGCGGCGCGGTGTGGACGGCGCCCCGACGCCGGGCCTCGACGCTCTCCCCGAACTGGCGGAACGCAGTGAGCGGGCGGGCACGCCGGTCGACCTCCTGATCGATGGGCCGGCCTACCGCCTGTCGCCGATCCGGCAGGCGGCGGTACATCGGGTGGTGCAGGAGTGTCTGACGAACGCGGCGAAGCATGCGCCCGGGGGGCGGGTGGACGTACGGGTGCAGGTGGCGGGCGGCCACCTGCACCTGGACGTCCGCAACGCCCTGCCCGGGGCCGGCCCGGCCCCGTCGCCGGTATCCGCGGGAACCGGCACCGCGGGTATGTCCGAACGCATCCACACGCTCGGCGGCAGTTTCTCGGCGGGGCCGCGGGACGGTTCCTACGTGGTCCTCGCATCGCTCCCGGCAGGCGACTTGGCCTGAGAGCCGGGACGCCTGCCCCGCAGCGCCTCTGTCCGAACAAGCTCTCCCGACCGCCCACCCGATTGCCCCGCAGCGCCATCGCCCCCTACGCCGCCGACATCACCCGCTCAAGCCCGTCGAAGTCCTCCACGCACTTGCCGCACCCCATCGCCACACTGTCCAGCGGATCATCCGCCGCGAACACCGGGATCCCCGTGGCCGACGCCATCCGCAGATCGAGCCCCGGCAGCAGCGCGCCCCCGCCCGTCAACACGATCCCGTGCTCCATGACGTCGCCCGAGAGCTCCGGCGGGCACTCCTCCAGTGTCGTCCGCACCGCGGCGATGATCGCCTCCACCGGCTCATCCAGCGCCGCCCGCACCTCACGCACCGTCAGCTCCACCGTCTTCGGAAGCCCCCGCACCTTCTCCCGCCCCCGCACGGTGAACGTCCGCGACTCCAGCGCCTCGTCCCCCGGCACCGGCCACGCCGAGCCGATGCCGACCTTGACGTCCTCCGCGGTCCGCTCGCCGATGAGCAGCCCGTGCTCCTTGCGCACGAAGTTCGTGATCGCCTCGTCCAGGCGGTCCCCGCCCACCCGCAGCGACTGCGCCGTGACGATCCCCCCGAGGGAGATGACCGCGACCTCGGTCGTCCCTCCGCCGATGTCGACCACCATCGAACCCTGCGGCTCCGACACCGGAAGCCCCGCACCGATCGCCGCCGCCATCGGCTCCTCCACCAGATGCACCGCCCGCGCCCCCGCCCGCTGCGCCGCGTGCACGATGGCCCGGCGCTCGACCTGCGTGACACCGCTCGGCACGCAGATCACCATCCGCGTACGGGGACGGCGCCCCGGCACCGCCTTGCGCACGAAGTGCCGGATCATCTCCTCGGCGGCTTCGTAGTCGCTGATCACGCCGTCCCGCAGGGGGCGGATCGCGGTGATGGAACCCGGCGTACGGCCGATCGTCTCCTTGGCCTCCGTACCGACGGCGAGAGCCGTCCGGGCGCCCTCCTTGACGGCGACCACGGACGGCTCGTTGAGCACGATCCCCTGACCGCGGACGTACAGAAGGGTGTTCGCTGTGCCGAGGTCGATACCTATGTCCATGATCGCCAAGTTTGCCCGGCGGATTCCCGGATCGGCGGGACCAAAGCCCCAAATCGACTGTGACCAAAGTCCCGACAGTGCCCCGACAGGTCCCGACGGCGACTGTCACCCCCCGTCCGTAGACTGGCGTACGTGAGTGACCTCCCCCCGCCTGACAGCGAGCACCCCGACCGCGACGACCACGACGCGAGCGACGACCGTTTCGCCGAGATCGTCGAAGCCGAGACCGACCGCGACCCCGACCTCGCCGTGATCGAGGCGGGCAGCCGCACCCTGCGCACCCAGGCGGGACCGCCCCAGAGCGACATCCCCTCCCGCCCCACCGACCCGGAGGTGGACAAGGCGCTGCGCGAGGTCGAGACAGAGCTCGCGAGCCGCTGGGGAGAGACGAAGCTCGAACCGTCCGTCAGCCGGATCTCCGCGCTGATGGACGTCCTGGGCGAGCCCCAGCGCGCGTACCCCTCGATCCACATCACGGGCACGAACGGCAAGACGTCCACGGCCCGCATGATCGAGGCACTCTTCAGCGCCTTCGAACTGCGCACGGGTCGGTACACCTCGCCGCACGTCCAGTCGATCACCGAGCGGATCAGCCTGGACGGCGCCCCCATCGAGGCCGAGCGCTTCGTGGAGACGTACAACGACATCAAGCCGTACGTGGAGATGGTCGACGCCCAGCAGGATTACCGGCTCTCCTTCTTCGAGGTGCTCACGGGCATGGCGTACGCGGCCTTCGCGGACGCCCCCGTGGACGTCGCCGTCGTCGAGGTCGGCATGGGCGGCAGCTGGGACGCCACGAACGTGATCGACGGCTCCGTCGCGGTCGTCACTCCCATCGACCTGGACCACACCGACCGCCTGGGCGGCACGCCGGGCGAGATCGCCACGGAGAAGGCCGGCATCATCAAGCCGGACGCGACGGTGATCCTCGCCCAGCAGCCCGTGGACGCGGCGCAGGTGCTCCTGAAGAAGGCCGTCGAGGTCGACGCGACGGTGGCCCGCGAGGGCCTGGAGTTCGGCATCGTCTCCCGCACGGTGGCGGTCGGCGGCCAGCTCCTGACCCTGCGCGGCCTCGGCGGGGAGTACGAGGAGGTCTTCCTGCCCCTGCACGGCGCGTACCAGGCGCACAACGCCGCCGTCGCGCTCGCCGCGGTGGAGGCCTTCTTCGGCATCGGCTCGCAGCACGCGCGCGTGCTCGACATCGACACCATCCGCAAGGCCTTCGCCTCGGTCTCCTCGCCGGGCCGCCTGGAGGTCGTGCGCACCTCGCCGACCGTCGTCCTGGACGCCGCGCACAACCCGGCGGGCGCTCGCGCCACCGCCGAGGCGATCAGCGAGGTCTTCGACTTCAGCCGGCTGATCGGCGTGGTCGCGGCGAGCGACGGCAAGGACATGAAGGGGCTGCTCGAAGCCTTCGAGCCGATCTTCGCAGAGGTCGTCATCACGCAGAACTCCAGCCACCGCGCGATGGACGCGGACACGCTCGCCGGTCTTGCCGTCGAGGTGTTCGGCGACGACCGCGTCCAGGTCGAGCCGCGCCTGCCGGACGCGCTGGAGGCCGCGATCACCCTCGCCGAGGAAGAGGGCGAGTACGCGGGCGGTGGCGTCGTGGTCACCGGCTCGATCATCACCGTCGGCGAGGCCCGACTGCTCCTGGGGAGGGGCTGACTCCTGTGCGTACGCTCTGTGCTTCGACGCTGATCGGCGAGTTCTTCGTCATCGGCTTCGCCGGTCTGGTCGCCATGAAGGACCCGGACCTGTCGATGAACACGGTCTGGACGGTCAGCGGCATCGCGATGCTGTTCTGCGTCCTGCTGTGCGGAATGATCACCCGGCCCGGTGGCGTGCAGTTGGGCTGGGCGCTGCAGATCGCACTGATCGCGAGCGGGTTCGTCGTGCCGATCATGTTCTTCATGGGGGCGGTGTTCGCCGTGCTGTGGTGGGCCTCGCTGCACTTCGGCCAGAAGATCGACGAGGCGAAGGCCAGGTTCGCGGCGCAGGCCGAAGCGGAGGCCGGGGCCGAGGCCTAGGCCCCGCCAGGGCGGGCTCCCCGGGGTCGGCAGTAACGCGGTGTAGTGGGTGCCGGTATCCTGCCGGGCAACCCACAACTCGTAGAAAAAATGCTTGGAGCCGCACATGACCCAGCGCACTCTCGTCCTGCTCAAGCCCGACACCGTCCGTCGTGGCCTGATCGGCGAGATCATCGGCCGCATCGAGCGCAAGGCGGGCTGGACGATCTCCGCCCTCGAACTGCGTTCGCTCGACCAGGAGACGCTGGAGCAGCACTACGGCGAGCACAAGGGCAAGCCCTTCTACGAGCCGCTGGTGGACTTCATGTCCTCCGGTCCGGTCGTGGCGCTCGTCGTCGAGGGTGAGCGCGTCATCGAGGGCGTGCGCGCCCTTGCGGGTCCGACCGACCCGATCGCCGCCGCGCCCGGCTCCATCCGCGGCGACTTCGGCACCATCGTCCGGGAGAACCTGATCCACGCCTCGGACTCCGAGGAGTCCGCCGAGCGCGAGCTGAAGATCTTCTTCCCGGGTGTCGTCTGACGGCGCGTAGGTAAAGAGTTCCGTAAAGACTTCTGACGCCCAGTCAGCAGGGCGCCGGTCCTGACCAGGGGTGGCCGAGAAAACCGGCCGCCCCTTGGCATATGCGCCCCAATTGGGGGAACCCGTGCCTCCGATGGCACGTCTCCAAGAGCGAGGCGGCGCATCATCTGCTGACAATGGCGAAGACCCTAGCGCCGTGTTCGTGCAGGCGAGACTACGATGGAAGCCTCCACGCCACACAGCACCCACTCGCCTACCTAAAAAGCCATCAAACGCTCCAGGGAAGGCCAGACGCATCCTCATGGGGAACAACATGTCGTTCATCGGCCGTGACATGGCTGTCGACCTCGGGACCGCCAACACGCTGGTGTACGTCAGGGGTCGGGGGATCGTTCTCAACGAACCGTCCGTCGTCGCGATCAACACCAACACCGGTGGCATTCTCGCTGTCGGCGCCGAAGCCAAGAAGATGATCGGTCGCACGCCGGGCAACATCGTTGCCGTGCGTCCACTGAAGGACGGCGTCATCGCCGACTTCGAGATCACCGAGCGGATGCTCCGCTACTTCATCCTGAAGATCCACAAGCGACGTTATCTCGCACGCCCGCGTGTGGTCGTCTGTGTGCCCTCCGGCATCACCGGAGTCGAGCGCCGCGCCGTCATCGAGGCCTCCTCGCAGGCCGGCGCCCGCCAGGTGCACATCATCGAGGAGCCCATGGCCGCGGCCATCGGCTCCGGCCTGCCGGTCCACGAGGCCACGGGCAACATGGTGGTCGACATCGGCGGTGGCACCACCGAGGTCGCCGTCATCTCGCTGGGCGGAATCGTCACGGCACAGTCGATCCGCGTCGCGGGCGACGAGCTGGACAACGCGATCATCCAGCACATCAAGAAGGAGTACTCCCTCCTTCTCGGTGAGCGCACGGCCGAGCAGATCAAGATCACCATCGGCTCCGCGTACGACATGGACGCCGACGAGCACACCGAGATCCGGGGCCGGGACCTGGTCTCCGGTCTGCCCAAGACCGTCGTCATCTCCGCCGCCGAGGTCCGCAAGGCCATCGAGGAGCCGGTCAACGCGATCGTGGACGCGGTGAAGACGACCCTCGACAAGTGCCCGCCGGAGCTCTCCGGTGACGTGATGGACCGCGGCATCGTTCTCACAGGAGGCGGCGCCCTGCTGCGCGGCCTCGACGAGCGACTCCGCCGCGAGACGGGCATGCCGATCCACATCGCCGAGGACCCGCTGGACAGCGTGGCGCTCGGTTCCGGCAAGTGCGTCGAGGAGTTCGAGGCGCTGCAGCAGGTCCTGGACGCGTCGCCGCGCCGCTGAGGGTGGCGCGATCCCGCTGAAAGGGTGTCCGCCGTACGAGTGCTCGTCACCTCGTACGGCGGATCATTGATATAGAGGCAAGACACAACAAGGCAAGGCATAACAATTCCGCGGCGCCCGCAGACGCCGCGGAATCGGATTGCTTACATTTGCCCAGACAAAACGCACAGTTGCTCAGAATTCCAAGGATTTCCAACTGAGGAAGGCACGGCCGCCGCACGTGAGGGACACACGAGAGAGCCGGCTGCTCCTGGTGCTGCTGATCGCCATCGCGTTCGCCTTGATCACGGTGGACATCCGTGGTGGCGAGGACTCGCCGGTCGACGGTGCCCGCCAGGCCGCAGCGACGGTCTTCGGCCCGGTCGAGAACGGCGTGTCGTCCGCCGTCGACCCGATCGGCAACGCCGTCGGCGCTGTCCGGGACTCCGGGGACCGGCACGACCGGATCGCCGAACTCGAGCGCCAGAACGCCGCGTTGAAGGCGAAGCTCGGCAGCGACGACCGCAACCGCAGCCGGGTCAGACAGCTCGACAGCATGCTCAAGACGGCCGGTGCCGGTCAGTACGGCATCAAGGGCGCCGAAGTCATCGGCATAGGAGCGGCCCAGGGCTTCTCCTGGACCGTCACCATCGACGCGGGCGCGAACGACGGACTCAAGCGCGACATGACCGTCCTGAACGGCGACGGCCTGGTCGGCCGCGTCACCACGGTCGGCCCCAGCACCGCGACCGTCCTGCTCGCCAACGACCCCGACTTCACCGTCGGCACCCGCATGGAGAAGACCGACGAGCTCGGCTTCGCCACCGGACAGGGCGACCGCCCGCTCTCGGTGCAGATGCTCAACGGCAAGGCCAAGATCAAGAAGGGCGACCGCCTGGTCACCTTCGGATCGCAGAAGGACAAGCCGTTCGTGCCCGGCGTACCGGTCGGCGAGGTCGTCCGCGTCGACCCCTCGGGCGGTGACCTGACGCGCAACATCTTCATCAAGCCGTACGTCGGCTTCACCAAGCTGGACGTCGTCGGCGTCGTCGTCGAGGCGCCCCGCGAGGACCCGCGCGACACGGTGCTGCCGACGAAGCCCGCCAAGCCGAAGCCCACCCCGACAGTGACCGTCACGGCCACCCCGTCAGGGCAGCCCCCGGCCGACGGCGTCGACAACGGCAACGAGCAGTAGGAGACCGGACCCATGCGCTTCAACCGAATCCTGCTCTCCACCACCCTGATCGTCGTCGCCCTGGTCATCCAGGTCAGCGTCCTCGCCCGGCTCCAACTGCCGGGCGCGGTCCCCGACCTGGTGCTGCTCACGGTGCTCGGCCTCGCCCTGGTCTACGGCCACGTGGGCGGCGCCCTCATCGGCTTCGGCGCCGGACTCCTCGCCGACCTGGCCCCACCGGCCGACCACGCGGCCGGGCGGTACGCCCTGGTCCTGTGCGTCGTCGGCTACCTCGCGGGCCTGGCCAAGCCGGAGACCGGACGGCTCAGGTCGGCCACCGCGCCGCTCGTCGTGGTCGTGGGGGCCGCCATCGGATCGACCCTCCTGTACGCGGGCGTGGGCGCCCTCGTGGGGGACACCGCGGCCCGCCACGTGGGCCTGAGCTCGCTCCTCTTCACGGCCGCCCTGTACGACCTGCTGCTCGCGCCCTTCACGGTGCCGCTGATCATCGCGCTCGCCAGAAAAGCCGAGAACGACCCGCTGGGGGAGAGCTCTCCCGCCAACAAGGCCACGGACGTCTCGTCCGGCTGGCTCTCCTCGGGCACCGGCCTGCGCATCGGCAACCAGCGCGGCGGCCTGCGGATGAAGGCGGCCAAGGCCCGCGTCGCGCGTGCCGGACGCATCAAGGGGGTCAAGCGCCTGTGACGGCACGGAACTTCAGGCCAGGTTTCAGCCTCAGGGGAGGGGAGAAGTGACCAACATCCCGGAGACCGGACGGACCCCCCGGGTTCAGATCCGTCTCATCGTCATCCAGATCCTCGTGCTCTCCCTCCTCCTCACCCTCGGCGGTCGCCTCTGGTACCTCCAGATCCGCAACGGTGAGGAGTACGCGGAGGAGGCCTCGGGCAACCACGTCCAGCAGGTCGTCCAGCCCGCCGTGCGCGGCTCGATCCTCGACGCCCGCGGGGTGCCGATCGCCGACAACCAGACGCGTCTGGTCGTCTCCGCGTCCCGCACGGAGCTCATGAAGATGAAGGACGACGGCAAGGCGGCCCTCGCCAAGCTCGCCGACGTCCTGGGCATGACCGCCAAAGAGGTCTCCGAGAAGGTCCGCCTCTGCGACTCCAAGACCCCCCAGCCCTGCTGGAACGGCTCGCCCTACCAGCCGATCCCGATCACGGACGAGGCCTCGCCCCGGCAGGCCCTCCAGATCCGCGAGCGCGCCGAGGACTTCCCCGGCATCACCGCCGAGCCCACCGCCGTACGCCGCTATCCCGCGCCCGGCAAGTCCAACACCGCGCAGGTCCTCGGCTATCTCTCGCCCGTCACGGACGAGGAGATCACCAAGGCGGAGAACACCGACTCGCCGTTCCTGCGCTCGGACATGGTCGGCCGCTCCGGCCTGGAGCGGACCTACGACGCGCAGCTGCGCGGCAAGGCCGGCGTCACCCGCTACGAGGTCGACAAGCTCGGCCGCGTCATCGGCAAGGCCAAGGACGACCCGGCCCAGCCCGGCGCGAACGTCGTCACCAGCATCGACGCGCGCGTGCAGGCCCTGTCGGAGTACTGGCTGAACGACGCGATGAAGAAGGCCCGCCAGGAGTTCGACAAGAACACCAACGAAAACTACAAGGCGGACGCGGGCGCCGTCGTCGTCATGGAGAACAAGACCGGACGCATCGTCTCCATGGCGTCCAACCCGAACTACGACCCGAACGCCTGGGTCGGCGGCATCTCCGGCAAGGACTACACGAAGCTCACCGGCAAGGACTCCAACTACCCGCTCCTGAACCGCGCCATCCAGGGCCAGGCGGCCCCCGGCTCGATCTTCAAGGTCATCCCGACGACCGCGGCGGTCAACGCGGGCTACGACTTCGACGGGCGCTACCCCTGCCCCAGCTCGTACTCCATCGGCGGCCAGACCTTCAAGAACTTCGAGTCCCAGGGCCACGGCTCCATCACCCTCGGCCAGGCCCTCGAGGTCTCGTGCGACACCGTCTTCTACAAGCTCTCGCACGACCAGTGGGCCAAGGACGGCGGCAACAAGCCGAAGAAGGACGCCAAGGACTGGTTCTACAAGACGGCCCACCAGTTCGGCCTCGGCAAGGAGACCGGCATCGACCTGCCGAATGAGGTCTCCGGCCGCGTCCCGGACCGCCAGTGGAAGAAGGACTACTGGAAGGCCAACAAGGACGGCTGGTGCAAGCAGGGCAAGAAGGGCGGTGACTACGTGGAGCAGATCGCGTACGAGAACTGCCTCGAAGGCATGAAGATGCGCGCCGGTGACTCCGTCAACTACTCCATCGGCCAGGGCGACACCCTCGTCACCCCGATCCAGATGGCCACGATCTACTCCGCGATCGCCAACGGCGGCACCATGTACGACCCCACCGTCGGCAAGGCGATCGTCAGCGCCGACGGCAAGCAGGTCCAGGAGATCAAGCCGAAGTCGCACGGCAAGCTGCCCATGAACGAGAAGACCCGCAGCGACATAGACGGTGCCCTCGCCGACGTGGCGACCCAGGGAACCGCCGCCTGGCGGTTCGGCGGCTGGCCGCAGGACAAGATCCCGATGCACGCCAAGACGGGCACGGCCGAGGTCTACGGCAAGCAGACCACCTCGTGGTTCGCGACGTACACCAAGGACTACTCGATCGTGATGACGATCGCCCAGGGTGGTACGGGCTCCGGCGCATCGGGACCCGCCGTCCGCAAGATCTACGACGGCATCTACGGCCTGGACGAGAACGGCAAGCAGGACCTCAAGAAGGCCCTGCTGCCCGAGCCGCAGAAGAACCTGCCGAAGATCGAGACCGACGGCTCCATCGACTCCCCGAAGATCAAGCCGTTCAAGCCGGAGGCCCCCAAGCCCCCGCAGGAGCAGCAGGAACTCGCGGGCGCGCCCGCGAACGGGAGGCGTGACTAGTGGCCGGCAACAATGGCTTCTCCGTCTCCGGTTACGGGCCCGAGCGCTCGTCGATCTCGGCACGCCTGTTCGCCCGCGACTCGCTGGTGCGCAGACTGGACTGGCCGATACTGCTCTCGGCGCTCGCGCTCTCCGCGATCGGCTCCGCGCTCGTCTACTCGGCGACGCGCAACCGCACCGAACTGGTCGGCGACGACCCGTACGCCTACCTGCTCAAGCACGTCCTGAACACCGGCATCGGCATCGCCCTGATGGCGGGCACGGTGTGGCTCGGCCACCGGACGCTGCGCACGGCGGTGCCGATCCTCTACGGCATCTCCGTCTTCCTCGTCCTGCTCGTCCTCACCCCGCTCGGCGCGACGATCAACGGCGCGCACGCGTGGATCGTGCTCGGCGGCGGCTTCTCGCTGCAGCCGTCCGAGTTCGTGAAGATCACGATCATCCTCGGCATGGCGATGCTGCTCGCGGCTCGGGTGGACGCGGGCGACCGGGACCACCCCGACCACCGCACGGTCCTGCAGGCCCTCGGCCTGGCCGCCGTACCGATACTGATCGTGCTCCTCATGCCCGACCTCGGGTCGGTCATGGTGATGGCGATGATCGTGCTCGGCGTGCTGCTCGCGTCGGGCGCCTCCAACCGCTGGGTCTTCGGACTCCTCGGCACGGGCGCGGCGGGCGCGATCGCCGTCTGGCAGCTCGGCGTCCTCGACGACTACCAGATCGCCCGCTTCGCGGCCTTCGCCAACCCCGCGCTCGACCCGGCGGGCGTCGGCTACAACACCAACCAGGCGCGCATCGCGATCGGCTCCGGCGGCCTGTCGGGCACCGGCCTCTTCAAGGGCTCGCAGACCACGGGACAGTTCGTGCCCGAGCAGCAGACGGACTTCGTGTTCACCGTCGCGGGCGAGGAGCTCGGCTTCGCGGGCGCGGGGCTCATCCTGGTCCTGCTCGGGGTCCTGCTCTGGCGGGCCTGCCGCATCGCGCGCGAGACGACCGAGCTGTACGGCACGATCGTCGCCGCCGGGATCATCGCCTGGTTCGCCTTCCAGTCCTTCGAGAACATCGGGATGACGCTCGGCATCATGCCGGTGGCCGGTCTGCCGCTGCCGTTCGTCTCGTACGGAGGATCATCGATGTTCGCCGTCTGGGTGGCCGTCGGCCTGCTCCAGTCGATCAAGGTGCAGCGTCCGATGTCGGCCTAGCTCCGCCCCGGGGCGCCTGGGGGACTGCCCAGCGCCCCGGATCCCGTCTAGATTCGGTTCATGGCGGAGACAAAGCGGGAGATCGAGCGGAAGTACGACGTCGGGGCGGACGCGGAGCTGCCGGACCTGACCGGTGTCGCCGGGGTCGCGGACGTCGTCGACAAGGGCGTCGTCGAACTGGACGCCGTCTATCACGACACCGCCGACCAACTCCTGCTCGCCGACTCGATCACGCTGCGCCGCCGCACGGGCGGCGACGACGAGGGCTGGCACCTGAAGCTGCCGGTGTCCCTCGCGCAGGGAGTGCGGGACGAGATCCAGGCCCCGCTCTCGGACGTGGTGCCGCCCGAGCTGTCCGGACTCCTGCGGTCCCGGGTGCGTGATGCCGAACTCGTGCCCGTCATGCGCTTGTTGACCGCGCGGGATCTGCGACACCTCCTCGACGGCAAGGGCGAACTCCTGGCCGAGCTGAGCGTCGACCGGGTCATGGCGGAGCGGCTCACTGCGGGCGGCGGCACCGTCGAATGGGCCGAGATCGAGGTCGAGCTCGCGGACGGCGCGGACCCCGCGCTCCTCGACCGGATCGAGAAGAAGCTGAAGAAGCTGGGGGTCGAGCGGTCGACGGCCGCTTCGAAACTGGCCAAGGCCCAGGCTGGTACGGCGCTGAGCGCGACCCGGCAGCGGCTCCCGAAGGGCGGCGAGCTGAAGCCTGCCGAGGTCAAGAAGGGGAAGAAGGGCGAGCGGTACGCCGTCATCCGTCTGAAGGACCCCGCCGCGCAACCCGCCCCTTTCACCGCTGCCGACCACGTCCTCGCCTACATCCGCACCCAGCGCGACGCTCTCGTCGCCCTCGACCCCGACGTCCGCCGTGACGTGCCGGACTCCGTGCACCAGATGCGGGTCGCCACGCGGCGCATGCGCAGCGCGTTCCGCTCGTACCGCAAGCTGCTCGACCGCACCGTCACCGACCCGATCGGCGACGAACTCAAGTGGCTCGCGGGTGAGCTCGGTGTCGACCGCGACCAGGAGGTCCTCGCCGAACGGCTCACGGGCCGCGTCGACGCCGTGCCGGGGACGCTGCTCCTCGGCCCGGTCCAGGCCCGTCTGCGGATCTGGACCGTCGCGGGCGCCGGAGACGCCCGGGGCAGGACCGTCGCCGCCCTCGACGCGCGGAGGTACCTGCAGCTCCTGAACTCCGTGGACGCGCTGCTCGCCGACCCCCCGCTGCGCAAGAACGCCGCCGCGTCCCCCGGCAAGGCCCTCCCCAAGGCCGTCCGGAAGGACTACGCCCGCCTCGCCGACCGCATCGAGCACGCCCTCGCGCTCGCGCCGGGGGAGGAGCGGGACGTGGCGATGCACGGCGCCCGCAAGGCCGCGAAGCGTGCCCGGTACGCGGGCGAGGCGGCAAGGCCCGCGCTCGGCAAGCCCGCCAAGCGGTTCGCGAAGCGGATGAAGGCCGTCCAGAAGGTCCTCGGCGACCACCAGGACAGCGTCGTCGCCCGCGACGCATTGCGGAACCTGGCGATCCAGGCCCACGCGGCGGGCGAGACCGCCTTCACCTGGGGAATCCTGTACGGCCAGGAGGAGGCCGCCGCAGCGGACCGCGAACGAGAGCTGCCGGGGGTCTGGGCCAAGGCATCCAAGGCGAAACTGAGGTCGTCATTGGGCGGGTGAGCGGCGGGGTACGCTGGATGGTCCCCCTGCCAGCTCATGAGAGACGCCGAGATGCCTGTCGAGTCCGTCTTCCCACGCCTGGAAGCGCTTCTCCCGCACGTCCAGAAGCCCATCCAGTACGTCGGCGGAGAGCTCAACTCCACCGTCAAGGACTGGGACGCATGTGACGTCCGCTGGGCGCTCATGTACCCCGACGCGTACGAGGTCGGGCTGCCCAACCAGGGCGTCATGATCCTTTACGAGGTGCTCAACGAGCGCGATGGCGTCCTCGCCGAGCGCACGTACAGCGTCTGGCCGGACCTCGAAGAGCTGATGCGGGAGCACGAGGTCCCGCAGTTCACCGTGGACAGCCACCGCCCCGTCGGCGCCTTCGACGTGTTCGGCCTCAGCTTCTCCACGGAGCTCGGCTACACGAACATGCTCACGGCCCTCGACCTGGCCGGGATTCCCCTGGAGTCCAAGGACCGCACGGTCGACGACCCGATCGTCCTCGCCGGAGGCCACGCGGCCTTCAACCCCGAGCCGATCGCGGAGTTCATCGACTGCGCGGTCATCGGCGACGGCGAGCAGGCCGTGCTCGACATGACGGCGATCATCCGCGAGTGGAAGGCCGAGGGCCGCCCCGGCGGCCGCGAGGAGGTCCTGTTCCGCCTCGCGAGGACCGGCAACGTCTACGTCCCCGGGTTCTACGACGTCGAGTACCTCCCGGACGGGCGCATCGGCCGCGTCGTACCGAACAAGTCCGGTGTCCCGTGGCGCGTGTCCAAGCACACCGTCATGGACCTGGACGAGTGGCCCTACCCCAAGCAGCCCCTCGTGCCGCTCGCGGAGACCGTCCACGAGCGCATGTCCGTGGAGATCTTCCGCGGCTGCACCCGCGGCTGCCGCTTCTGCCAGGCCGGCATGATCACGCGCCCCGTGCGGGAGCGAAGCATCACCGGCATCGGCGACATGGTGGAGAAGGGCCTCAAGGCGACCGGCTTCGAAGAGGTCGGACTGCTCTCCCTGTCCTCCGCGGACCACACCGAGATCGCGGACGTCGCCAAGGGCCTCGCGGACCGGTACGAGGAAGACAAGATCGGCCTCTCCCTGCCCTCGACCCGCGTCGACGCCTTCAACATCGACCTGGCGAACGAGCTGACGCGGAACGGCCGTCGGTCGGGTCTGACGTTCGCCCCCGAGGGCGGCAGCGAGCGGATGCGGAAGGTCATCAACAAGATGGTCTCCGAGGAGGACCTGATCCGCACCGTCGCGACGGCGTACGGCAACGGCTGGCGCCAGGTCAAGCTGTACTTCATGCTCGGCCTGCCCACCGAGACCGACGAGGACGTCCTGCAGATCGCGGACATGGCGGCGAACGTCATCGCCAAGGGCCGCGAGGTCGCGGGCAACGACATCCGCTGCACGGTCTCCATCGGCGGCTTCGTGCCCAAGCCGCACACGCCCTTCCAGTGGGCCCCGCAGCTGTCGTCCGAGGAGACGGACGCCCGTCTCGCGAAGCTGCGCGACAAGATCCGCGGCGACAAGAAGTACGGCCGCTCCATCGGCTTCCGCTACCACGACGGCAAGCCCGGCATCGTCGAGGGCCTGCTCTCGCGCGGTGACCGCCGCATCGGCTCCGTCATCCGCGCGGTGTACGAGGACGGCGGCCGCTTCGACGGCTGGCGCGAGCACTTCAGCTACGACCGCTGGATGGCCTGCGCCGAGAAGACGCTTCCCGACTTCGGCGTGGACGTCGACTGGTACACGACGCGTGAGCGCACGTACGAGGAGGTCCTGCCCTGGGACCACCTGGACTCCGGTCTCGACAAGGACTGGCTCTGGGACGACTGGCAGGACTCGCTCGACGAGACCGAGGTCGAGGACTGCCGCTGGACCCCGTGCTTCGACTGCGGCGTCTGCCCGCAGATGCAGACGGAGATCCAGATCGGCCCGACCGGCAAGAAGCTCCTTCCGCTGTCGGTAGTGAAGTAAGTGACGCCGCACGGGCCGGCGGACGGCGCGGGCGCTCCTCGACTCGCCCCGCCCTCCGGCCTCGTGCATCTGTCCTTCATCGCCGCGATGGAGGAGTTCCGCGCCGAGGGGCGCGGCGGCGTCGACGACGACACGACGCTCGGCCGCACCCTGCGCGACTACGGCGACAAGTGGCACGACCCGGTGGTCTTCGAGCGCTACGTCGACGAGGTCCGCGACGCCACCCACCCGGCCGAGCCGTTCTCCGTCCCGGTGACGACCCTCTGGTACGCGGACGGCGCCGACTACTTCGGCCGCCTGGCCATCCGGCACAACGTCAACACGCGCTTCCTGCGCGAGTACGGCGGCCACATCGGCTACGACGTACGCCCCACCGCCCGCCGCAAGGGCCACGCCACGGCGATGCTGATCGACTCGCTGCCCTGCGCCCGTGAGCTGGGCCTCGCGTCGGTCCTTGTCACCTGCGACACCGACAACACCGGTTCGCGCAAGGTGATCGAGGCCGCGGGTGGCGCCTTCGAGGGCGAACGCGGCGGAAAGCTGCGCTACTGGATCCCGACGGGCGCCTGACCGAACCAGCACCCGCTACTGACGCGTCTAGGACGGCATGGACCTGGAAAAGCGGCCTTCGCTGCACAAGCGCGAGCCGCAGCAGCCGCCCACCCCTTCGCAACCGCAGGCCGAGGGCTGTCTCGCCGTCGCGATCCGCGTTCCGGTGCGGATCGTGGTGCTCGTGCTCGTCGTGCCGGTGCGCCTGGTGTGGGACGCCCTCGCCGTGTGCGGCCGCTTCCTGTACTTCAGGGGTCTGCGGCCGGTGGGGCGCGCGTTCTCCTGGCTGGGGCGGACGTTGATCGTGACGCCGCTCGAGTGGCTGAACGCGTACGTCGTCACGCCGGTCGCGCGGGGCATCGCCGTCGCCGCGGTGTGGCTGCTCAAGGCGGTGTTCGTGTGGCCGTGGGTGGGGCTGTGGCGGTATGTGGTGGTGCCCGTGGGCAGGGGGCTCGCGTGGCTGGGGCGGGTGCTCGTCGTGGTGCCCGCGGTGTGGTTGTACGCGTCTGTCCTCACGCCGATCGGTCACGGCATCGCCTGGCTGTGCAGGGGAGTTGGGCTCGGCGTCGGCCGGCTGGGGCGGGTGCTCGTCGTGATCCCCGCCGGGTGGCTGTACGCGTCCGTGCTGACGCCGATCGGGCACGCGATCACCTGGCTCGCGCGGGGCATCGCGGCGGGCGCGTCGATGGCCGGACGCGGCATCGGGGTCGGTCTGGTGTGGCTGCTCAAGGCGGTGTTCGTGTGGCCGTGGGTGGGGCTGTGGCGGTATGTGGTGGTGCCCGTCGGGATGGGGCTCGCGTGGCTGGGGCGGGTGCTCGTCGCGATCCCCGCCGGGTGGCTGTACGCGTCCGTACTCACGCCCATCGGGCACGCAATCGCCTGGCTGGCCAAGGGAGTTGGGGCGGGCATCGCCTGGACGGCGTGGGGGATCGGGGCCGGGGCCAGCTGGTTGCTGCGGGGGATCGGGACGGTGCTCGGGGCCCTGGGACGCTGGATCTTCGTCGTGCCCGCCGTCGCCCTGTGGCGCTGGGTGCTCGCGCCCATCGGGCGGGGGATCGCAGTCGTCGTACGCGAGATCGGTGCGGCGCTCGGACACGCCTGGCGTGTCGCCGGGTATGTGTCGCTTGCCGTGGGCCGCTTCCTCGGCCGGCTGCTGCGGTGGCTCTTCGTCGACCCGGTGCGCTGGGTATACCGCGCGGTGCTCACTCCGGTGGGTCACGTGCTGCGCGACGGGGTCTGGCGGCCCACCGCCCGTGCGGTCAAGGACGCGGGCCGCGCCACCCGGCAGGCCCTGGCCGCCGCCCGCCAGAGCGTGCGCGAGGCCCGCGCCGACGTGCGGCGCACGCTGTTCGGGGCACCGAAGGAACGGGTCCCGGTGGGGGCCGTCCCGATGGAGCCCGCGCCGGTGCCCGTGGCCCGGAGGGAACCGGACACGGCCGGGGCACGTACTCTAGGTAGCAGTACGACCGCACTCACGAAGGACTAGAACACTGGGCAAGCGACAGCCCGAAGGCCCGCCGCCCGCTCCCGCGGTGCAGCGCATCCGACTGCGCTACACCAAGCGCGGCCGCCTCCGGTTCACCAGCCACCGCGACTTCCAGCGCGCCTTCGAGCGGGCGCTGCGCCGCGCCGAGGTGCCCATGGCGTACTCGGCGGGGTTCACCCCGCACCCGAAGGTGTCGTACGCCAATGCCGCACCCACCGGCACGGGCAGCGAGGCCGAGTACCTGGAGATCGCGCTCACCGAGCCGCGCGACCCCGACAAGCTGCGGGAGCTGCTCGACGAGTCGATGCCGAGCGGGCTCGACATCGTGGACGCCGTCGAGTCCCGCACCTCGGGACTCGCGGACCGCCTCACCGCGTCCATCTGGGAGCTGCGCCTCGACGGCGTGGAGCCCGCGGACGCGGAGCGTGCAGCCGAGGCCTTCCGGGCCGCGGAGGCCGTCGAGGTCCAGCGCCGCACGAAGAACGGCATGCGGACGTTCGATGCCCGCGAGGCCGTCGTGAGCCTGGAGGCGATCTCCGCCCACGAGGCGCTCCGTCACGACGCTGATAGGCCGACCGACCAGCCCTGTGCGATACTGCGGCTGGTTGTTCGGCACGTGACACCTGCCGTACGACCTGACGACGTCCTGTCCGGTCTTCGAGCTGTGGCCGACCTGGCGCCGCCGGTCGCCGCAGCGGTGACCAGGCTGGCGCAGGGGCTTCTTGACGACGAGACCGGCACGGTGACCGACCCGCTCGCGCCCGACCGCGAGGCAGCCACGACCCCGCTTGTGAACCAAGGGGCCGCCGCAGCCGCCGCGAAGGTGCCGGCGACGGAAGGTCCCGCGTAGGGACGAGCGTCGAAGCGCAGCCCTCGTACTCGGGAGCCACCTGGGTCGGGCAGCGCACTGACCGAGACTTTCGCCAGGCCGTCCGCATTTGGGCGTACGGAACCGGCGAGACAGACACATAGAGCTCCCGTGCGGCGCCCACGCCCCCGGATGGCGGCCCCGCGTAGGTGAGCGAGGGCCGCGGACATCACCGGACCAGGCGCGGCGCCCGGGAGCGTGACGGGAGAACCGCCCGCATGCTTGAGCCGAACGAACCCACTGAGGGCTCGGACAACAACACCCCCAGCGACACCTTGCCGCCGCGCCGCAGGCGCCGCGCCGCGTCGCGGCCCGCGGGACCGCCCGCGGGCGCCACCGAAGCCGCGGCCCCGGCCATACCGGCCACCCCCGCCGCCGAAGCGCCCGCCGAGGCCGCTGCTCCTCAGCCCGAACCGGCCGAGGAAGCCGCTCCCGCTCCGCGCCGCCGCCGTGCCACCCGCCGCGCCTCGGCTCCCGCCGGTGCGCCGCAGGGCGCGGAGACGGCCGCCGAGACGCCGGCCGCCGAGCCCGTGACCGCCGAGGTCACGGCCGATGCCGAGCCCGCCGAGGAGGCCGCTCCGGCTCCGCGCCGCCGCCGTGCCACCCGCCGCGCCTCCGCTCCCGCTGGTGCGCCGCAGGGTGCCGAGGCCGCCGCCGAAGCGCCTGTGGCCGCCGAGGCCGCCGCCGAGGAGCCCGCCGCCGAGGCCGCGCCCGAGGCGCAGCCGGAATCCGGCGACGCCGCCCCGCGCCGTGCCCGCCGCCGTGCGACCCGCGGCTCGTCCGCGCCCGCAGCCGAGGCCGCCGCCCCTGAGACCGCTGAGGCGCCCAAGGCCGCCGAGCCCGTGGAGGCCCCCGAGGCGGAAGCCGCCGAGGACGACGCGCCCCGTGGACGCCGGCCCCGCCGCGCCACCCGTAAGGCCGCCGCCGGATTCTCGGCGCCCGCCCCGGCCCGTGCCCGCAAGACCCGTGCCGGTGACTCCGACGAGGACTCCGGGCGCAAGCCCGCGCGGCCCGCCGTAGCCGTCTTCCAGGCCCCGGTCTTCGCCGAGCCGATGTTCCAGACCCCCGAGAGCGCCGCTGCCGCCGCTGCGGCCGCCGCAGCCGAGGCTGCCGACGAGCCCGCCGAAGAGGTCGAGGCCGAGCCCGTCGCCGCCGAGCCGGTGGTGCAGGAGGAGACCGGGGGGCGCCGTCGCCGTCGCCGCAAGGCCGCCGACGAGCAGCCCGCCGCCGAGCGCGAGCCGGCCAAGGCCGCCCCGCAGCCCGCCGAGGTCCCCGAGGCCGAAGAAGCCGAAGAGGCCGAGGACACGGCCGCGGAGAGCGACACCGACAACGACGAGTCCGACGACTCCGGTGAGCGTCACGGCCGCCGTCGCCGTCGTGGTGGCCGTCGCCGCCGCCGCGGTGAGTCCGCCGACGACTCCGGTGACCAGCAGGACTCGGACGCCGATTCCGACACGGACGCGGCCGCCGAGCAGGAAGCGGAGGACACGGCCGAGCAGGCCGAGGACGACTCCGACGACAACGGCTCGGGCGCCGGCTCCAGCAGCAGCCGTCGCCGCCGTCGCCGTCGCCGCCGCGCCGGTGACTCCGGCGAGTCCGAGAGCACCGCGGACGGCGACCCGGAGCGTACGGTCGTCAAGGTCCGTGAGCCGAGGGAACGGCGTGGGAAGGACGCGGAGCGCGAGCCCGGCACCGGCGCCGACGAGGTCCAGTCCATCAAGGGCTCGACCCGCCTGGAGGCCAAGAAGCAGCGCCGCCGCGAAGGCCGCGAGCAGGGCCGCCGCCGCGTCCCGATCATCACCGAGGCCGAGTTCCTGGCCCGTCGCGAGGCCGTCGAGCGCGTGATGGTCGTCCGCCAGAACGGCGAGCGCACCCAGATCGGCGTCCTCGAGGACAACGTGCTCGTCGAGCACTACGTCAACAAGGAGCAGGCCACCTCGTACGTCGGCAACGTCTACCTGGGCAAGGTCCAGAACGTGCTGCCGTCCATGGAGGCCGCCTTCATCGACATCGGCAAGGGCCGCAACGCCGTGCTCTACGCCGGTGAGGTCAACTTCGAGGCGCTCGGGATGGCCAACGGCCCCCGTCGCATCGAGTCGGCCCTCAAGTCGGGCCAGTCGGTCCTCGTGCAGGTCACGAAGGACCCGATCGGCCACAAGGGCGCCCGCCTCACCAGCCAGGTCTCGCTGCCGGGCCGCTACCTGGTCTACGTGCCCGAGGGCTCGATGACCGGCATCAGCCGCAAGCTGCCCGACACCGAGCGCGCGCGTCTGAAGACCATCCTCAAGAAGATCGTTCCCGAGGACGCGGGCGTCATCGTGCGCACCGCCGCCGAGGGCGCGAGCGAGGACGAGCTGCGCCGTGACGTCGAGCGTCTGCAGCAGCAGTGGGAAGAGATCCAGAAGAAGGCGAAGAACGGCGGCGCCGCGCCGACGCTGCTGTACGGCGAGCCGGACATGACCGTCCGTGTCGTCCGCGACATCTTCAACGAGGACTTCTCGAAGGTCATCGTCAGCGGTGACGACGCCTGGGAGACCATCCACGGATACGTCTCCCACGTCGCCCCGGACCTGGCCGACCGCCTGCAGCGCTGGACCTCCGAGGTCGACGTCTTCGCGACGTACCGCATCGACGAGCAGCTGATGAAGGCGCTCGACCGCAAGGTCTGGCTGCCCAGCGGCGGCTCGCTGGTGATCGACAAGACCGAGGCGATGATCGTCGTCGACGTCAACACCGGCAAGTTCACCGGTCAGGGCGGCAACCTCGAAGAGACCGTGACGAAGAACAACCTCGAGGCGGCCGAGGAGATCGTGCGCCAGCTGCGCCTGCGTGACCTCGGTGGCATCGTCGTCATCGACTTCATCGACATGGTGCTCGAGAACAACCGGGACCTGGTCCTGCGTCGCCTGCTCGAATGCCTGGGCCGTGACCGTACGAAACACCAGGTGGCCGAGGTCACCTCGCTGGGTCTCGTCCAGATGACCCGTAAGCGCGTCGGCCAGGGCCTCCTGGAGTCCTTCTCCGAGACCTGCGTGCACTGCAACGGCCGCGGCGTGATCGTGCACATGGAGCAGCCGACCTCCGCCGGTGGCGGCGGTGGCAAGCGCAAGAAGCGCGGGCGCGGTGGCTCGGAGCAGGGTCAGGAGCACACGCACGACCACGAGCACGAGGGCACGGACGAGGTCGAGACCGAGTCCGATGCCGAGGTCGCGGCCGAAGTGGCTGCCCCGGTGGCGCTTCCCGAGCCGGAGTTCGTGCCGGACGAGGAGCTCTACAGCAGCGCCTCCGAGGCCGAGGCAGCCGCCTCCCGTGGTGGCCGTTCGCGCCGCAGGGCCACCCGTCGGGCCTCGGCTCCGGCCGGCGCCCCGAAGGCGGACACCGCGCCCAAGGCGGAGAAGCGCTCCAGGTCCCGGAAGGCCGCCACGGCCGAGGACGAGGCTCCGGTGGTCGAGGCCCCCGTGGTCGAGACTCCGGCCGCCGCCGAGGACCCGGTCGTCGAGGTGGCCCACGAGGCACCGGCGGATGACGCCGCTCCCAAGGGGCGTACGCGCCGCCGTGCGACCCGCAAGGCGACGGCGCCCGCCGGTTCGCCGAAGACGGAGAGCACGGAGCGGGAGGCCGCCGAGGTGATCGTCGCCGAGGCGCCCAAGGCGGAGCCCGTCGCCGAGCCGGTCGCCGCCGAGCCGGTGGCCGAGGCCCCCGCCGACGCCGCCCCGGCCCGTCCGCGCCGCCGTGCGGTCCGCAAGGCCACCGCGCCGACGGCGTCCGAGGAGGCGGCCGTCCTGGTCGTCCCGTCGGCGGAGAAGGCCACGGAGGCCCCGGAGAAGGCCACGGAGAAGCCCGAGGCGGACGCCGAGGAAGCAGCTCCGGCCAAGAAGACGGCGCGTAAGACCGCCGCCAAGAAGACGGCCACGAAGAAGGCGGCCACCAAGAAGACCGCGGCCAAGAAGACGGCCGCCAAGAAGACGACGGCCAAGAAGGCGTCGAAGACGACGAAGAAGACCGCCGCGGCGGAGCAGGCGCCGGCCGGCGTCAAGGCCTCCGCGGCCGACGAGGCCTGACCCCCTCCTTCGTAGTCCGTCTGTACGACCGGGGTGCCCCCGACATGGTGATCTGGCCATGCCGGGGGCACCTCGCTGTTGGAACACGACGAAGTACCTGTAAAACTCATGCGGTTGGTGAAGGAGTACGCGGGCGTGGTGTCTGGGGAGACGCTCCGTTCGTGTCAGGGGAGGGGATGGACGATGGCGAACGGTCGCCTGAGAGGCACGGGACGTCACCGTGCCGCGAAGCAGGTCAAGGGCGCACGCCAGGCCGTGGCGCTGGCCACGGTCCTGTCGGCGGCGGGCATCCAGAGCGTCGGCGCCGTGGGGACGGCGGCGGCGGACGCGGAGCCGCCCCTGGTCGAGGCGCCGATCTTCAACGATCCGCTGGGCACCACCGAGCAGCAGTACGCGATCCGCACCCGCCTGATCGACCTGACGAACGCCGCGGTGCCAGGCTCGACGATCAAGGTCGCCGTCTACCACGTGTGGGAGGCCTCGGTCGTGAACGCGCTCGTGGCGGCCAAGGACCGCGGCGTGCGCGTCCAGATGGTGCTCGACGAGTCCAGCAGGAGCGACCGCCCCACGAACACCTCGTACAGCACGCTCGCGGCGGCGCTGGGCACGGACAAGACGAAGTCGTCCTTCGTGACGCTCTGCCCGGCGAACAAGTCGTGCCTGGGCGACCCCAAGTACGGCAAGTCGATCATGCACAACAAGTTCTGGTTGTTCTCACAGGTCGAGGGCGCCAGGGACGTCGTCGTACAGACCACGTCGAACTCGACGCCCTCCGCGCACACGAAGTTCTTCAACGACGCGCTGCAGCTCCCGAACAACCCGACGATGTACGACGCGTACGCCGACTACTTCACCGACATGATCCGCAAGGACTGGCGGAACTGGGACTACCGCACGGTCAGCGACGGCGTCTACAAGGCGTACTTCTTCCCGCGCTCCGGCACGGTCAACGAGACCGACACGATGTACTCGGTCCTGAACAACGTGACGTGCAACTACAAGGACGCGGCCGGGGTGGCCCGGCACACCAACGTCCGCGCCTCGATCTTCAAGATCACCCGGAAGCAGATCGCCGACAAGCTCGTCTCGCTCAAGAAGGCGGGCTGCACGGTCAGCATCGTCTACGCCGAGACCGACAGCGCCAAGAGCCAGGGCGGCACCCCCGGCACCTGGGAGGCGCTGCACAAGGCGGGCGGGCCGACCATGCGCTGTTTCAACGACGACCGGGACCCGCTGCGCCCCGGCACGAAGCTCGTGACGCCCTACATCATCCACTCGAAGTACCTGCTCATCGACGGGAAGTACGACGGCAAGGTGAACAAGCTCTCCTTCACCGGCTCGCAGAACTACACGGCGCCTGCGCTGCGCGAGAACGACGAGGCGATCGTGAAGATCGACGACGACTCCGTGCACGACGCGTACCGCGGACACTTCGACCGGGTACGGACCGTGGCCTGGCCCGGGAAGGCCGACAGCACCGATCTGTGCAAGGGCGTCAAGCCGCTGCCGCAGGACGGCGAGAAGCCGGTTTGACCCGTCCGGCCCAGCCCCGTAATCTTGACCGTCGGCGTGTTACTAGACACGTCCTACCCCTGTAAACCTGATTTTCCTTCCGGCGCCTGGCGTCCGGGAGAGGTCGACCGCGTATGCGGGCGGCTGGACTGCGGGGGTCCCGTTCCGAGCGAGAGAGAGATCCGTGTACGCCATCGTGCGCAGCGGTGGTCGCCAGCACAAGGTTGCTGTCGACGACATCGTTGAGGTTGACAAGCTTCCCACCGCCAAGGTTGGCGACACCGTAGAGCTCTCTACGCTGCTCGTTGTCGACGGCGACGCCGTGACGAGTGACCCGTGGGTGCTTGCCGGTATCAAGGTCACGGCCGAGGTCGTGGACCACCACAAGGGCGCGAAGATCGACATCCTTCGCTACAAGAACAAGACCGGCTACCGCCGTCGCCAGGGTCACCGCCAGCAGTACACGGCGATCAAGGTCACCGGTATCCCCACGGCTGCGAAGTAAGGGACTGAGAACACATGGCACACAAGAAGGGCGCATCGTCCACTCGGAACGGGCGCGATTCCAATGCTCAGCGGCTCGGCGTGAAGCGCTTCGGCGGTCAGACCGTCAACGCCGGTGAGATCCTGGTCCGCCAGCGTGGCACCCACTTCCACCCCGGCTCGAGCGTCGGCCGTGGCAAGGACGACACGCTGTTCGCGCTGGCCGCCGGTGCGGTCGAGTTCGGCACGCACCGTGGCCGCAAGGTCGTGAACATCGTTCCGGTCGCCTGAATCAGGCTTCCGTAGAACAGGTTCTTCGCGAGGGCGGACCTCACTTCCCTGTCGGGAAGCGGGTCCGCCCTTCGCGTGTTACATCTAGGGGCATTTCGTCCCTGACATTCGCATGTTTCTGGAGGCACATCCCATGACCACCTTCGTGGACCGCGTCGAGCTGCACGTCGCCGCGGGTAGCGGGGGCCACGGCTGTGCCTCCGTCCACCGTGAGAAGTTCAAGCCGCTCGGCGGCCCGGACGGTGGCAACGGCGGCCGTGGCGGTGACGTGATCCTGGTCGTCGACCAGTCGGTCACGACCCTGCTCGACTACCACCACTCCCCGCACCGCAAGGCCACCAATGGCGCCCCCGGCGCCGGTGACAACTGCTCCGGCAAGGACGGCCAGGACCTCGTCCTGCCCGTGCCGGACGGCACCGTCATCCTCGACAAGGACGGCAACGTCCTCGCCGACCTGGTCGGCCAGGGCACGACGTACGTCGCGTCGCAGGGCGGCCGCGGCGGCCTGGGCAACAAGGCACTCGCCTCGGCCCGCCGCAAGGCGCCCGGCTTCGCGCTCCTCGGTGAGCCGGGTGACGCGGGCGACGTCATCCTGGAGCTCAAGACGGTCGCGGACGTCGCGCTCGTGGGCTACCCGAGCGCGGGCAAGTCCTCGCTGATCTCGGTCCTGAGCGCCGCCAAGCCGAAGATCGCGGACTACCCGTTCACGACGCTCGTCCCCAACCTCGGTGTGGTGACGGCCGGTTCGACCGTCTACACGATCGCCGACGTGCCGGGTCTGATCCCGGGCGCCAGCCAGGGCAAGGGCCTCGGCCTCGAATTCCTGCGGCACGTCGAGCGGTGCAGCGTCCTGGTGCACGTCCTGGACACGGCGACCCTCGAGTCCGACCGCGACCCCGTCTCCGACCTCGACATCATCGAGGCCGAGCTGCGGGAGTACGGCGCCGGCCTGGAGAACCGGCCGCGTGTCGTCGTCCTGAACAAGATCGACGTACCGGACGGCCAGGACCTCGCCGACCTGGTCCGGCCCGACCTGGAGGCGCGCGGCTACCGCGTCTTCGAGGTGTCGGCCGTGGCGCACAAGGGGCTCAAGGAGCTGTCCTTCGCGCTCGCCGAGGTCGTGGCCGCGGCGCGTGCCGCGAAGCCGAAGGAGGAGGCGACCCGTATCGTCATCCGGCCCAAGGCCGTGGACGACGCGGGCTTCACCGTCAAGCTCGGCGACGACGGCATCTACCGCGTGCGCGGCGAGAAGCCCGAGCGCTGGGTGCGGCAGACTGACTTCAACAACGACGAGGCCGTCGGCTACCTCGCGGACCGCCTCAACCGCCTCGGCGTCGAGGAAGAGCTGATGAAGGCGGGCGCCCGCACGGGCGACGGCGTCGCCATCGGCCCGGAGGAGAACGCGGTCGTCTTCGACTGGGAGCCCTCGGTGATGGCCGGTGCGGAGATGCTGGGCCGGCGTGGCGAGGACCACCGGCTCGAGGCGCCGAGGCCTGCGGCGCAGCGGCGGCGGGACCGGGACAGCGAGCGGGACGATGCGGAGAAGGCGTACGACGACTTCGAGCCGTTCTAGGCTTTTGCCTTGGTGGGGGCGCCCTGGACAGTGAGAGGGGCCCCCGGAGCTTCGGCTCCGGGGGCCCTTCTGTTGTTCGTACACCGTGCGGGTGCGTTGTGGTTGATCGCGCAGTTCCGAGCGCCCCTTGTGGGGCGCTCCGCTTACGCCGTGACCGTGTCTTCTGCGCCGTTTGATTCCGTTGGGTCGGACTCGGCTTCCTCTGCCGCGTCCTCCGCTGCCCGCTGGCCGGGGATCTCCGCGTCGATGCGGGTCGCCATGCGGATGCGGCGCTCGTCGGCCTTGGCCGAGAGCGTGAGGGCCGCCTGGTTGAAGCGGACCAGCGAGGGCGGGTCCGAGGGGCCCAGGAGGTGCTCCTTGAGGGCCAGGCGGGCGTCGGCGTGCGTGTCCTTCTCCGGGGACCGGACGGCCTCCAGGAGCGCCGGGATGTCCTCGGCGGTCGGGGAGAGGATCGCCGCCGCGCTCACCGTCGGGAAGCCCGCGCGGAAGTCCGCCTCGGACATGCCGGACGTGTTGGCGACGGCGTACGGCTTCTCGCTCGTCAGCCAGTCGGAGACGACCGAGGAGACATCACTGATCAGCAGGTCCGCCTGGTTGAAGCACGAGAAGATCGCCGGGCGCGCGGTGGTGATGATCTGGTGCTCCCACTCGGGGAACGACGCCCAGTACGCCGTCTCCCACGCCGCCGTCGCCTCGGCGACGGCCGCCTGCTGGTCGCCGTCCGGCGTGCCCTGGAGCATCATCCGCTCCATCTCGTCCACGCTCTTACGGAACGCGGTCGAGGTCAGACGGTCCAACTCGGCGGTGCGCAACGACAGTTCGGCCAACGCCTCCTGGCCGGGACGCTCGCCCGAACGCTTGGCGGCGGCCTCGCGGATCATCGCCTTGATGCGCTCGTTCGCCGCGCCCGCGCGGGGGTCCTGCGAGCCGGTCATCGGGTGCGGCTTGTAGATGAGCCGTACGCCGGGGTCGGCCAGCAGGTGCCGGACGATGTTCTCGCCCGCGAGGGTCACCGAGGTGTTGCCGGGGTTGCCGTCCCAGCCCTCCCAGGTGGGGGCGTACAGAACGGTCGTGAACGGGCCCGTGGGGGCGCCCGTCGAGCGCAGGATCGGGGACAGCTGGGGGCGGCCGACCTCGACCACGTCCTTGTCGTCGACGCCGACGTCGGCGGCCTGGTAGCGGTCGCGCGCGGCCGGGCCCGCCACCCACACCTCGTCGTACGCCTTCGCGTACGGGTTGCAGGAGGACAGCTTGTCACTCTCGCCGTGGTTGATGAAGGCGTGCTTGATCGTGGGGATGCGCAGGACCTGCGAGGTCTTCGCGGCGTTCGCCGGGTGCAGCATCATCTTCAGCGTCGAGGTCTCCAGGGAGAACATCGTCGCGACCTTCGGGAAGCAGATGATCGGGACGTCCGTCGCGTCGATCTTCTGCACCATGAACCGCTCACGCAGCACGATCAGCGGCTTGCCGTCGAGCTTGCCGAGTGTGGAGAGCCACATGTTCGCCTGGTACGCCGACGTGGAGCCGCCCGAGAAGTACATCGCGACGGACGGCTGGTACTCGGCCAGCCAGTTGTCCAGCCACTCCATGACCTTCTCGTCGTTCTTCGCGCGCTTCTTGGGGAGCAGCCACGTGGCGAGGTAGAGGGCGCCGAGGCCCATCAGGGCGATGGAGATGCCGACGCCGATGCCGCCCCAGTACGCGTCCGTGGTGCCCGCGGTGACCACCATGCCGGCCGTGGCGGGGATCGAGAACGTGAGCAGGCGGTGGGCCTGGCGGCGCGAGAGGATCCGCGGCGGGGCCGCGGTCAGGTGCAGCGCCGACGTGTCGATGTTGCGCGTGACGATCGGCAGCTGGCGCCTGCGGCGCACCAGTATGGCGGTGGCCTGGCAGCCGAAGTGCAGGAAGTAGAAGGCGAGCAGCGAGATCGTCAGCGGCGACTGCTCGGCCAGCGGCTCGATGCCGTCGATGCGCAGCAGGCCGACCAGGATCAGCATGTCGCGCAGGAGCTGCCTGACGGTGACATCGAACCGGATCTTGCCAAGGAGGGAGAGGAGCCCCGGCTGCTTGTACTGCAGATAGACGTCGAGCGCGAGGTTCGCCGCCGACGCGGCGATGAACACCGGTACATACGGGACCAGCGCGCTGACGAGCTGGGCCGTGAAGAGCGCGAACATCGCGAACAGCGCGGAGAGCTGCACGATGCGGCGGGATGCGAGTCCGGCAGAGGGCACGGGCTTGGGCTCCTGGCGGGGGATCGGATGGGGCACCGGTGGGGGACCGGATGGGGGGAAGTCGACCACTGACCGTATGACGTGCGGTGGCTCTCTAGCAATCTTCCGTGAGGACAATCACCGGATTAAGGGGCAAAGGTACTGAACCTCGGGGGTGGGAATCGCCTCGGAGGGCTCGTGGGTCCGCCCCTCGAAATGCGCGGGCACCGCACCCCCTCACTCGCGTAGATTGCTGGTCCGGCAGGGAATGGGATCTTCGGGATCATTGGGGAAGTGCGTGGCTGGGGCAAGTCAGGATGCAGGGTGGGCCCGAAGGGCCTCGGTTGAGGGCGGTGGTGGGAGACGGGCGGGCGTCGCAGGGGCCCACAGGGTTGTCGTCAAGGTCGGGTCCTCGTCCCTGACCACCGCGTCGGGGGGCCTGGACGCCGATCGCGTTGACGCCCTCGTTGACGTGCTCGCCAAGAGCCGCAGCGGCGGCGAGCGCGAGATCGTGCTCGTCTCGTCCGGTGCCATCGCCGCCGGTCTCTCGCCGCTGGGCCTGCGCAGGCGCCCCAAGGACCTCGCGAGGCAGCAGGCGGCCGCCAGCGTCGGCCAAGGGCTTCTCGTGGCCCGCTACACCGCTTCCTTCGCCCGGTACGGCGTACGCGTCGGGCAGGTGCTCCTCACCTCCGACGACATGGCACGGCGTGCCCACCACCGCAACGCGTCCCGCACCCTCGACCAGCTCCTCGCGATGGGCGCGCTGCCCGTCGTGAACGAGAACGACACCGTGGCCACGGACGAGATCCGCTTCGGCGACAACGACCGGCTCGCCGCCCTCGTCGCTCACCTCGTCCACGCCGACCTCCTCGTCCTGCTCTCGGACGTGGACGGCCTCTACGACGGTGACCCGTCCAAGCCCGGCAGCTCCAGGATCACCGAGGTCACGGGCCCCGCCGACATAGCGCACGTCCAGATCGGCAGCGCGGGCAAGGCGGGCGTCGGCACCGGCGGCATGGTCACCAAGGTCGAGGCGGCGCGGATCGCCGCGGCCGCCGGGATCCCGGTCGTGCTCACCTCCGCGACCCACGCCGCCGACGCCCTCGCGGGCCGCGACACCGGGACGTACTTCCACCGCACGGGCCGCCGCACCGGCGACCGGCTCCTGTGGCTCCAGCACGCGTCGGAGCCGCAAGGCGCGCTCACGCTCGACGACGGCGCGGTGCGCGCGATCGTCGAGGGGCGCAAATCGCTGCTGCCGGCAGGGATCGCGGCGGTCGAGGGAGACTTCGCCGCGGGCGATCCCGTCGAGCTGCGGGACACCTCGGGACGTGCCGTGGCGCGCGGGCTGGTGAACTTCGACGCCAAGGAGCTCCCGCAGCTCCTCGGCCGTTCCACGCGGGAGCTCGCGCGGGAGCTCGGACCGGCGTACGAGCGGGAAGTGGTGCACCGCGACGACCTCGCGCTGCTGCACGACTAGCGGTCACAGCCCCGCGCAGCC
Organism: Streptomyces sp. A18; assembly: GCF_059026065.1. Lineage (NCBI taxonomy): Bacteria > Bacillati > Actinomycetota > Actinomycetes > Kitasatosporales > Streptomycetaceae > Streptomyces > Streptomyces sp. A18. Next base: position 9,533 of record NZ_JBWLKL010000015.1, on the reverse strand, counting down.
CCCGCGGACAGTGGTGTCTGTCGTCCCAGGAGTCACAGCCGCCCCAGTGGTGACCCGGCCGAAAACAGGCGCGAACGCCGTGCGCCGACCGGCCCCTGCGAGGTGAAACTCCCCAAAACGGCCCCGCGGGGGCGCTTGGCCTGCTCAACTTTGTTCCAGACACTTCCGCACGACCATTGCGTATCCGCACCCCCATTGCGTAGAGGAGGCCGTCGTGAGACGAGTGCGCCCGGGAGCGTCGTCCCGCGCGTCCGCTGAGCGGTCCCTGACCAGCGTCGCCGCGGGGGCGACGTACACCGAGACGCGAGCGGCGGCCGAGACCGACGAGAGGCAGGAGGGCGAGACGGTGGAGGCGCCCCGTCTGTGGCACGTCACCCTGAGCGTCTCGGGGGCGAAAGCCCCGCTGAAGGAGGTCAGGCGAGGCCTCGAGCAGCTCGCCCACGACCACCCCTTTCTGCTGACCAGCAGGTACGCCCCCGACCACGCGGAGATCCGGTACTGGGAAGAGGCCCGCGACCTGCACGACGCGGCCGCGGTGGCGCTCCGGCTCTGGGGCGAGCACCGGCAGAGCGCGCAGCTGCCGCCGTGGGAGATCGTGGGGCTCGAAGTGATCGACCGCGACACGTACCACCAGCGGATCGCGGAGGGGTACGGTCCGCTGCCGGCGACCCCGGTGGGCGTGCACCCTTTTTGAGCCGTCCTGCTTTTCGAGCCGTCGTGAGCACCGTGGTCTCGGCTGCTGAAACAGCGGGTGGACCGTGGCCGCTCCCCATTACGCTGCGGGCATGACGTCCCTCCCTCCCTTGTTCTCGGGCTTGCCGTACGACAACCTCTCGCCCGTCGCCCAGGCCGCCTACCGCGCCCGCGGCGCCGCCGCGACGCTCGCGCCGCTGCCGCGCGCCGCCAAGGACGACGCGCTCCTGGCGATCGCCGACGCCCTGGAGGTCCGCACCGCCGAGATCATCGAGGCGAACGGCAAGGACACCGCCCGTGCCCGTGAGGCCGGGACCAGCGAGTCGATCGTCGACCGCCTGACGCTCACCCCGGAGCGGGTCCGCGCCATCGCCGCCGACGTGCGCGACGTGGCGGCGCTGCCGGACCCCGTCGGCGAGGTCGTCCGCGGCTCGACGCTGCCGAACGGCATCGACCTGCGCCAGGTCCGCGTCCCGCTCGGCGTCGTCGGGATCATCTACGAGGCCCGCCCGAACGTCACCGTGGACGCCGCCGCCCTCTGCCTGAAGTCCGGCAACGCGGTGCTCCTGCGGGGCTCGTCATCGGCGTACGAATCGAACACCGCGCTCGTCCGCGTGCTGCGCGACGCCGTCCACGGAGCGGGCCTGCCCGCCGACGCCGTCCAGCTCGTGCCGGGCGAGAACCGTGACTCCGTGCGCGAGCTGATGCGCGCCCGCGGCCTCGTCGACGTCCTCATCCCGCGCGGCGGCGCCTCCCTGATCAAGACCGTCGTCGAGGAGTCCACCGTCCCGGTCATCGAGACCGGCACCGGCAACTGCCACGTCTACGTGGACGCGAAGGCCGACATCGACATGGCCGTCGACATCCTCATCAACTCCAAGGCGCAGCGCCCCAGCGTCTGCAATGCCGCCGAGACCCTCCTGGTGCACGCGGACATCGCCGACGCCTTCCTGCCGCGCGCCCTGGACGCCCTGGCCGAGGCCGGGGTCACCGTGCACGCCGACGAGCGGGCCATCGCGTACGCCGACGCCTCGAAGGCCACCGTCGTGCCCGCGACCACGGAGGACTGGGAGACCGAGTACCTCTCGTACGACATCGCGGCGGGCATCGTCGACTCCCTGGAGCAGGCCGTCGAGCACATCCGCCTGTGGACCTCCGGGCACACCGAGGCGATCGTCACCACCTCGCAGCAGGCCGCGCGCCGCTTCACGCAGCTCGTGGACTCCACGACGGTCGCCGTGAACGCCTCCACGCGTTTCACGGACGGCGGCCAGTTCGGCTTCGGCGCCGAGATCGGCATCTCCACGCAGAAGCTGCACGCCCGGGGCCCGATGGGGCTTCCCGAGCTGACGTCGACGAAGTACATCGTCACCGGGGACGGCCACACCCGCTGAATTCCCGCACGAGCCCAATTCCCGTACCGTCTGCCCAGATTGCCCCTTCCGGGTCTACGCTGGAAGGGTGCCGGAGGACGTGGGGGGCACGCCGTCGTTTCCTGACGGCTGGGAGCCCGACGACGACCGCGACCACGGGGGTGCGGACGAAGAGTTCGCCTCCGTGGTCTTCGACGAGGACTTCGTCAAGGCCGCCGAAGTCCATGAACCCACCGCGGTGGAGCGGCTGTTGGCTGCCGCCCAGGCGCGCGCCGAGGCCTCCGAGGCCGAGAACCGCCGCGCCCGTACCCGGGGTTCGGGCCGCGAGTCGCCCGAGGACGACCTGTACGACGAGGGCTTCGGCCAGGACGACGGCGGCGAGTTCGGCCACGACCCGGACCTCGACGACGTGTACGAACGGGAGTTCACGGACGACGGGTACGGCCGGCCGGGTGTCTATGGAGGCCACAACCGCTGGCACCGACCCGTCGCCTGGATGCTCGCCCTCCTGATGGGCATCGGCATGGTCGCGCTCGCCTTCACGGCGGTCTACCGCGGCGCGTCGACGGGCCGCCAGGACCGGATCCCGCCCCCCGTCTCCACGGAGCCCTCCGCCTCCGCGGAGTACGGCCCACCGCCCGTGTCCGCGACGCCGCGCATCCCGTGAGAAGTTGACAGGATTTCTCGTGTACCAGGGCGTTTACCTGACCGCGCTGAGACCTACCCTGAAGGTATGGGCGGGCCAGGAGAACCACCCGAGGGGACCCCCGAGGGCGCTCCCGCCGGTGGTGAGGACGAGTACCGATCCGTCGTCTTCGACGAGTCGTTCGTCCGCGCCGCACGGCTCCAGGAGTACTCCGCGCAGGAGCGCATGGGCGATCACACGCACGCGGTGCGCCGCCGTCCGGCGCAACACCGACACCTCTCCAAACAGGCCGTGATCCTCGTCCTGCTGATCGCCGTCGCCTTCGGCACCGCGATCTACATGGGCGTACGCCACCCGTACGAAGCCCCGGTCGCCCAGCGCCCCGAGCCGCTGCGGATGACGGTCATACCGCTCGCCCCGCCGGGCCCCGTGCCCGGCGCCGAGAAGCCGGCCGATCTGTACGAGCACAGCCCGGCCGCGCAGTTCCGCACGGGCGCTTCGGGCATCAACCTCCCTGCGGCGCGGCGCACCCCGCACTTCTCGGACAGCCAGGTGATGGCCGCGCTGACCACCGCCAAGGACTATCTGGTCGAGTCCTCGCTCGACCCGGACGTCCTCACCGGCGGCGCCGTGCGCTCCGCGCGCATCCTGCTGGACCCGCAGCAGCTCGACCAGTTCGACGAGAGCTTCGCGCACCCGGCGGCGGACGGACGGCACGCGCCCACCGGCTGGCTGGTGCGGTTCGACCCGACGAAGACGGCCCTCGCCTCGCCCGGCATCCGGGTCCACGGCACGCTGCACGCCACCGAGACGGACAAGAACACCCTCGAGGTGACCTCGGACCACACCTTCGTGTACGCGCTGCGGCCGGCCGGCAAGGGCGAGCACGCCAAGGCCTCGCTCTTCACCGTCCGCCGCGAGCTGCAGTTCCGCTTCGACCGCGACGACCTGCGCATGCGCCAGGCCGAGCTGCTCGTGTCGTACATGCAGGCAGGGCCGCTCGCCTGCTCCGCCGACGTCGCCAACCAGCTGCGGCCGCTGCTCGCCGGGCAGAAGGCGAAGGCGGGCGGCCCCGCGGGCACCGACCCGTACGCGACGGGTGACGCCACGGCGCTGTGCGGCTCGCTCTCCGCTACCGCCCAGCCTTCGGTGTGAGGGTTCTGAGGGTTACTTGTCCTCGGTGTCGGTGGGGCCCTGTCCGCCCTGCCCGCCCTGTCCGCCCTGTCCGGTGAACTTGCCGCGCAGCTTGCCGCCCAGGTCGCCCGCGCCGCCCGCGATGTCGTTGACCAGCTTCATCAGCGGGTCCTTGCTGTGGCGCACGTCGTCCGCGTAGCTGGAAGCCGACTGACGGAAGGAGTCCGACACCGAGGTGTCCTTGTCCTCGTCGCGGCGCGGGTAGTGGCCGTCCATGATCCGCTGGTAGTCGCGGGTCTCGGCCCACTTCTTCAGCTCGGCGGCGCGCACGGTGGTGAAGGGGTGCGTACGCGGCAGGACGTTAAGGATCTTCAGGACCGAGTCCCGCAGGTCGCCCCCCGCCTCGTACTCCTTGGCCTGCTCCAGGAACGCGTCCACGTTCATCTCGTGCAGGTGGTTGCCGCCCGCGATCTTCATCAGGCCCCGCATCGACGCCTTCAGGTCCTGGCCCACCAGGAGCCCCGCACGGTCCGCCGACAGCTCGGACTTGCGGAACCACTCGCGCAGGGCGGTCACGATCGCCATGATCGCGACATTGCCGAGCGGGATCCAGGCGACCTTGAGCGCGAGGTTCGTGAGGAAGAGCAGTATCGTCCGGTACACCGAGTGGCCCGAGAGTGCGTGGCCCACCTCGTGGCCGACGACCGCGCGCATCTCCTCCTCGTCGAGCAGCTCGACGAGACCCGTGGTCACCACGATGATCGGCTCGTCCAGGCCGATGCACATCGCGTTCGGGTTCGGGTCCTGGTTCACGTACATCGGCGGGACCTTCTCCAGGTCCAGGATGTAGCAGGCGTCCCGCAGCATGGTGTTCAGGTGCGCGAACTGCGCGTCGGAGACCCGTACGGAGTCGGAGAGGAACAGGAGCCGCAGGCTCCGCTCCGGGAGCAGCGCGCTGAGCGCCTTGAAGACGGTGTCGAAGCCGGTGAGCTTGCGCAGGGCCACCAGGGCCGAACGGTCCGCCGGGTGTTCGTACGCCCGTGACGAGATGCCGGGGAAGCGCCTGCGCTGCCTGCTCGGCACGTTCTCGTGGCCGTTCTCGTGGCCACCGTCCTGCTGGCCGTGGTCGTTGTCGTCGGTCATGCCCCATCCCCCATGCTCGTCCAGTCATGCCCCCGAGGTGGGACCCAGCCTAGGCGGAGATACCGTGACAGGGCAGCACAGCGAATGGAGTCGCCCGTCATGGCCGTCATGGAGCACAGCGCCGCAGCCCACCACTGGGTCACGGAGGCGGCCGGCCTGGCCGCCAAGGAGCAGGGTGCGGGCAATCTGCTGCGCGTCGTGCTCATCGTCATGGTCGTCGGCTGCGTGCTCATGGCGTGGTTCCTGCTGCGGGGCTACAAGCAGGGTGCCGACGCCGAGCGCTCGGGCGGTGACGCCGAGCACCGGAGCGACGAGGCCGAGCACCGGAGCGGTGACGCCGAGCACCGGAGCGGTGACGCCGAGCGCGGCGAAGACCTTCCCGGCGGGGGCGACCAGGGCGACCGCGCGGACCGCAACGGCTGAGTCGGCGTGAGCTCGGCCGGTGCTCCCGCATACGATGGCCCCCAAGTCTTTGTCCCGCCCACCTCCGGATAGGTCCTGCCGACGATGAGCCTCCACAGCACCGCCTCCCAGCTGGTCACTCTCGCCTCCGAGGGCAAGCACGTCGACGAGCACGCAAGCATCAGTCCTCTGATCACCGGCGGTGGCGCGTTCGTCGCGCTGATGCTGCTCCTGTGGATCACCACGCGCTTCAACCGGGACCGCTGACCGAACCGCTGACCGAACCGCTGAGCGGTCTCACGGACCGGACGGCTGAAACAGAGCCCGTCGACCGGGCCGGTAGGGTCTGCACGCATGGGAGAGCAGGACATGCCTACCGGTCTCGGTACCGGCCCGGCCAGCAAGGGCAAGCGCCGCCTGGGCGTCATGGGCGGAACGTTTGACCCGATCCACCACGGACACCTGGTGGCGGCCCAGGAGGTCGCCGCGCAGTTCCACCTCGACGAGGTGGTGTTCGTGCCGACCGGGCAGCCGTGGCAGAAGAGCGACAAGGCGGTGTCCCCGGCCGAGGACCGTTATCTGATGACGGTCATCGCGACGGCCGAGAACCCACAGTTCTCGGTGAGCCGCATCGACATCGACCGCGGCGGACCGACCTACACGACGGACACGCTGCGCGATCTGCGCACGCTCAACCCCGACACGGACCTCTTCTTCATCACGGGCGCCGACGCCCTCGGTCAGATCCTCACCTGGCGCTACACCGAAGAGCTGTTCTCCCTGGCGCACTTCATCGGGGTCACCCGGCCCGGCCATACGCTGGCCGACCCGGGCCTGCCGGCGGGCGGTGTCTCGCTGGTCGAGGTCCCGGCGCTCGCCATCTCGTCCACGGACTGCCGTGCGCGGGTCGCCAAGGGAGACCCCGTCTGGTACCTGGTGCCGGACGGTGTGGTGCGTTATATCGACAAGCGCGAGCTGTACCGCGGCGATTGAGCCGAGAGGGGCACCGGTGAACGACCGACAGTACGACCCGTATGCGGGCGGCGACCCGTACGCGGGCGAGTACGCGGCTGATCAGTACCAGGTCGTCGGGTACGACGAGTATGGGCAGCCGGTGTACCAGCAGGTGCCTCATGTTGCGCAGCAGCAGCAGCCGCAGCCGCCGCAACAACAACAGCCGCAACAGCAGCCGCAGGGTTACGGGTACGACCCGTACGCGACCGGGCAGCAGGCTCCCGTGCCTCCGTACGACTCTTCGTACGACTCCGGTTCGTACGGCACGTACGACCAGCAGCAGGCGTACCAGCAGCCCCCGCAGCAGGCCGCCCAGCAGACGCAGGCCGGCTGGATTCCGCAGCAGTCGCGCCAGCCGGAGCCGGAGCCTGAGCCGGAACCGGTGCCCGAAGCCGAGCCCCGGCGTGCGCCGGAGCGCGATCCCGCCTACGAGACGCAGCAGTTCTCCTTCATCGAGGAGCCGGACGAAGAGTCCGAAGACGTCATCGACTGGCTGAAGTTCACCGAGAGCCGCACCGAGCGGCGCGAAGAGGCCAAGCGGCGCGGGCGCTCCCGGGTCGTCGCGCTCGTCGTGGTGTTCGCGCTCGTGATCGCGGGCGGCGTCGGCTACCTCTGGTACGCGGGCAAACTGCCCGGCCTGTCGGACGACGCGTCCGGCGATGCCACCGCGGCGGCCGGACCGCAGAATCGCGACGTGATCGTCGTCCACCTGCACAACACCAAGGGGGGCGGCACCTCCACGGCGCTCCTGGTGAACAACACCACGGCCAAGCGCGGCACGACGGTCCTGCTGCCCAACTCCCTCTCCGTGACCGACGACGACGCCGCGGGAACGACGCTCGGCAAGTCGGTCGACGACGACGGTTCGACCGGCACCCGCGAGTCGATCGACGGTCTGCTCGGCACCCAGGTCGAGGGCACGTGGCGGCTCGACACCCCTTACCTGAACAACCTCGTCGAGCTGGTCGGCAACATCGACGTCGACACGGACGCGAACGTTCCGGACCCCAAGGCCAAGAAGGGCCAGGCGCCCCTCGTGAAGAAGGGCGAGCAGCAGACCCTGAGCGGCCCGATGGCCGTCGCGTACGCCACCTACCGCGCGTCCGGCGAGTCCGAGACCGCGCAGCTCAAGCGGTTCGGCCAGGTCATGCAGGGCGTCCTGCGGAAGCTGTCGTCCGACCCGCAGGCCGCGACGACGACCGTCCAGTCGCTGGCGCAGATCCTGGACCCCTCGCTCAAGGAGAAGGACCTCGGCGCCTTCCTCGCCAAGCTCGCCGACCGCGCGAAGGGCGGCGACTACTCCACGGAGCTGCTCCCGGTGCAGCAGGACGGGACGCTCTCGCAAGCGGCGAGCACGAACGTGGTCAAGGAGGTCCTCGGCGGCGCGGTCAAGAGCCCGGAGAAGGGCGCGGCCCTACGGGTCGGGGTCAAGAACGCCTCCGGGAGCAAGGGCGCCGGGCAGGACGCGCGGATCTCGCTGGTCAACGGCGGCTACACCTTCGTCGACAGCGGCGCGGGATCCACGGCCCAGGCGGCTTCGCAGGTCACGTACGCCGACGCGGGCAAGAAGACGCAGGCCGCCGAGGTCGCCAAGACCCTGGGGCTGCCGGACAGCGCGGTCCGCAAGGGCAAGACCGCACCGAACGCGGATGTGTCGGTGGTCCTCGGCCAGGACTACGACGCGGGATGACCGGCGCGGACCCGGGCCGGGAGACGACTCCCGGCCCGGGTGACGCAGCAGACTGGGTGATCGAGCGATCGCCGGGAGTGCTGTCGGCGGTCCGTGAGACCCTTGGTGTGTCTTGACCACCTGAAGGAAAGCTCACTAGTGACCGCCACGGACCGCTCCATCGAGCTCATCAAGGTCGCCGCACAGTCGGCCGCCGACAAGCTCGCCCACGACATCATCGCGTACGACGTCAGCGACGTGCTGTCGATCACGGACGCGTTCCTGCTCGCATCCGCGCCCAACGACCGCCAGGTCAAGTCGATCGTCGACGAGATCGAGGAGCGGCTCAGCAAGGAGCTCGGCGTCAAGCCGGTGCGCCGCGAGGGCGACCGCGAAGCCCGCTGGGTCCTCCTGGACTACGTGGACATCGTGGTGCACGTCCAGCACAGCGAGGAGCGTGTCTTCTACGCCCTCGAGCGCCTCTGGAAGGACTGCCCCGAGATCGAGCTCCCCTCGGACGCCGTCGCGACCCGCGGCAAGGCCGCCGAGCACGCCGAGCAGCGCGCCGCGGAGGAGGCCGCCGACCTGGACGGTGAGCTGCGGTGACCAACCGCGGCAGCCGGATCGTCCTGTGGCGGCATGGCCAGACGGCCTGGAACCTGGAGCGTCGCTTCCAGGGCTCCACGGACATCGATCTGACCGATACAGGTGTCTCGCAGGCCAAGCGCGCCGCCCGGCTGCTCGCCTCGCTGAAGCCGGACGCCATCGTGGCGTCCGACCTCAAGCGGGCGGCGGCCACCGCGAGTGAGCTCGCTGCCCTCACCGGCCTGGAGGTCACGCACGAGCAGGGCCTCCAGGAGACGTACGCCGGTGAATGGCAGGGCCTGACGCACGACGAGATCATCACGCGCTTCGGCGACCAGTACGACGCGTGGAAGCGCGGCGAATCGGTGCGCCGCGGCGGCGGCGAGCTCGAGACCGAGGTCGCCGACCGGGCCGCGCCGATCGTGCTGCGCCATGCCGAGAAGCTGCCGGAGGACGGCACGCTCGTGGTGGTCAGCCACGGCGGCACGATCCGCACCACCATCGGCCGCCTGCTCGGCCTTGAGTCCCACCACTGGGAGGGCCTCGGCGGGCTCTCCAACTGCTGCTGGTCGGTGCTCGGCCAGGGCGCGCGGGGCTGGCGCCTGCTCGAGCACAACGCCGGCACGCTGCCGGAGCCGGTGCTCGGCGACGACGATTAGCCCTGAGCCGGGCCGGTGCGAGTGCGGGTGCCTGAGCCGCTGGTCACAGGGCCCGGGAGGGCCCGTCACCCGGATTTCACATTCCGGCTCGTCGCAGGCTAAAGTTCTTCTTGTTCGCCCGCCGAGCGGGAGGAACGCAAGGGGCTATAGCTCAGTTGGTAGAGCGCCTGCATGGCATGCAGGAGGTCAGGAGTTCAATTCTCCTTAGCTCCACA